>NZ_ATTI01000001.1:957500-1257500 GCF_000419605.1 Sphingomonas phyllosphaerae 5.2 | reverse complement strand
CGAGGTCTGCGCGGTGAGCCCGTATTGCAAGCCACCGTTCGGCGCGTCCGGCCGCGCCGTAAGGGCCAGCGCGGCACGGCCAAGCGCGCTGCGTCGCTCCCCGGTAAGCTGGAGGATGCTGCCGTTTGCGGCGCGTTGCACCAGCGCGCCGGCATCGAGCGTGCCGCCGGCGATATCGTCGCGGTGCAGCGTCGCCGACGACTCGATCACCGGCGAGAGCACGTGCCTGTCCCCGACCACGTCGCGCTGTACGCCCGCCGCGGTGCTGATCGCGGCGCGCGGTCCCAGCAGCTGGAACTGGACCCCGAACGCCAGCGCATCGCCGCGCCGGGTGCGCGCATATTGCCCGGTGAGCGACAACTGGAATCGATCGCGTTGAAGGACGGACCAGCGCATGTTGGGGCCGAACGAATACGCGGCACCCCGCGCAGCGGTGCGAAAGAGATAGCCGGAAAGGCCCACTTGCGCACGCGGCAATGAATAGGACAGGTTTCCGAGGAGCTGCGTATAGCTCGCCTGCGTCCCGGTGCCGCGCAGGCGCATCATCCGGGTCGCCATATCGCGATCCGACGCGTCGGCCGTGTCGGCCGTGTCGGCGATCAACGCGGTACCGGTCGCGCTGCGCACATGACGAAGGTCGAGACTGTAGCCGAGCGGACTGCCGCCGGCCGAACTCAGCTGCGCCGCTACGCCGCGATCGCCGCGGGTGGAGGCCAGCAGCGCGACACGCGCCTGCGCGCGTTCGGTGAGCAGTGAGAGCCCACCCTCCGCCACACTGTTGGCCGCAGTCACCATCGCCGCCGCGTCCCATGCGACATGTCCACCGAAGCGGCCTCGCGCCCCGCCGGTGGCAATCGCGATCCGTTCGCCCCGATCGGCGCCAGTCTGTGCCAGAACGCCCACTTGCGCGTCGAAGACCACCCGGCCCGCGGGGGCCAGCGCGGCGCTTTTGCTGAAGAAGCGCTGTTCGACCCGGGTCGCGCCGCCATTCTCCGTGATGCGCAGCTCGACCGGATAGGAGCCGTCGGCGAACGAGCTGGTATCAAGCGCCTGATTGCCGCTTTCATAGGTTTGCGAACTGACCAGCTGCCCCTGGACGTAGACGTCGACCCGCGCGCGCTGCGCCAGGAGCACGATCAGCGGGGTGCCGCTCAACGCCATGCGGTCCGCCCGCGTGTCGAACTGCGTCGCGACGCCCACACCAAGGATGCGCCGGCGCCCCACGAGGTCGGCACCGGGCGCGTAGAAGAGGCCCGCGCGGAGCCGAAGGTCGCGGCGGTCGATGTCAGCGGCCAGGGTATCCATCCGCGCGCCGTCCCATGTCGAGAAGGACGTGTCCGACAGCAGGTGGATCGGCCCGACCCCCGCGACCAGCCGGTTGCGAACAGCATAGGCGGTGCCCGCTCCGCCGCCGCCTGCAACCGCGATGCCGATCGTCGCCACGGCCGATGGCGCCGTCAGTGCATCCTCGAGATAGTCGGCCTGCACGCTGCGGACGGCGAGCAGCCGGGGGGCAAGCGAAAGCGCCAGTCGAAAGGTCGCGGCATCATAGGTAGCATTGATGCCGGTGCCGGTAGCAGCCACGCAGCCGGTCGCAGGGTCGCAGGGCGGTCGCGCGTCGATCGACAGCGGCTTGCTGAGCGCCGCAGTCACCGCGGCCATGTCGCGCACGTCCGGGATGGCAGCGGCAATCGCGACGGGATCGAGCAGGCGGACGTCGTGCTGCGCGACATCGGCGGGAAACTGACCGATGCGGCGGGCGCCGACGAAGATGTCGACGATCGTGCGTTGCGTTGCGGCCAACGCGGCGAACTCGGCCGGCATCGCGGCGGTGACGTGTGGTGCCGACGAGTCGGCCGCGTGTGCAGCGGAAGCGACCAGGAGTGCCCAGAGCGATGCGACCAGCAGCGCGCCGGCGTGCCGCGGCACGCGCCGCCATCCGGAAAGGTCTAAGCACCGCGCCACGTCAATTGGCCGCCAGGATCACGGTCAGCGTACCGGAATAGTTGCCGGCGGTCGCGACACCGAGGTTGGCGGCGCGCAGGATCACGATCAGGCTTGTATTCGTCGTCTGGAGGACGGGACAGCTCAGCAGCATCGTCTGCCCGGCGAGCGGGACATTGGCGGTCAGGCTGGTGCCCGCGCTCTGCCCCGCGGCGGTGCTCCATTGCACTTCATACGGCAGCGCGGCGGCACCGTTCGACAGCGTGAACGCGCCGCCAGCGCCGGAGCCCGATGCGGTCACCGCGTAACGTCCGCCCAGCAGCCCGCTGAAGGCGCAGAGTGATTGACTGCGGACCAGATCAGTGCCGAATGCGCCGATCGTACCGAACGCGACGTCGGTCAGGCCGCTGACCTGGACGCTTTGCGCTGCCGCAGGGGCAGCCACGGCCACCAATGCAAGGGCCGCCGTCGCGATACGCCGGATCACCTTCACCGTTCGGGCCGACGGTCCGGGTTACTGCGGCGTGACGAGGAGCGTCAGCGAGCCGGTATAGCTCGTTGCCGAGGTCATGCCCTGCAGGTTCGACGCGGCGATGCCGATGATCAGGCTGGACGTCGTGGCTGCGCCGGTGCTGCACGTCGGATTGGCCGCGGTGCTCGTCATGCCGGCGAGCGCCGTGCTCGCGGTCAGCGCAGTGCCGCTGGTCTGCCCGCCGCCGGCGTTCCACTGCACGGTGTAGGGTACGGAAAGGCTGCCGTTGGCGAGCGTGAACGCGCCGGCGGTCCCGCTGCCCGTTGCGGTGATGCTGTAACCCTTGGTCGCCGTGTTGCTCCAGACGCAATTGCTCTGCGCGGCGGTGGCGGCGCTCGCGGGATCGACGTTGGTGAACGCCACATCGCTCAGCCCGGTGATCTGCGCGCGGTTTGCGACGCTTGCGGTAATCGTGACCGATCCCGTCGAAGTTGCGCCAAGACTACCTTGCGTTGATGCGTCTGCTTGTACGGGAGCAAAGAGGATGGACAGCATTGCGAAGCCCGCGCCAACTGCGCTCGCGATCGAACGCGAGTGCATTGCGGTAACATAGGTCATGCGAGCATCTCCTGAGGACACTTCGGTTGACGAAGTAAAAACACAGCGCCCTTGGTAGATAAGGGTGCTTAATGACTCGGCAGCCCTTCCCCTTCACTTCGACTAAAGTCTAAGATTCAGACCAACTTTTCTCTACCCCTGCTTTATGGTAATCACACAGGTTAGAGTGAGCAGGCGACCAGTTCGAAGCGATTGCTCATCTTGAGCGGGGCTTGAGGTGTGCTCGGGCTGATCCGGCTGCTACCCTGCCAGGACGACGGCACGCGTGAGTTTGAAAAAACGGCGCTGCGGCCGTCCGCAGAATGAGCACTCGTTGGCAAGTACGACAATGCTGCCTGAGCCGACCATCATGCAGACCTTGGGTCGCCTTGCCGCCTCGAACTGCGCATGGCGTGGCGTCCACGAATATGCCGAAGCGTCCGGGCAGCCGGTGTCACTTGCGGACTGTCTCATCAATTATCATGATGCCCGAAGGGCTTAGGAAAGGAACCACTCGCCATGGCAGTCGCCGATGTTCATAAGATCGCGGGTGCGATCGAAGCGGTAATGCACCAGGCCGATACCGCTTACATCGGTGTGGTGGCACTGTTGCAGACGCTCCATAACCGCGGGGCGCTCACGCAGGACGAAATCAAGGCGATCGCCGATGCGATGGTCGCCTCAGTTCCCGTTGAGCGTCACCACGCCTTCGCACAATCATTCGCCGGCATGCTGCCGGGCTATAAATCCCCGAAAGCCAGCAAGATCGCACAGGATTGATTCCAGGCGGGTGCTTTCTTGCACCCGCCTGGACAATCGATCGCGCTTAAAACTGGTAACCGACACCGATGTTTGCGCCGACGCGTTTGCGGCTGTTGTACGTTGCACCCAGTTTGATGATGGCATGTCCGTCGCTCATGATCCGCGACACACCCATGGCAACTGCAGACTGGCCCTGGAAAGTACCGGCCCCTAGCGAGAACATGCTTTTTCCTTCCTCATAGGGCTGAGGCATTCCGGCCATTGCCAACGCTCCGGCAACTCCCGCACTTAGATCACGGTTGACGCGACCAAGGTCGAACGAGAGAGCGGCCACACGTTGGTCGGTATAGCTGTTCGCTGCGTCGACGGCGCCGTTCATCGCACTGTTGAGCTGTGCGACATTGACGGCATCGTTGTCGGCCGTACCCGGCGCCAGATTGTGGAGGGCTACCGCCTTATCACCGCCCAGCGTGATCGAGGTTTCCCCATCACCGTCATACTGGATGGACCGGCCGCTGGCGGCAAGCGCCTGCTCGGCCTTTGTCTCAACGGAACTGACGCGTGTCTCGACGGCAGCTACCCGGGTAGTGGTTGCGGCGATCTGTGTTGTCGCGGCGGCGAGCTGTACGTTGGTGGCTGCCGCGCTATTCCCGCCATTATCCGTCGACGGATTGACCGGCGGAGACGTTCCCGCAGAAACAGCGCCATCGATCGCCGGGGTGGCGGGCGGAGCGTTGTTCCCGGGCGCGTTCGCGTCGCCGGCACCAGCCGCAGTGTCCAGGCGCGCATTGATCGCCTGCAGCGCATCGCCGACGCTCGAGTAGGTCACGCCGCCAAGCGTGTAGCTGGGTCCGGCCAGCGAGCCCGTGGTGCTGTCGTAGCGCGCGCCGCCGCCGAAACCGCTGACATACACCGCGGCCAGCGTGCCGGACACACCGCGGAGCTGCGAGACGTTGACCGCGTCGGTGTCCTCGGCACCTGCGGCGACACCCGTAATCTGCCGGTTGCCCGTCGGCGTGGAGATGTTGGTGAGCGGGTCGATGTAGGCCAGGTTACGCCCGATCGCGACTTCGCCCAGCGACTGCTGCAATCCACTGGTACCAAAGGCGCTGTAGCCACTCACCGCACCGCGCATCGTCTGCGAAGCAGAACCGAGGGCGACGCTTCCTTCCTTGTCGGCGATCGCGCCCGAACCAAAGGCACTCGCGGCATAGCCGCTGGCGCTGGACAATGTGCCAAGCGCCGTTCCGCCGAACCCGTCAGCGCGCGCGATTGTCCCGACGGCTGTCGAGTAGTCGGCCGCTGCCTCGGCGTCATAGCCGAAGGCTGCCGCGTTGACCGCCGTTGCCGCCGCGCTGTTGCCGATCGCAACGGCACGGATGCCGTTAGCACTGGCATCGTTGCCGATGGCGAGTGTATCAGCGGCGTTGGTGACGACGTTGGCGCCGATCGCCAGCGCTCCGTCGCCGATCGCACTGTTGTGCGTGCCGATGGCTATCGCACCCTTGCCCGCGGCGATGTTGGTATAACCGAGCGCTGCGGCACCAAGTCCGCTCGAGCGGTTCATCGAGCCGATAGCGGTGCTGCCGTTGCCTTCCGCGACGTTGATGTTGCCAAGCGCGATTGCACCGACGCCGGTCGCGTTATTGTCTTTGCCGAGTGCGGTGGCGCCCTCCCCCGTCGCATAGTTCGGGTCGCCGATCGCCACAGCGCCGTCGCCCGACGCAACGTTGCCAAGGCCGATCGAAACCGCCTTGCCGTCCATCGCCGCAGCCCCGTCGCCAATCGCAACCGAGCTGTCACCGCCTGCTACGGCATTTCGTCCGACCGCGATCGCGGCAACGCCCGACGATGTCGAGGCCGGCCCGATGGCTGTCGAGTCAAAGCCGGTGGCCTCGCTGTCGACCATCGTAGAATTCGCATGGAAATACTTCATGCTGTCGGGATCGACAGCGGCTCCGCCCGTACCCGGGACATTGCCGGCCGACGTTCCGAGCGACGTCTCTATGGCGCCAAATACAGACTGCACCGAGCCATATGACTGGCCCTTGAAAGTGAAGTTGCCCGAGAAGCCGGTAACGGAATCATAGCGGAAGCCCGGCCCCATCGCGTTTGCCGCACTACGCCCGAGCAGGAAGAGCTGGTTGCCGTTCACTGCATCGAAGGAACCGGCAGCGATGAGACCATCCGCGACACTGTGAAGCCGTACGGGCCCGCTGCCCGCCCCGACGAGTGTCAGGTCCTGCGAGAGAATTCCCCCGTTGGGCGTGGTCGGAGTCGCAATGTCGGCATACCGTAGTGGCCCACGCGAACCGGTGTCGATCGACAGGCCGAGTTGCCCGAGATCCTGCGAAAGATCGCCCACGCGCGTGTCCAACGTGCCGATCATGCCGGCCTGCAGCTGTCCCAGATTGGTGAGCGAAGCGACGGTCCGGTTGGTGTCGAATAACTGCCCGGCAGTCGCGGCATCGTTTGAGCCTGCGGCCAGCGTGCCCGCGGCGATGTTGCGGAGAGCGACAGGCACTCCGGTGGCCCCGAGGGTCGCCGATGCATGCGATGCATCGTCATAACTCAGCGCCAGGTCGGCAAAGCTCTGGTAACGCTGCGACAGCGCAAACAACTGTCCGCCGTTGACGGCATCGGTCGAGCCGCTTGCCAGTTGGCCGTCGCCGACGTTGTGGAGCCTGACGGGCGCGGGGTCGCGACCGACAAGCGCCAGGCTTTGCGTAATCGTCCCGCCGTTCGGCAGTACGGGCGCCGCGGGATCCGAATAGCGGACGGGGCCGATCGCACCATTGTCAACGTCGTCGCGGAGCGAAGAGATGGAAGCGGCATTGGCGCCGAGCAGGGCGGTTTGCGCGTTCAACGTGCCGCCAAGGACCGAGATATCGCTCTGCGCGACCGAGAGATCGCGCGCCTGAACGGTGACATCGCCGCGAAGCGCAGCGACCAGAGCATTCGTATCCGAAAGTTGTCCGCCGTTGACGGCCTCGCTTGATCCGGAAGTGAGACTTCCCGGTGCCACGTTGGCGATCACTGCAGGCGCAGCACCGCTTCCACCGAGCGTGATACGAGCGTGCGTTGCATCGTCATACTGCACCGCTATCGCCGCAAGTCCGTCGACCTGCTGCCCCACGGCAAAAAGCTGCCCGCCATTCACCGCGTCGGTCGAGTTGGCGACGACCTGTCCGTCTCCGACGTTGTGGATCCGAACGGGGCCGGGTTCCGCACCAAGAACGGCTACGTCGTTGGTTGCTGCCGTCGTCGCCACGGTCGGAGCTGCCAGGGTGGTATATTGCAGGGGGCTTGCATTGCCGCTGACGGCCATGTTGCGAAGTGACAGGATCGCATCCGCGTTGGCGGTGATGCGAGTGTCCTGCTCGCCCAGCAGCGTCCCTTGCGCCGTAACGGTCGTGCCAAGGGCGCCCAACGTACCGGCTTGTGAGTTCACGAGGCCCTGGAGGCTCGCGATATTAGCTGCCGCAGTGGCAATGTCGCCGCCCTGCTGATCCAGCATGGTACCCTGTACCGTAACGGTCGCGCCGAGCGTGCCAAGTTGTGCGGTGTTGGCCGCGATGCGCAGCTCGTGGTCAGCCACATGGGTCTGCAGGTCCGTCACGTCGATGCCCGTTGCACCAAGCGTTGCCTGAAGCCCGAGGACGTCAGCCGCGTTCGCGCCAACACTCGCCTGAAGTGCGCCGAGATCGGTGCCCTGCTGCGCGAGCTGGGTGGTTGCAGCTGCCACGTCCAGAACGACGCTGCCGACGGTGCCGGTCAATGCTCCCACATCGTTCGCCACCGTCGCCACACTGCCCTGTAGCGCCTGAACGACCTGGCCCTGCCCGGTCACCGTGCCGGTGAGCGACGTCACGCCGTCGCTCAGTGTGTCCAGTGCGCCGAGACGAGCGGTGAGCTGCAAGCCCTGCTGGTTCACTGTCGTGGACAGTGCAGCGAGATCAGAGACATTGCCGTTGACGGTGGCTTGCAAACCCCCAAGGGCGGTAGCCTGCGAAGTGACGGTGGAGCCAAGCGTGCCCAGACCGGTGCTAAGCCCATTCAGCAGGTTACTGTTCACGGTGAGTTGCGTTTGCTGCTGATTCACCGACGCGGTGACAGTGGCAATCGAGTTCGCGTTCACTGTCGCGGTCGCCTGGACAGCTTGAAGTGCGGTGACTTGATTATTGACGGTCGTCGTAAGCGCGTTGACGTTGGTGTTTAAAGCGTTGGTGAGATTGGTGTTGGCGGTGATCTTGACACCTTGGTCGTTCACAGTCGCACTCAAGATATTCAAATCATTGAAAAGGCCGGTCAGTGTCAACAGCTGTGCACTGGACGGAGCCGCATTCAGGAGGGCCACGCCTGCAAAAACAGTCGTGATGCAAGTTGAATTACGCAGTCGACGCCGGACATTCCGGTCACTTGCCGATGCTTGATAAGACATAACAACCCCCGCTTCACGAGAGCACAGGCATCGCGGCGCCTGGTTAACAAACTAAAATTTACATTGTTAACACCGTGGAAATTAGACCAAGGTCGAATGGCTAACGCTGTTTTTGCAATATCTACGGCATCATAAAGTCGCTGCAGAGCCGAATCGCGACAGGATGTAAGCACTCAGTGTCTTAACCATCTTTTAGGCATACTGACGCGGCGCGCCCTCCAGCTCACCATAAGCGGTATGTGGCAGTGCCAGCTTAGCCTTCACGTTCTCCTTCCGGATCGGGCACGCTGAGCCTCGAGCGTCGGTGTCAGCAGAAGCGAGCCCGACTTGCCCGCGCGACCTTCGAGCAGGCTGATCGCTGCTGATAGTGCTTTGCGATCTACTGGATGAGAACGAGCGGGCCAAAGCAGGAGCCTTGATCGGCGCGCCTTGGTTCGAGCCGGGGCGCCGCCGGCGCGGGGATCGCCGCCTCCGCCTGGCCGGGCGCCGATGAAGGAGTGACGAACGGCAACGTATCGGGCGTCGGCACGGACAGCCGCCTGTTCCGGGTGCCGACGCGCGATCAACAACATCGCGCTCGACTATCGCAGCGGGGCCGAGATGCCGGGCACGGCAGCTTCGCTGCGAATGATATACCGGGCCTACGCAGGTCGCCAAAGCGGAACCGCGGCACGACGTCGGCACGCGCGTCGACATCGGGATGCAGGGATCGGTGCAGCTGGCATCAGCAGCCGGACGCTGGCGTTCAGCGCCGGCCGGAGCATCGGGGTTTCCCGGGACGTAAGGTGTGGGTCAGTACTGACATCGCACAGGACCGTTACACACGGCAGGGCCCGCTCGCGACGCGGCGGCTGAAGCCCGACCATGTCGCGCGCGGACGCAAGGTGAAGCGGCTCTAGAGGAGCGCGCGGATCTGGTCGACCAGCTTCAGCGGCTCGAATGGCTTGACGATCACCCCGACCGCGCCGGCCGCGCGAAGCACCGCCAGTTCGCGCTCGCGGCTGTGCGCGGTCATGAAGATCACCGGCAGCCGCGGCGCGATCGTGTGCAGCGCGGCGGCCAGTGTCGGGCCGTCCATGTCGGGCATCGACACGTCGAGCAATGCGGCGTCGGGCGGCGTGCCGACGCGCATCCGCGCCAGCGCCTCGTCTGCGGAGGCGACCGCATCCAGCGCGATCGCGGGATCGCGCGCGAGCGTCAGGGCGACGATCATGCGGATGTCCGCGTCGTCGTCGACGAACAACAGACGCAGCGGCCCGATCATACTTCCTCCTCGCGCGCCGCCAGCAACCGCCTGACCGTCTCGACCACGTCTGCCATGCCGTGGCGTCCCTTGGTGAGCACCACCGCCGCGCGCGCCGCCAGCACGGCCGGCACGTCCTGCCCCGACAGGATCACGATCGGCAGCGCGCGGCCGTCGCCATCGACCAGTTCGGGGATCAGTTCCGGCCCGTGGCCGTCGACGACCTGCATGTCGAGCAGCGCGAGCGACGGTGCGCCGCCGCGCAGCGCCGCACGCGCTGCGCTCAGGCTGGCGGCGGGCAGGATCGTCGCGACGCCCGCCAGCGCGACGGCGACCGTCTCGCGCAGGTCGGGATCGTCGTCGAGGTGGAGCACGACCGGCAGCGCCCCGTCGATTGCCGCGACGACGCCCGGCGGCTGGATCAGCGGCAGGTCGAACAGAAATTGCGTGCCGCCGCCGGCACGATCCTCAAACCAGATCGATCCGTCAAGCCGCCGCACGATCTCCCGCGAGATGGCAAGGCCCAGCCCGGTGCCATCCTGCCGCTGCGACTGGAAGCGACGGAACAGCCGCTGGCGCAGCGCGGCCGGCACACCCGGCCCGCGATCGGCCACGCTCACGACCGCGCGGCTCGCCGCGGCATACGTCGACAGGGTCACGTTCGCGCCACCCGGCGACGCATGGATCGCGTTCGACAGCAGGTTGGTGACCACCTGCAACAATCGCCCGCCATCGCCCAGCGCCATGACCGGGGTGTTCGCCGGCACGTTGCGCAGCCGGACGTCGCGGCTACGCGCCAGCCCCTCCGCATCCAGCGCCGCCTGCGCCACCACCGCGCGCACGTCGAGCGTGTCGCGCGCCATCGTCAGTTGCCCGGATTCGATCCGGTCGATGTCGAGCATGTCGTTGATCAGCCGGATCAGCCGCCGCGCATTATTGTCGGCGATGTCGATCAGCCGCTGCGCCTGCGGGGTCCAGTCGCTGCGCACGCCCGCGCGCAGCAATGCCAGCGATCCGACCACCGAGGTCAGCGGAGTGCGCAGTTCGTGGCTGACGGTCGAGATCAGTTCGTCCTTCGCGCGCTCGATCCGCGCACGCTCCGACGCATCGCGCAGCGACAGCACCAGATGGTCGCCATCGCGAACGCGCATCACCCCGATCGATACATCGACGATCACCGCGCTGCCGTCGCGGCGTCGTACCGCCTGATCGGGCAGGAAGCTGCGCACCAGCCGTCCGTCGCGCAGCCCGATCCGCGCGTGGAAGTCGCCGCTACCCTCCCCCAGCCGCAGCACCGTCGAAAGATCGCGATGCTCCAGTTCCGCCGCCGTATAGCCGAGCAGCGCGCAACCCGCGTCGTTGACCATCTCTACCGAGCCACTCGGGTTGACGATAAGCAGCGTGTCGGTGGTGCTCGCCAGGATCGCGGCGTTGCGTTCCGCGACGTCGTGCGCGACGCGTGCGGCCTCGTAACGCTCCCAGCGCGAACGCCAGAGTGCGATCATGATCGCCAGCAGCGCCATGCTCGACACCGCACCGGTCACGGTCAGCAGCCAATAGAATTCGTCACGATAATGCGCGAAGGCGGCGGAGCGTTCGGAGCTACGCGCCCGCTCCGTCACGCTGTCGTCCGCGACCGCGTCGCGCAGCTGGTCCATGATCCGCTTGCCGCGCCCTGACGCCACTTCCCGCCGCGCCGCCGCGATGTCGCCGGCACGGTAGAGCGCGATCGTCCGGTCCAGTTCCGCGAACTTGATGTCGATCAAACGCGCTGCGAGCGGCGACGCGACACCGGGCAAGGCACGCAGCCGCGTCGTCGTCGCCCGTGCCGGCGCATAGGGACCGAGGAAGGCGGGATCGCCGGTCAGGAGAAAGCCGCGTTGCGCGGTCTCCGCATCCTTCACGGCCGACAGCAACAGCATCTGCGAACGCTCCCGCAGCACGGAGCGCGCCGCCGCCTCCTGCGCCGCGACCGAACGGGTATATTCGGCGCCGGTCCAGCCGACCAGCACCGCCAGCACCAGGGGAGTGACCGCGGCCACCAGAACGAAGCGCCACCGCGACGGCGGCCGGGGGCGCTTCGCGACGGTCACGGCGCGTCGTGGTCCAGCAAGGGCCGCGCCGCCAGCAAGGCCTCGGCACGGTTGCTCACCCCTAGTTTGCGGAAGATCGCGGTCAGATGCGCCTTGATCGTCGCCTCCGTGACGGTCAGGTCGTGCGCGATCCGCTTGTTCGACCGGCCGTCGGCAAGCGCGAGCAGCACTGCACGCTGCGCAGGGGATAATTTGGCGAGCCGCGCGAGCAGATCGTCGAGCGCGGGTGCGTGCTCGTTGCCAGGCGGGAACACCCGCTCTCCTGCGTCGACGCGCCGCAGCCGCTCGGCGAGGTGATCGAGCGGCAGGCTCTTGAACAGGTATCCCGCCGCACCGATCGCACGCGCCGCCTCCACCAGCCGCGGCTCCTCGCTGGCGGTCACGAGTACGATCGGCGTTGTGGGCGCCTGCATCTGAAGCGTGAGCAGGCCGGAGAAACCGCGTGCGTCGGGCAAGTGATAATCGAGCAGGATCATCCGCAGCGTACTGTGCGCGGCGGCCGCAACGGCGTCGCTGATCGATCCGGCGGCCACGATCGAAACGCCCGGAAGCGCCGCACGCGCCGCCAGCGCCAGCCCCTCGCGGGTCAGCGGATGATCGTCGGCGACCAGCGCGCGGCCGCCCTGCTTTCGATCACTACTCTCTATCATATTGACTTGCTTGCATTAAACTTCTTGTCCACATTTCCAAAGTAGGGCGTTCGTGTCCATCTTTTTAATTTCGAGCAAGACGTCCTCGATGATGCGCAGGAGGCCAGCATGATCCTGATCGTGGCTCCGGAGGCGGAAGCCGTCGCAGCGGTGCTCGCGCTGCACGGCTGGGATTGCCGCATCGCCGCCGACGTGGGGACACACGCACGGGCGACCCCCGAGTTGGTGATTTGCTGCGTGGAGGGATCGGCTGGCGCACGCGTGGCATATCCACTGGTGCCGATCGTCGCCTTGGCCGATGCGGGCTGGATCGCCGCTGAGGAGGCCCAGGCGCGGGCTTGCGACGACGTGGTTGATCGTGCGCGCCTGCACGACGATCTCGCCCTGATCGTCGCGGACTGGATGCACGCCGAACGGCTGGCACTTCTGGACCGCCTCGCCGCCGCCTTCGGAGAAGCGAACATTGCGACGCTGCTCGATGGCTTAAAAAATACGCTTGAAGCCGCGTTGCGCGAAACGGACGATGCCATGCTCGCGGCGGATGCGCATCGGATCGCCGGCCTGGCGGGCACGCTCGGCTTCGCCCGGCTCGGGCGTCAGTGGCTGTGCGTGGCGCACGGCCAGCGTCCGATCACACCGGCTACCCGCCGCGCGACGGCACACGCACTCGCCACGATCGGGCTCATGAAGTAGCATCGACCGTGCGGCAAAGAGGCTGGTGTTGATCACGATCATCAGTTTAGTGGCCGACCGCGCCGATCGCCCGTGGAGGACTGCGGCGGCGTCGAACCATTGCCGGCCCCGACGCACGCGAGCGACCTGGCGGAGACGGTCGCCGTTCATGTCGAAAATGCCGGCACCTCAAAGTGCTACGCCAGTTCCGCTTCAGGCCGAACTCTTAACCGTTCCGTGCCATCTTACCCATGAGGCAGAACTGAGATGCAGATGGGAACACAGAGCTCGGTCGAGCGCGCGGGCAAGCCGACGGCGGAGCGGTACGAGCAGATGCTCGCCAGCTCCGCGACCGCTGCGATCTGCGCGGGCGCGGACAACCTGATCCTCTCCTGGAATACAGCAGCCGAACAGCTTTTCGGGTACAGCGCAGAAGAGGCGATCGGCAAACCGCTCTCGATCATCATCCCGGACAGGTTGCGCGCGGCGCACGACGCCGGGCTTGCCCGTGCGGTTCAATCGGGTCGCGCGCGCCTGGCGGGTCATTCGGTCGACATCCTCGCGCTTCATGCAAACGGCAGTGAGATCCCCGTCGATCTGTCGCTGTCGATGTGGTTCGAGGACCGTACGCCCATGTTCGGCGCGCTTCTGCGTGACTTCGCCGATCGGCATTCGGCGCGCGCCCGTCTTCAGCACCTCGCGAATTGCGACACACTCACGTCGCTGCCGAACCGTAATGCTCTGCACGAGTTGCTCGGCACGGAGTTAGACCGCGCGCCCTGCTCATTGATGCTGCTCGACTTGGACGGCTTCAAGCATGTCAACGACAGTCTCGGGCATTCGGTCGGCGATCAACTTCTCACCGCCGTCGGTGCGCGGCTAACCGCGTTGATCGGCGCCCCGGACTTCGTTGCGCGGCTCGGCGGCGACGAATTTGCCGTCTTCCTGTCGGATTGCGCTGACCCGTCGCGGCTGGATGATCTTGCACAAGGCATCCTCCGGGCCTTGCATCCGCCGTTCGATCTTGCGGGGCAATCGGTGTACATCGGAACCAGCATCGGCATCGCCATGGCGCCGAAGGACGCCTCGGGTGTGGAGCAACTGCTCTCCTGCGCTGACCTGGCGCTATACAGCGCGAAAAGCAGCGGCGGCGGCGCCCGTTCGTTCTTTGCGCGCGACATGCAAAGCAGGTCGGAGGCGAGGCATCGTCTTGGCTCCGAGCTGCGCGCGGCGCTTGCGAACGGTGAATTCGAATTATGGTACCAGCCGCAAGTGCGTCTCCACGACAAGGCACTTGCAGGCGTCGAGGCACTGCTTCGCTGGCGACATCCGCATCACGACCTGCTCGCTCCGCACGCTTTCATCGATGTGCTCGAGGAGAGCGCCATCGCGGAGGAGGTCGGAGATTGGATAATCGAACAGGCGTGCGCCACTGCAGCCGAATGGGAACGGGAAGGCCTGGGAACATTGCGGGTCGGCATCAACCTTTTCGCTGCCCAGTTGCGGTCCGGTCGGCTCTTCGACGTCGTGACCACCGCCCTGCAAAGGCACGCCATGGCGCCGGACAGGCTCGAAATCGAGATTACCGAAACCACTGTCCTGCGACATAGCCGACAATCCACGAAGGCTCTGAGGAGGCTGAAGGCCATCGGCGTCGGCATTGCATTCGACGATTTCGGAACCGGATTCGCTTCCTTGAGCCTTCTCCAGAAATATCCGCTCACCCGGCTGAAGATCGATCGCAGCTTTATTCAACGCATCGATCGTAAAGCCGGTGACGCAGCAATCGTCGGCGCGGTCGTCAGTATGGCGAAGACCTTCGAACTACAGGTCATCGCGGAGGGGGTGGAAACCGCCGAGCAGGAAGGTGCCGTGCTCCGCCTGGGTTGCGACGAGGCACAAGGGTTCCGTTATGGCCGACCCATGCCGGCAAACGAGATCGGGAAGATATTCCAGCTCAACCCGTAACCGGCGGGTCACCGCCAGCGACTGACGTCAAGATTACCGTTTGCAACGGAAACAGGCGCGTACTTGCCGAGTGGACCGGGCGAAATAGTAGCGGGCACGTCGGAATGCCCGCTACTGTCCGATCATCCCGGTTTAGTAGGTCAGCCGCGCCGTCACACTGATCCGGCGGTCGTTGAGCACCGCCGACTGCGGACGGCTGGCGACGCCGTAATAGGTCCGGTTCTCGGCATTGCTCAGGTTGGTCCCATCGACCGTGAGCGCGAAATGGGGGGCGATGGTATAAGTGATCGACGCGTCCAGCTGCCCGCGTGCATCGTTGAAGATCGGCAGGTTGCCGGAACCGTTGCCGCGGGTGGTCACGACATATTTCGACCGCCAGTTGTACGCGACACGCGCCGACAGCGGACCCTTGTCGTAGATTCCGACGAGGTTGTAGCTGTACTTGGAAAGCTGCTCCAGCGGCACGGACAGGCGGGCGCCCGACGTGTCCTCCGCATCCGGCGAGGGGGCCTCGCTATCGACGTAAGTGAAGTTCGCCTGCGTGCCGAAGCCCGACAGCCATCCCGGCAGGAAGTCGAAGAACGTATTGCCGCCGATCTCGACGCCCTTGATCCGGCCATTGTCGCCGTTGACCGGACGGCTGACCTGATAGGTCACGGTGTCGTTGCCGAACGTGTAGCTCTCATCGAAGACGCCGTTGGTGATGAAACCGTCGACCTTCTTGTAGAACGCGGCGGCGTACAGCGATCCGGTGCGCGAGAAGTAATATTCGAGGCTGGCGTCGAGCTGGTCGGCGGTCAGCGGGCGCAGGTTGGCGTTGCCCGACGAGGCGGTCGGGATGCCGTTGGTGGGCACGTTCTGGTTGATCGTGATGTTCTGGTTCAGCTGGTCGAACGCCGGCCGGGTCAGCGCCTTGGACCCCGCCAGCCGCAGCTGCACCTGATCCGTCAGATGGAACGTCAGGTTCAGGCTCGGCAGCACCTTGGTGTACGAGGAGTCGACCTCGACCGGCACGAACGTGACCGGGCCGTTGCCGAAGATCGGCAGGCCGGTGGTGGTGTCCACCCCGGTCTGGACCCGCGGCGATTCACCGCGGAACCCGGCCGAGCTGGTCTGGGTCTTGATCACGCGCACGCCCAGATTACCGTCGAAGGGCAGCACGAAGTCGGTCGTGCCGAAACGCGCCACGCCGTACGCGGTGTAGGTCGTCTCGCCCTGCACGTTCCGGTCGTTGGGGCCATAGCCGACGCCGTCCAGCAGCGCCTGACGCTGTGACGGGTCGACGTAATCGGCAAGCGCCGCGCGCGTCCGGTCATAGTCGAGCGTCACGCCGCGATTGAAGAAGATCGCGCCGTCCGGCACGCCCTGGAACCCACGATACAGGTTGCCGCGGAACGGCCGCAGCTCGAGCAGGCCCGGCGCGAGCGGCCGGTTCAGCCCGTAATAGGCATAGGTCGAGCTGTCGGTCGTCGCCGAGCGATCGGTGTAGCGCAGACCGACCGCCACCGACTTCAGGAAGCTGCCGTCGAACTTGTACTCGCCGTCCAGACGGGCGCTGTACTGATCGCCCACCGATCGGTCGATATGGTCGAGATAGCCTACCCCGCTGCCGTAATTGGCCGGATCGGTGATCAGCCCGTTGCCGTTGGCGGCGTTGCCGTCGGGCGTGATGAAGAAGGTCGGCGGACCATCTTCGGCGACCGAATGATAAAGCCGCTCCGCGGTCGACGCCAGGATCACGATCGACCGCTGGCCGTCGGTGGTGCCCTTGATATACTGCCCGTCGGCAGTGATCGTGGCGTTATCCGACGGGCGCCACTTCACGTTCAGCGAATAGTCGCTGGTGACCGAGCGACGGCTTTCGAGGCTCGTATTGGCGTTGACCGGCACGTCGACGAACGTGCCGCTGCGGAAATTGCCTTCCGAGTCATAGGTGAAGGGCTGCGTATAGTCCGGGATGATCGGGTTCAGCCCGGTGTAGGCGAAGAAGCTGTAGTCGCCGTACCGGAACTTGTAGTCCGAGCGGATATACTCGGCGGTGACCTCGACCGTGTCGGTCGGGCGCCACTGTACCGCGGCATCGACGCCCAGGCGGCGACGATCACCGAGATACTGGCCGATCCCGACGCCATGGGCCAGGTAGGTCGGCGTGCCGAGCCGGTTCAGCCCCGTCGCGACCTGCCGGTCCGATGCATTGACCGGCGTTCCGTCAGCGTTCAGCCCGTCCTGCAGCAGGAACATCGGCTGGCTGGAAACCTGGTCCTGCCGGAAGGCGGTTTGCTGATACGCCAGGTCGACCATGACGCCGATCTCGCCGATGCCGGTGTTCCAGCGATCCGACACCAGCAGGTTCGCCTGCGGCTTGGTGGTATCGTACAGGTCGTAGTAATTGCTGCTGCCGCTGGCCGACAGGCGGAACCCGTCGAAGTCGAACGGCTTGCGGGTGCGCAGGTTGATCAGGCCGCCGATGCCGCCCTCGATCAGGTTCGCCGACGGGTTCTTGTACACGTCGATCCCGGCCAGCAGTTCGGACGGGACGTCCTCCAGGCTGAGGGTGCGACCGTTGTTGGCCGTGAAGATGTCGCGGCCGTTGATCTCGGTACGGACCTGGCTCAAGCCGCGGATCGCCACCGAACTGCCTTCGCCGAAGCTGCGCTGGATCTGCACGCCGGTGATCCGCTGCAACGCCTCGGCGACGTTGCGATCGGGCAGCTTGCCGATGTCCTCTGCGACGATCGAATCGACGATCTGGTCGGCGTTGCGCTTGATGGCCTGCGCACTGGACAGGCTGGCGCGCGTACCGGTGACGACGATCTCTTCCGCACCGGCATTGCCGCCGTCGGACTGATCGTCGGTGGTGCGCTGATCGCCGCTCGGTGAAACGGTGCCGCTCTGCGGTGCATCGTCGGCGGGCGTCTGCGCCCAGGCCGGCACGGCACTGCCGAGCAACAATGCGATGGCAGACGCCCCTGCGTGCCACCGACGGCGTGGATGTCGCGTTGCGATCGTGTTCAGCATGTCCGTTCCCCTCCTGGTCGAGCCGCCCTTGTTCAGGCCTGAACGGGCTGTGATATATAAAAGAAGATTTTACCAGCGCTTTTTGGTAGCGTTATCCGTAAGATGCGACGATCGTGCCGTACAGGTACAGCGGAGGGGGCGAGCATGAGGAGCGGATCGGGTGGCAAGCTTCGTCCGCGGCGTGTGCGACGCGTCGGTTTGATCGCCTGCGCAGCGGCAATCCTGGCATTCCCCACGTTTTCCGCCCTCGCGGCGCCTGCGGCATATCAAAGCTCGCCGACCCGCCGCGTCGTCGCCGAGCGCGACTGGGGCCCGTGGCTCGGCCCCTTCCGTGACAAGTTGGTCCCCAGCCTGATGCACGATTTCGGGGAGCGCTACCTTTACCAAGCGGCCAATCGCCTGCTGCCGCCGCCGCGCCATGACGAACGGCGGGTGGTCTTTATCGGCGATTCCATCACCGATCGCTGGAACCTGGCCGAAAGCTTCCCCGGCCGCCCCTATGTCAACCGCGGCGTCGGCAGCCAGGTGACCGCGCAGATGCTGCTGCGCTTCCATCAGGACGTGATCGCCCTGCGTCCAGCGGTGGTGGTGATCCTTGCCGGCGTGAACGACGTGCAGGGATTTCTGCAGGAGGAAACGCCGGAGCAGATCGAGAGCAATTGGGAGGCGATGGCCGACCTCGCCGACGCGCACGGAATCAAGGTGGTGTTCGGGTCGCTGCTGCCGGTCAACGATTACACCCCCAACGCCCGCGACGTCGTCAGGGAGCGTAACCCGGCGACGCTGCGCGCACTGAACGCGTGGTTGCACGGCTTCTGCGCACGGCGCGGCTATCGCTATGCCGATTATCACGCCGCGCTGGTGGACAGGCGCGGCCTGCTCGACGCCCGCTACACCGATGACGGCGTCCACCCGCTCTTGGTCGGCTATACGCGCATGGCCCCCATCGCGGCGCGGGCGATCGCCGCCGCGCTGGCCACCCCGCTCCGACACGGAAGGAAGCATTGACGATGCGCAGCCCTTTGATCCTCGCTCCCCTGATCCTTGCCCCGCTGCTGTTCGCTGCGGGAGCCGCCGGCGCACAGACGCGCGTGCCCGGCGATCCCTATGCCGACGATCCGTCCGGGATCGTTGCCCAGCCCTGCCCCGCCCATCCCAAGCCGGCCGATGGCGCGGCCTGGCAGATGTGGAACCTGCACATGCTGACCCGCGACCATGGCCAGCTATGCCGCTACGCAGCAGCGAATGCGCAGGTGCAGCGGCCCGTGCGCGTCGTCTTCATGGGCGATTCCATCACCGACAACTGGATCGGTGCGGATCCGTCGCTGTTCACCGACGGGCTGGTCGATCGCGGGATCAGCGGGCAGACCACGTCGCAGATGTTGCTGCGTTTCCGTCAGGACGTGATCGCGCTCCGCCCCCGCGCCGTTCACATCATGGCCGGGACCAACGATATCGCGGGCAATACCGGCGCGGCCACGATGGCGACCGTGCAAGGGCACATCCAGACCATGGCGGAACTCGCCCGCGCGCACGGGATCAGGGTCATCCTAGCCTCGATCCCGCCCGCCGGCGCGTTTCCGTGGAACCCGGAGAAGCGCCCCGTGCCGCAGATCGCTGCGATGAACGCGTGGCTACGCGAATATGCGCGCGCCAACGGCTTCACCTACGTCGATTATCACCGTGCGATGGCGACGGAACAGGGCGCGATGAAGCCGGGTCTCGCCACCGACGGCGTGCATCCGACGCCGGAAGGCTATGCCGTGATGCGTCCACTCGCACTTGCCGCGATCGAGCGCGCCTTGCGCAGCCGCTGACGCGCCGCCGCGCCGCGATGCGGTGGACACGCCTGACATGACGAATGCGGCGAAGGCCGCCAAGAGGGAACATCGAAGCATGGACGTTACACGGCGATCCGTCCTCCACGCCGGCGTGGCCACTGCCGCGGCAGCCGCGGTGCCCGGTGGCGCCGGGGTCCCGGCGCGTTCGGCGGACCTGCGGCCCGTCAGGGTCGATCCACCGCCGCGGTTCGGGGCCGACTGGGGGTCGCTCACCAGCGGATATAGCGCGCCCGACTGGTTCCGCGACGCCAAGTTCGGGATCTGGGCGCATTGGGGCGCGGCCTCCGTCCCCGCGGCGGGCGACGATTGGTACGCGCGCGACATGTACCTGCAAGGTCACCCCTCGTACGAGCATCACCTCAAGCATTACGGCCACCCCGCCGACAGCGGTTTCATGGAAATCCAGAACCGTTGGCGCGCCGAGCGATGGGACCCGGCCGGGCTGCTGGATCTCTACAAGCGCGCCGGCGCGCGCTATTTCATGGCGGTCGCCAACCACCACGACAATTTCGACTGCTACGCATCGTCGCATCATGCGTGGAACTCGACGCGGGTCGGCCCGAAACGCGACATCGTCGGCACCTGGGCGAAGCTCGCCCGCGAGCGTGGACTTCGGTTTGCGGTGTCCAACCATTCGGGCCACGCCTGGCACTGGAACCAGGTCGCGTATGGCTATGACCTGCAAGGCCCGCGTCGGGGTCAGCGCTACGACGCCGCCCGGCTGACCCGGGCGGACGGACGCGGCCGCTGGTGGGAGGGGCTCGACCCACAGGAGCTGTACACCGGCCGCAGCATGGCCATGCCCGACGGGATCGCGTCGATCGCGGAAGCGAATGCGTGGCATGCCGCCACCGACGGGCTGTGGGACGAGGGCGCGCCGCACGACCCGGCCTTCGTGCAACGGTGGACGCTTCGCTGCCGGGAATTGATCGACAAATACAGGCCCGACATGCTCTATTTCGACAACCACGATCTCCCGCTCGGGCAGGCCGGTCTCGACATGGCGGCCTATTTCTACAACCGGAACATGGCGTGGCATGACGGCCGGCTGGAGGGCGTGGTCACCGCCAAGGAGACCCCGCCGCAGCGGCGGATGGGATTGGTCGACGTCGTCGAGCGCGGGCAGAAAGGCTATATCGACCGCTTCCCGTGGCAGACGGAGACGTGCCTGGGGAACTGGTTCTACGGCGAACAATATTACCGCGAAAACCGCTACAAGACGCCGGCCAAGGTCTTGCACACGCTGTGCGACGTCGTCTCGAAGAACGGCAACCTCATGCTCAGCGTTCCACTCCGCGGCGACGGGACGATCGACGACCGCGAACGCCAGATCGTCGAAGAGATTGCCACGTGGATGCAACGGTTTGGTGACGCGATTTACGGAACACGCCCGTGGCGTCTGCACGGAGAGGGCTCCAGCACCGGGTCGGGAGGCGCGTTCTCCGAAGGCGGCCAGGACAGCAGCTATACGGCGAAGGATATCCGCTACGTAACTCGCAGTGGCGCGTTGCATGCGCTGGTGCTGGGCTGGCCCGCGGATGGTGCCGTCCGGCTGTCGCTGCTGGGCAGCGACAATCCGGTGGGAAGGGGCGAGGTCAGCAAGGTGACGTTCCCGGGAAGCACCACCCCCCTCCCCTTCACCCGTTCCGGCCAGGAACTCGTGGTCCGGCTGCCCGACGACCTGCGAAACCGCATCGGGCTCGCGCTGATCATCGAGGGCGACGGCCTGACGACATGAGCTTGATGATCGGCATGTCGCGCGAACGTATCCGCCGGCAATGTCGTGTCCCGCGCCGTTACGACCCATGCTGCCCGGGAACGACAATATCCGCAAGGCGATGGTCGCCCGGTCGGAACGACACCACCCCGGCAATCGTCCTGCTTCCGTCGTTCCCAGCAGGGCAGCAAGCGTGGCAGACAAAAGGGTAGCGAAGCGGGTCGTCATCACCGGCGCATCCAGTGGAATAGGTGCGGCGACCGCGCTGGCGTTCGCGCGCAACGGCGCCCGGCTGGTGCTCGGCGCACGTGGGCGCGCGGGGCTCGACGACATCGCGGAGCGCTGCCGCGCGGCCGGCGGCGAGGCGCACGTGCGGATCGTCGACGTGACGGACGCCGGCGCGGTGGCGCAACTCGCCGCCGAAGCTCGCGACACGTTGGGCGGGATCGACCTCTGGTTCAGCAACGTCGGCGTCGGCGTCGTCGGGCGCTACGAGGACGTGCCGATCGCGGATCACGCGCACGTGGTCGCCGCCAACCTCATCGGCCACATGAACGATGCACATGCGGTGCTGCCGATCTTCCTCGCGCAGGATCATGGCACCTTCGTCAACATGATCTCGGTCGGTGGGTTCGTCGCGACGCCCTATGCGGCGGCCTATTCGGCCAGCAAGTTCGGACTGCGCGGGTTCAGCGAAGCGTTGCGCGGCGAATTGTCCAAGCATCCGGGCATCCACGTCTGCGACGTCTACCCGACCTTCGTCGATACGCCCGGCATCGACCATGCAGCGAACTACACCGGCGCGAAGCTGTCGCTTCCCCCCGGCTCGTTAGCCCCTGAATCGGTGGCGAAGGCGATCGTCCGGCTTGCCGACCGTCCCCGCAACACCACCGTCGTCGGTGCTCCGGCGATCGCGCTGAAACTCAGCCATTTCGTCGTCCCCAATCTTTCGGCGGCGATGATGAACGGGTTCATGGGCCGCTGGAGCGACAAGGCCGAGCGCGGCGAGGATGGAAGTGGCGCGCTGTTCGCCCCGCCTGCCGGCCCGAGCGGCATCGAAGGCGGCCGTCGTCACCCCGAGCGACGCCGCAAGGCGGCGGCGCTGGGCGTCGCCGCCGGGCTGGCCACCGTCGGTGCGCTCCTGTGGCGGCGCAAATAGCCGGGCCGTCGACAGCGCCAGACACGTGCTACATCGTCGTACATGCGCATCAGGCGCGCAGATGCGCCAACGTGGAGTATCGACGGTGAATGTCTTTCTCGACTTCGAGGCCTCGTCGCTGGCCGACCGGAGCTACCCGATCGAGGTCGCCTGGGTGTTCGAGGATGGCCGTTCCGAGAGCCACCTGATCGCACCGGCACCCGCCTGGACCGACTGGGACGAAGAGTCGGAGCGTATCCACGGCATCACGCGCGAGACCTTGGTTCGCGACGGGGCGGCGCACGACGCCGTCGCCGCCCGTATGATCGCGGCCTTGTCCGACCACGCGCTCTTTGCCAGCGCCCCGTCGTGGGACGGCAAGTGGCTCAGCGCGCTGCTGCGTGCCGCCGGCTTGCCCCGCCACGCGCTGCGCCTGCAGGACACGGACGTGGCGTTGCGCGACACCGCAATCTCGATCCTGCGCGATGTCGTTCCGGCGGACCGCCTGGCGGTTACCGTCCACGATCTCGTCGCGAGCGCCAACGCGACGAAAAGCGCCGCCCCGGCACATCGCGCCCTCGCGGATGCGGCGGCGGAGCGCGACCTCTGGCGAAAGCTGCGCGAGGACGCCCTGTCCTACGCCGCCGCCGCGGCACGCACGTGAACCTTCCTCGCATCCGCATACACGCCGCGCTTCTGCTCGGCTCGCTCGCCGCAGCCTGCTCGCCGCTGACCACCTTCGATGCGCTGGTGCCGAAGGACCGCGGCGGCATCCGCGTCGCGAAGGACGTGGCCTACGGCCCCGACCCGCGCCAGCGCCTCGATGTGTACGCGCCCCGCGCGGCATCGCAGCGGCCGCGGCCGGTGGTCGTGTTCTTCTACGGCGGCAGTTGGAACAGCGGTACGCGCGCCGGCTATGCCTTCGTCGGCCGCGCGCTGGCCGCGCAGGGCTTCGTAGCGATCGTACCGGATTACCGGCTGGTTCCCGCCGTCCACTATCCCGCTTTCGTCGAGGACGGTGCAGCGGCGGTGCGATGGACAGTCACGCATGCCGGCGACCACGGGGGCGATCGCGGAACGGTGGTGCTGATGGGCCATTCCGCGGGCGCCTATATCGCAGCGATGCTCGCAGTGGACCCGCGATGGCTTGGGGAAAGCCGCGCCGCGGTGAAGGGCCTGGTCGGGCTTGCGGGACCGTACGACTTCGCCCCCTTCGATGTGGACGCGAGCCGCGCGGCGTTCGGTCGCTCGCCCGATCCGGCGGAAACGCAGCCGGTGACCTGGGCTGGCGTCGGCGACCCACCGGCATTGCTGCTCTACGGCAACAAGGACACGCTCGTCCGGCCGCGCAACAGTCAGGCGCTCGCGGCCAGGCTGCGCACGGGCGGCGTCCCCGTGGACCTGCGCGCCTATGCCGGCCTCGGCCACATCGGCATCCTTCTCGCCCTCGCCCGGCCGTTCCGTGGGCGCGCGCCGGTGCTGGAGGATGTCTCGACCTTCGTCCGACGCGTTGCGGATGCAAACCAGCCGGCAGGGGCCGCCAGACCTTGATTGAAACGCCCGGCGCGTTGTGCGTTGGACCATTCGAAAAGGAGCTGCCATGCCGTTTGATCCTCCATATGTCGCTTCGCCCCACCGATACGATGCCGGTATGCCGTACCGGCGCACCGGCCGTAGCGGGCTCAGGCTGCCCGCCATCAGCCTCGGGCTGTGGCAGAATTTCGGTGGAAGCGATGTCTTCGAAACAGGGCGCGCGATCCTGCGCCGCGCATTCGACCGCGGCGTCACCCACTTCGATCTCGCCAACAATTATGGCCCGCCGTACGGGTCGGCCGAGGAAAACTTCGGTCGCGTGCTCGCGGCCGATTTCAAGACGCATCGTGACGAGCTTATCATCTCGACGAAGGCGGGTTGGGACATGTGGCCCGGTCCTTACGGTGATATCGGCTCGTCGAAGAAGTATCTGATCGCCAGTTGCGACCAGAGCCTGAAGCGGATGGGCGTCGATTATGTCGACATCTTCTATTCGCACCGTGTCGACCCGACGACCCCGCTCGAGGAGACGATGGGTGCGCTGGTGCAGCTCCACCGGCAGGGCAAGGCTTTGTACGTCGGCATCTCCTCCTACGAACCCGGTTTGACCCGCAAGGCGGCGCAGATCCTCGCCGATGAAAAGGTGCCGCTGTTCATTCACCAGCCCAGCTATTCGATCCTCAACCGCTGGATCGAACGCGAGCTGCTGAACACGCTGGAGGATCTCGGAACCGGCTGCATCGCCTTCTCGCCACTTGCGCAGGGGATGCTGACCGACAAGTATCTGACCGGCGTTCCGCAGGACGCGCGCGCCAACCGCGGCGGATCGCTCTCGCAGACCTTGCTGACGGAGCAGAATCTCGCGGCCATCCGCGCATTGAACGACATCGCGGCGGCCCGTGGGCAGACGTTGGCGCAAATGTCGATCGCCTGGGTATTGCGCGACCCACGCGTCACGTCGGCGCTGATCGGCGCGCGCACGGTCGACCAACTCGACGATTCGCTCGACTCGGTGAAGACGCTGGACTTCTCCGCCGAAGAGCTTGCCGCCATCGACAAGGCGGCCGAAGACGGCGGGATCAATCTCTGGGCGGAATCCTCCGATATCGTCACACTGCCTTCTGTGCAGGGTATCTCGGCTTCATAATCCAGCGGGTTGTCCCGCTGTTCTATTTGCGGGTCGGGCGGAAGGAAGAGCGTGAGCGGCGTACGACACCGCTCACGCTCGACCGTCGTCGACATGCGCCTCGCCGTGGATGGCAACCGCAGGCGTCGAACGCCGCTCGTCAGCCGTCGCGCGTGATCCCGCGGTGGGCCGACCGATCACCACGCAGCCCGGTGTGGCGATCGGCGCGTTTCTCACATCAAGGTGTCGATCACCCCGCCATCGACGCGTACAGCCGCACCCGTCGTCGCGGATGCCAGCGGCGACGCGAGATAGACCACCATGTTGGCGACCTCCTCGACGGTCGCGGCGCGGCGAATGATCGAGCTGGAGCGGTGTTCCTGCACGAATGCTGCGGCGACTTCTTCGATCGGCTTGCCCGACTTCGCGCGTTCCGCTTCCAGCATCGCCTCGACGCCTTCCGACAGCGTCGGTCCGGGCAGCACGGAGTTCACCGTCACGCCGGTGCCGGCCATGCGCTTGGCGAGGCCGCGGGCGAGCGCCACGTCGGCGGTCTTGCTGACGCCGTAGTGGATCATCTCGACCGGGATGTTGAACGCCGATTCCGACGCCAGGAACAGCAGCCGGCCCCAGCCCTTCGCTTCCATCTCAGGAAGATAGGCGCGCGCGAGCCGGACGCCGGCCATCACGTTGACCTGCCAGTGCCGGTCCCACGTCGCGTCGTCGGTGTCGAAGAAGTCGGCGGGCTGGAAGATACCGAGATTGCTGACGACGATATCCGCGTCCGGAACGGCGGAGACGAGTTGCTCATGCCCGTCCACGGCGGCGAGATCCGCCGCCACGCCGCGTGCGCTGCCGCCGATGCGTGCGACGGCAGCATCCACCTTCGCCTGCGTGCGGCCGTTGACGATCACGCGCGCGCCGGCGTTCGCCAGGCCCTGCGCGATGCCGAAGCCGATGCCCTCGGTCGATCCGGTGACGAGCGCGGTCTTGCCGCTGAGGTCGATATTCATGTGGTCGCTCCTTTGATCCGGTCGGTGAGCGAAACGGCGGCAGGCATCTTCCGGTTGCCGGCCTCGCCGGGCAGAGATGATCGAACAGGTGCCCGCGTCAAACGCGCACAGTCGTTTCCGGCCACGCAGCGCGTCGTTGGCGCCCCGTGATAGCCGGCGCGCAGCGGCATCGTGCCGATCACGCGGACGCGGCCGCACCCGTACGCGCATGGCACCGGACAAGCGCTTCACCCGTCATCACGGGAGCGGAGAAGCCGAACGTGCCGGGTCAGCCGCTCTCGCGGATGAGGAGCGCGAGCGTCGAACCCCGGCACCGGCCTCCGGCTCAGGGGCGGGGCAGCTTCAGCAGCGACTGCACCGTCTTTTCAACCTGACTGCCGACCCCCTGTGCGACCTGCGCGACGCCGCTGGCGACGTTCTGAAGCACCGATTGCGCGGCCTGCTGCGCCTGCGCGGCAGCGGCGGCTTGCGCGGCGGCGGCGTCCGCGGCAGCCTTGGCGCTGGCCTCCGCCGCGAGCTTGGCGGCCTGATCCGCATCCTTCGTCGCCTTGCCCTCCGCGGCCTTCGCGGCGTCCTTCGCGGCGCGTTCGGCTTCGCGCGCGGCGGCGGCGGCGGCCTGGTCCTGCCCGGCCTTCGCCGCATCGCTGCCCGCCTTGTCACTCGCGGCCTTGGCGGCGTCCTCGGCAGCCTTCGTCGCGCGCTCCGCTGCCTTGGCCGCCTCCTTGGCGGCCTTGTCCGCTTCCTTCGCGGCGTCGGCGGCGGCCTTGTCGGTCGCTTCCTTCACGAGCCGCTCGCTCTCGCGTGCAGCGGTGGCGGCTTCGTCCGCGGCGAGCTTCGCGGCATCGCGCGCCGCCTTGTCCTGCCCGGCCTTCTCCGCCTGCGCGGCGGCCTTCGCGGCCTGCTCGGCAGCGCGCGTCTCGGCTTCCGCCGCCTTCGCCGCCTCTCTCGCGACCTTTTCGGCATCCCGGGCTGCATCGGCAGCCGCCTTGTCCGACGCGTCCCGGCCGGCGCGCTCGCTGTCGCGGGCGGCGGTGGCGGCTTCCTCGGCGGCGAGCTTCGCGGCGTCACGCAACGCCTTGTCGCGCCCGGCCTTGTCGACCTGCTCAGCGGCCTTGACCGCATCGTCGGCCGCCTTGGCGGCGTCGCGCGCCGCCTTGTCGGCCGCCGCCTGGCTTGCCGCGTCGTTGGTGCGGGCGGCTTCTGCCGCCAGTTGCGCGGCCATCTCGCTCGCCACCCGCGCCGCGTCCTGCGCCGCGGCATGCGCCCCCTGCTGCGCGATCAACGTCGCCTGGGCGTCGGCAGCGGCCTGCGCGACGCGCACCGCGTCGGCGATGCGGGCGGCGGTGGTCGCTGCCAGTGCCTGCACCTGCGCCAGTTGTGCGGCAGCGACCTGTCGCGCCGCGGCGTCGCTGCGCTGGACCTCCGCCGCCGCACTTGCCGCGACATCGGCAGCGGCACGCACCGCCGCCTGTGCCGCGACCTGCTGCGCCTCTTGCGCGGCAAGCTCCTGCGCGGCGGCGGCGGCGGCCTGTGCGGCCTGCTCCGCCGCGGCGGCACGCGCGAGCGCGACATCGGCCTGCGCGGTCGCCTGCGCCGCACGATCGGCATTGGCGCGCGCGGTCGCGGCGGCGATATCCTGCATGGTGCGGGCGGCGGCGGCGGCTTCCGCCTCGGCCTGCACCTGCGCACTCGCCTTGGCGACGCGCTCGGCCTCCGCCTGCACGGTCTGCGCGGCGGCGGCAGCGGCGGCGCGGGCGGTCTGGTCGGCGGCGGCAGCGGCGGCGGCATGCGCGGCGGCGCTCTGCTCCTGCTCCACCTTGGCGCGCGCGGCGTCTTTGGCGGCCTGCGCGGCAGCGGCGGCGCTGGCGGTGGCCGCGCGCTCGGCATCCGCCTTGGCCTGCGTCGCGGCGAGCACCTCGGCGCTGGTTTTCTCCACCATCTCCGTCGCGGCGAGCGAGGCGGACTGCTGCGCGACGATCGCGGTCGCCGCCTCGACCACGCGGGTGGTGGTGACCACCGCCTCGCTGGCGATGCGCGTCGCCGCCGCCACGCCGCTCACGTCGCCACCGATCGTGCCCGATACCAGCCCGCCGGTCGCCACCGACAACGAGGCGGACGGCGCATAGACCGCCTCGGTCAGCGCCGGCGCGACGGTCGCCACCTCCACGCTCTCGGTCGGGGCGGCAAGCGCAGCGGCAACCGGCACGACCGCCGCCGGTTCGGCAGCGGCGACCGGCGTGGCTTCCGCCGGCGCGGCCTCGGCCGGTGCCGCTGCCACCGCCGCCGCGGCGGCCGGCGCGACGGGCTCGGCCGGCGCGTTCGGCGATTCGATCACCCGCGAGCGGCCATTGTCCTCGATCGTCATCCGCATCCGGTTCGATGCCGACACCATCGCGACCGCGCCCGGCGTGACGAGGTCGTGCGCGCCGCCGTCCAGCGTCGCGACGTCGACGGCGCCCTCCAGCACCTGCACCGCCGTCCCCTGGTCCGACACGCCGACCGAGAACGTCGTGCCCTTCACCACGGCGGCGAGATACGGCGTCTGCACCTCGAAATGCGGGGTCATCTTCTTCTTGATCATGAAGACAATGTTGCCGAATTCCTCGACCACGCGCGTTACGCCGGTCGCCTGCGCCTCGGCCGGCAAACGCAGTCGCGACGCGGGCGCGACCATCATGAACTCGGTGCCGCGCACCAGCACCGCACGCGCGCCAGCCGCCGTCGTCACCACATCGCCGGCGGTCACAGCCACCCCGCGCGTGGCGACCGTGCTCACGCCCGCGCGGGCGACCGTGACGGTGCCCGACGCCTCGCTGATCGTCCACCCCGCCGGTGCGGCGAGCGCAGGGACGGAACAGGTAGCTGCCAGGACGGCAAGCAGGGCGCGGCGCATGAAGATCTCCCGGTCTCGACGGCCTCGTACTCACGGCCGTCGCCGTCCCGCATGCGCTCGCGAAGGTTGCAATCTCCTGATTTTAAATGGTTGATTTGTACATAAGGCGGCGTCGTCAGCATGATCCCGGCACCCTGTCCTAACCGAATCACAAGCATTGCACGCCTACCTCGCGATCGTGACGAAGCGAGTTGGGGCGGAATGGCGCGTAAGGTGAAATGGTCGGTGCTGGTCGCGCTGATGTCGCAGGGAGCCGCTGCGCAGACTGCGCTGGATCGCGCCGATCCGCGACTGATAGAGCGGACACTCCCGCCGCCAAACGCCTCCGACGCCGCTACCCCGACCCCGCCGACACGCGCCACCCCGCTGCCGACGCCGGCCGCGCGCGTCACCGGCACCGTGCGCGCGGTGGTGATCGACGGACGCGGCGCGTTGCCCGCCGCCGTGTTCGCCACGCCGATCGCAAGCGTGATCGGGCAGGAGTTGAGCCGCGATGAAGTCGCCGCGCTCGCGGGATCGGTCGCCGCGGTCGCGCGCGCGCAGGGGTATCCATTCGCCACGGCGCAGGTGCCCGCGCAGGCGCTGCGCGATGGCATCCTGCACGTGACGCTCGATCTCGGACGGATCGACGCGGTGCGCGTGATCGGCGCGCGCAGCGCCACCGCGGACCGGCTGCTGGGCCGCGCGCTGGCGACCGGCACGGCGGTGCGCCGCGATCAGCTGGAACGCGCGCTGCTGCTGGTCGGCGACGTACCGGGGGTCCGGATCACCGACAGCCGGCTGATCCGTCAGGACGGGTTCGGCATCCTGCTGGTCACGATCGAGCGCGACGGCGCGTCGGGCTATATCCAGGTCGACAATCGCGGCAGCAGCGAAGTCGGGCCGGTGCGCTCGACCGCACTGGCCAGCGTTCGGGGGCTGGCGCAGGACGGCGACGAACTGGCGTTGATCGTGTCGCAGACGCCGCTGCAACCGACCGAATTCACCTTCCTGCGCGCCCGCTATGGCGCGCCGGTCGGCAACGACGGGGCGATCCTGTCCGCCTCCGGGTCGATCGCGCGCACGCGGCCCGGCGGCATCCTCCGCACGCTCGATGTGCGCGGCAGGAGCGCCGATGCCGCGATCGCGCTGCAATATCCGCTGGTGCGCACCCGCGCGCGCAGCCTGTGGGCAACCGGCGAACTGCGCGCGCTCGGCACCGACCAGGATCTGGCCCGCCGTCGTCTGCGCAGCGACCGGATCGCGACCGTCACGGCGACGCTGGGCGGCAGCGCGACGCTGGGCCGCGGCGTGCTGCGCGCCGAACTCGCGACGATCGCGGGATTGCCGGGCATGGGAACGACCCGCCAGGGTGCGCTGCTCGCCTCGCGTTCGGATGGTGACGCGCGGTTCGTCGCGGGCACCTACATGATCGACTGGACGGCTTCGATCGGCAAGCCGTTCAGCGTCGCGATCGCCAGCGCCGGGCAGGTTTCGTCCCGTCCGCTGCTCGCCGCGGCCGAGATCGGGCTCGGCGGCCCGGCCTTCGGTCGCGGCTATGATTATGCCGAGCGCACCGGCGACCACGGCGTGATGGGCTCGCTGGAACTGCGCGCCGACACCGGGCGCATCCCCGGCAGCGTCGTCGATCGCGGACAGCTCTATACCTTCGTCGACGGTGGCGTGGTCGGCAACCGGCACGGCGGGATCGGCGGGGGAAGCCTCGCTTCGACCGGTGTCGGCGTGCGGATCGGCACCGGGCACTTCGACTGGATGGCGGAAGCGGCGCTGCCTCTGGGGCCGGCGCGCTTCGACACCGGCGACCATCGGCCGCGCATCTCGCTGCGCGTGGCGCGCGCGTTCTGATGCGCCGCTCCAGCAACGCGCTGATCCTCGCTGCCGCCGCGCTGGTCGGCATGCTCGCGATGTTGCCGGGCATCGGCGGGCCGATCAAGCGCGCGCTGGAGCCGCTGCGCTTCGCCGTACAGTCCCACCCCTCCAGCAAGCAGGTAGCGATCGTCGAGATGGACGCGCGCAGCGTCGCCGAAATTCGCCGCTGGCCGTGGCCGCGCCGCCATTACGCTGCCGTCGTCGACCGGCTGCGCACAGCGGGTGCGGCGACGATCGTCTTCGACGTCGATCTCTCGAGCGCCTCCGATCCGGTCGATGACCGCGCCTTCGCCGCCGCATTGCGCCGCGCCGGTGGCCGCGTCGCGCTGCCCACCTTCGGGCAGCAGGCCGGCGCGGGCGACCGGCGCAACCTCGACGCACTGCCGCTGGACGCCTTCCGCGCGCACGCCGCGCTCGCCTCGGTCAGCTTCGCACCCGACGTCGACGGGCTGGTCCGCGCGCTGCCGCTCGCCACCGTCACCGCAGGAACACCGCGCCCGTCGCTATCGGCCTATATCGCCGCGCGTGCCGGCAAAGCCGACGTCGACTATCCCGTCGACTTCTCGATCGATCCCGCCACCATTCCGCGGCTCAGCTTCGTCGCGGTCGAAAAGGGCACGTTCGACCCGGCGCTGGTAAGGGGTCGCAACATCCTGATCGGCGCGACCGCGATCGAGATGGGCGACCGTTACCCTGCGCCGCTGCGCGGGGTGCTGCCGGGGGTGACGATCCAGGCGCTCGGCGCCGAGACGCTGCTGCGCGGGGTGCCGGTGCGCGGCACGCCGCTGGCGTCGTTCGCGCTCGCGCTGCTGCTGTGCGTACCGGGCGTGCGCGCGCGGCGCCGCGACGTTGCGGCCGGCATCTTCGCTGGCGGCATGATCGCGATGGCGGTGGTGGCGCTCGCCGCGCAGCGCTGGCTCGCGATCTATTATCCGCTCGGGCTCGGGTGGCTGATGCTGTCGGTCGCCGGGGCGCTGTTCGTGGCGCGCGACATCTTCCGCCGCTTCCGCAGCGGGCGACTGCACGACGAGGCGACCGGGCTGCCCAACCAGCGCGCGCTCGCCACGCAACCCGCGGACCGCAGCGGGATCGCGGCGGTGGTGCAGCTCACCAATCTGGAGGAACTGTCGGCGGTGTTCGACACGGCGCAGGTGTCGCAGGCGATCGTCCGCACGGCCGAGCGACTGCGGCTGTGCAGCGCGCACGACGCGGTCTACCGGGTGCGCAGCCACCAGCTCGCGCTTTTGCTGCCGACGCATGAGATCGTCGAGGACATGCTGGCGACGCTGCGCACGCTGCTGCTCCAGCCGGTCGAGATCATGGGCCGCAAGGTCGATGTCGCTGTAGCGCTGGGCATCGCCGAGGATGGCGACATGGCTGCCGCAGCACTGGCGGCCGGCGAGGCGGCGGCGGCCGGCGTGTTCTGGCGCCGCGCCGCGGTCAATCGCGACCGACTGGAGAACGCCGTGTCGTTGATGGGCGAGCTCGACGCCGCGATCCACGCCGGGCAGATCGAGGTCCATTACCAGCCCAAGCTGGCGCTTGCCACCGATCGGATCGGCAGCGTCGAGGCATTGGTGCGCTGGCGCCACCCCGAACGCGGCTTCGTATCGCCGGCCGCGTTCGTGCCGCTGGCGGAGCAGACCGATCGCATCGAGCCGCTGACGCTGTACGTGCTGGAACGGGTGATGGCTGACGCTGCGCGGTGGCGCGCCACGGGCCATGCGGTCACCGCGGCGGTCAACATCTCCGCCAAGCTGCTCGACGCGCCTGCGTTCATCGCTGCGGTCGACCGGCTGCTGGATACCGCGCCGATCCCGTCCGACGCGCTGATCTTCGAGGTGACCGAGTCGGCCGCGATGTCCGATCCACTCACCGCCACCGCCACGTTGCGGCACTTCCGCGCGCGCGGGGTCGCGATCTCGATGGACGATTACGGCACGGGCCAGTCGACGCTCAGCTATTTGCGCGAACTGCCGCTCAGCGAATTGAAGATCGATCGCAGCTTCGTGCAATATGCGCATGAGCGCGAGAACGATGCCAAGCTGGTGCGCTCGACGATCGACCTTGCGCATGCGCTGGGGCTGAAGGTGGTGGCGGAGGGGATCGAGGATGCCGCGAACCTCGCGTTCCTGCGCGACATACGATGCGATTACGCGCAGGGTTACTTCATCGACCGCCCGATGCCGTTCGATGCATTGGTCGCGCGGCTGGACGAGCGCGCCACCGCGTCAGCGGCGCTGGCGGGCTGAGCGACCTCAGGCGGCGCCGTCTTCGGGGACGTACAGCCAGGCGAGCGCCGCCTCCTCGGTTTCGAACACTGCATAGCGCGCGTCGCCGATGCGCTTGGCCTGCATGCGGTGCAGCGCACCGGAAACCAGCAGCGCCACCTTCCGCGACGGTGAATCGGGGCGCACCATGCGCGCGAACTCGACCGCGACGTTCTGCGGCAGGATGTTTTTCTGCCGCATATCCATCAGGGTGCGCAACTGCCCGTGCCGGGTGCCAGTCGCCAGCATCCGGCGCAGCGTGAGCGCCACCTCGGCGGCGAATCGCTCGGTGATCCCTGCATTCCAGTCCCCTTTCAGCGTAAGCCTCAGGAACTCGCCCCGCGCGTCGGCATCGATCGTGTAGGTTGGCTCGGTCATGCTAGGATTAAGAACCTTATTTCTTGAGGAGTCCTTATGCCCCGGCACCGCAGTCCGATGGAGATACCAGCATGATCCTGCGCAGCGACGAGACGATCGATCGCGAGGTGCCCGGCGGCGGCACGATGCGGATGCACCTGTTCCGCCCCGCGCTCGACGGGCGCTTTCCGGGGGTGCTGCTGTTTTCCGAGATATTCCAGGCAACCGCGCCGATCCGGCGGCTGGCGGCGATGATCGCGGGCCATGGCTATGTCGTCGCGGTGCCGGAGGTCTATCACGAATACGAACCCGCCGGCACCGCGCTCGCCTATGATACGGCGGGCACCGACCGCGGCAATCTGCTGAAGATCACCAAGCCGGTCGCCGCCTTCGATGCCGATGCCGACGTCGCGCTCGGGACATTGGCCGATCATCCCGCCTGCAACGGGCGGCTGGCCACATTCGGCGTGTGCCTGGGCGGGCATCTCGCCTGCCGCGCCGCGCTCGACCCGCGGGTCGCGGCGGCGGCGTGCTTCTACCCGACCGACATCCATTCCGGCACGCTGGGCGCGGGGCGCAGCGACGACACGCTGGCGCGGCTGTCCGAGCTGCGCGCCGAGCTGCTGTTCGTCTGGGGGCGGCAGGACCCGCACGTCCCGCTCGCCGGGCGTGCCGCGATCCGCGCGCGGCTGGAGGAGGTCGGCGCGTCGTACGAATGGCACGAATTCAACGCGCAGCACGCCTTCCTGCGCGACGAAGGCCCGCGCTACGATCCCGCGCTGTTCCTCCAGTCGATCGCGCTGACGCTCGGGCTGTTCCGCCGCGCGCTGGGATGAGCGCTACCCGCGCAGCCGGTACAGCCCCGCGCCATGCGACGGCACCGTCTGCGCGAATCGTGCCCCGGCCTGCCCCAGCGCCGCGCCGCTCCACAGGTCGGTCACGCGCGCGCCCGGCGCCAGCTTCAGCTGGTCGAGCGCGATGCCGACCTCGCGCGGTGCGTCGCTGGTGTTGAAGAGCGCGAGGTAGCGGTCGCCGGGCGCGCCCTCCGGCCGGGCGGACCAGATGCGCGTGCCGTCCGCCACGAAATGCGGCTGGTTGTCGGTCGAAGCCTGGTTGACCGCCAGCACGGCGCGATTGGTGAGCAACGCCAGCGTCGGCGCATCCAGATGGCGCAGGTCCCCACCCATGATCAACGGCGAGCGCGCGATCGACCACAGCGTCATCAACGTGCGCTGCTCGTCCGGCGTGAACTTGGTATCGCGCTTCCCGAGCGCCAGCCGGCCCAGCGGCAGCATGTCGGCATCGGGCCACGCGCCGGGGCGTCGCCACGGGTTCCAGTTCTCCAGCCGCGTGAACTGCGCCGCCAGCATCGACCATTCGTCCCAGAAGTCGTCGGAGATGCGCCACATCTGCGCGAAGCGGCGGACATGATCGCCGCGGATCACCGGTGTCTCGCCGGGCGACAGGCTCAGCGTGATTGCGCGCCCGCTGTTGACGATCGCCTTGTGCGCCGCCTCGATCTCCGGCGCGTGCGCGTCATAGGGGCGGCTCATGTCGTCCATCTTGACGAAGTCGACGCCCCAGTCGGCATAGAGGCGGAAGATGCTGTCGTAATAGGCCTGCGCACCCGGCTTCGTCATATCGACACCGTACATATCCGGGTTCCACGAACAGATGCTGTTCGTGTCGGCGACGTCCGCGGCGCGATAGCGGGTGCCGAGGATCGGCAGGTTCTTCTTCACCGCCAGCCGCGGGATGCCGCGCATGACGTGGATGCCGAATTTCATCCCCATCGCGTGGATGTCGGCAGCAAGCTTCGTGAAACCCGATCCGTCGCGGCTCGACGGGAAACGGTTCGGCGCCGGGATCACGCGACCGTGACCGTCGATCGCCGGCACCGGATCGGCGTTATATTCGTAGCTCGAGGCCTGCGGCTCATACCATTGGATATCGACCGTGAACACGTCGTAGCCGAACGGCAGCAGCTTCTCGCGCATGATCGCCGCGGTCTCGCGCGCCTGCGCCTCGGTGATCGTGGTGGCGAAGCTGTTCCAGCTGTTCCAGCCCATCGGCGGGCGCGGCGCGAGCGTTCCGCCGGTCGCGGCGGCCGTCGCACCCGCCGTCAGCATCGCCGTGCCCGCCAGCCCTGCGCCGGCCAGCGCCGCGCGCCGACTGATCCCTGCCCCTGTCGTATCCATGTCGCTCTCCCTTGATGCGCGGGGATATCGCCGCTTTCGCGCGCCGGCCAGACCCGTCAGCGCACGCGCGCCGGGTTGCCGGCGACCGTCGCGCCCGGCGCGACGTCGCGCGTCACCACGCTGCCCGCGCCGACGATCGCGTCGTCGCCGATCGTGACGCCGGGCAGGATCAGCGCACCGCCGCCGATCCACACGTTGCGCCCGATCGCGATCGGGCGGCCCCATTCGGCACCCGTCGCACGTGCCGCCGGATCGCGCGGGTGATCGGCGGTCAGTATCTGCACCCCCGGGCCGATCTGCGTCGCGTCGCCGATCGTCACCGCGACCACGTCGAGGACGATGCAGCCATAGTTGAGGAACACGCCCTCGCCGATCGCGATGTTATAGCCATAGTCGCAGTGGAAAGGCGCCCGGATGACCGCGCCGTCGCCGACCCACGCCAGCCGTTGCGCCAGCATCGCACGCCGCTCGTCGGCGGGCAGCGTGCTGGCGGCATTGTAGCGCGCCATCCACGCAAGTGCGGCCTGATGGTCCGCGATCAGTTCGGGATCACCGGCGTGATATGGCTCGCCGGCCAGCATCTTCTGCTTCTCGCTACGTTGCATCGTGCCGCTCTCCGCCGAGTTCATAGCGGGGCGGGTAGCATCGTCGCGGAAGCGACGCGCCGATCGTTGTTAGGAGCCGCCCGCTTTGTCCCGCTTCGACGCAGACCTTGAGCCCTCAAAGCCAGACCCGCAGGTCGGTTCGCGTGGATCGTCCCGACCTGATCCGGTCCCGCTTCTCACCGACGCCGGGAAGAAGCAGGAGTCCGGATCAAGGCCGAAGCGACGGGTCCCCGTCTCCGCATCCGAACCAACGCCGGTCAGGCTCCGAAACCCGACCGGCGATCGGCGTCAGAAGTGGAAGCCGACCGTCGCGCGGATCGAATGCCAGCGGAACTTGTCGTCGGAACGGATGAAGTCCGTACCCGATGCGCTGCCGCCGTTGTTCGCGTTGGTGAACGGCGTGCCCGCCGGGCCGGCCGCCCGGACGACATAATCGTCGTCCTGATACTGGTGGTACATATACTCCAGCCCGAACGACAGATGCTCGCCGATCCGCTGCTCGATGCCGCCACCGCCCTGAATACCGAACTGGTTGCGCTTGCCGCTGCCGGTGAAGGTGTTGGTGGTGTTGGTCGAACCGAACGCACGGTCGATCCGGGCATAGCCGGGGCCGAACGTGCCGTAGAACAGCGTCGTGTCGTTGGGCGTGAAGCCGGCGCGCGCACGGATGCCGCCTTCCCAGTCGATCCCGCGATTGAAGACGTAGCTGGCCGGCGTGCCGGAAAAGGCGGTGACGCCATCGGTGATGTTGCTCGTCCCGAACTCCCCGACGAGACCGACGACGATGCGGCCGCGCTGGGCGTCGGCACCGATGCGGCCATAATAGGCCCAGTCGTCCTTGTCCTTCGTGCAGCGCCCGCCCGCACCGGGGCTAAGCTGGCTGGTCGCCTGCCCGCCGCAAAAGCCCGGCGAGAAGGCGTTGGCGCCGGAACCGGTGCGCACCACGTCGCCGAAGCGACCGTCGAGGTTGCGGTCGAACAGCACCTGCGCGCCGCCGTCGTTCGGCTGCACGTCATAGCCGCCCGCGGCGCCGACGTAGATGCCGTTGAAGCCGCCGTCGCTTTCCTGCGCCATCGCAGGGGCGGCAAATGCGGCGAGCATCGCCGCGCCGGTCATCGCAATCGCCTTCATATCTTGCTCCCTTCATATTTCGAACGGGAGGGTGCGGCCGCACCCTCCCTTGCAGGTTTTCTCGATTGTCCGTGCGACCGTGCGCGATCAGGGCAGGCCGACACGCAGGGTCGCGTTCGGGTTGTTCGTCCCGTTCGGGAAGAACCCGCCACCGTTGCGGTTGGCCCCGGTCGCATTCAGATAGACGATGTTGTGCACCTGCGCGCTGTTGCGGCTGTAGGCGATCCCGTCCGCATCGGTCGGGACCAGGTTGGCCGCCGTGCCCTTGACGAGGCCCTCGTCGGTGTCGCTGCCCTGGTCGAGGGTGTCGCGCGCGTCGGAGATGCGCCCCGCCGCCGTGACGAGTGCGGGCGTCGCGATGCCCTTGGCATACAGCACCGTACGCACCAGCCCGGCGTGATAGGCTTCCGCCGCCAGGATGCCGGCCGCCGCCTCGAGGAACACCTTGCTGGTCAGCAGCGGTGCCGCGCCCTTGTAGGCGGTGACGCCGACGTCCTCGAAGATGAACGCGCCGAGCAGGAAGTTCTCCGGCGAGGAATAGGGATTGAACGTGTCGTTCGGTCCCACCACGCCCGCCGCGCGCGCCGCCGCGGTGAACGCGCCGTTGGCGTCACCCGAGATGTTGATGTTGGGCATCGCGATCGCCGCCGAGCCGAGCGCGGTGCGCAGGAACGCGACGTGCGCGGCCTCGTCCGCCGCGATCTCGCGGGCATAGGCGCCGACCAGTGCGTCGTTGGAGAAATCCACCTTCGCGCCGCCGGTGACGGTGCCGCCCGCGGTGCCCGAACCGCTGGCGATCATGCTGGCGGACAGGCCGGTGCCATTTACGGCGTACAGGTAGAATTGCGCCTCGAGATATTCGAGGTTCAGCGCCAGGTTGAGGATGTCGCTGTCGGTCACCGCCGCCGGGGTAGGCGTCGGGGTCGGCGTCGGGCTCGGCTGGTCGTCGCCTTCGGAATCGAAGCAGCCAGACAACAGGCTGGCGCTACCGAGCGCGAGCGTGCCGCCGCCGGCGACCTTGAGGAACTGGCGTCGCGCCGCGCGACGGGCATCGGCCGCCGCGAGGATGTCGAGAGCTTTGCGATGATCGATCATGTGAGTCGTTCCTGAAAAGGGGATGAGGATGGGACGCAGGGAAGCGACCGCACGCTCACGTGGTCGATCGGATGTTGCCGTTGACGCCGTTCGGGAAGAACCCGCCCATCGTCGTGGTGCCGGCGTTCAGGTAGACGATGTTCAGCACCTGCCCGGTCGTGCGGCTGTAGGCCAGGCCATTGGCGTTCAGGGGCACGATGTTCGAGGTCAGCGTCGCGCCGCTGCCGGTCGGCCGGATGCCCTCATCGTCGTCGGGCGCGATCCCGCGGATCAGGTCTTCGGTGGGCTTGCCGTCCAGGGCGTTGCGTGCCGCCGCGATCTGCTCCGTCGCATCGACCAGCGCCGGGATGCCCTTGGCATACAGCGTCGTGCGCACGATCGCGGCGTGATAGGCCTCCACCGCCAGGATGCCGGCAGCGGCCTCGAGGAAGGTCTTGTTCGTCAGCAGCGGCGCCGCACCCTTGTAGGCGGTGACGCCGACGTCCTCGAAGATGAACGCGCCCAGCAGGAAGCTGTTCGGATCGGCATAGGGATTGAAGGTGCCAGTCGGGCCGACCACGCCGGCGGCGCGTGCGGCGGCCGTGAATGGCCCGTCCGCTTCGCCGGAGATGTTGATGTTCGGCATCCCGACCGCGGCGCTGCCCAGCGCCTTGCGCAGGAAGGCGACGTGCGCGGCCTCGTCGGCGGCGATCTCCGCGGCATAGGCGCCGACCAGCGCGTCGCCCGAGAAGTCGACCTTCGCTCCGCCGGTCACGACCCCGCCGGCCGCGCCGGCGCCGCTGGCGGTCTGGGTGGCGGCCAGCCCTGCGCCGTTGACGGCGAAGAGGTAGAATTGCGCCTCGAGATATTCGAGGTTCAGCGCGAAGTTGAGCACGTCCAGGTCGGTCGCGGCGGACTGCGCCCGGGCGGGATCGGAATAAGCGAACGCGGAGCCGACGGCGGCGACGCCCAGTGCGGCGGTGAACAATGCGCGGCGGTCGGTCCGCCGCTGCGCGCGCGAATCGAGCGCATCGATGACCAGATCTTGCTGCTTCATGTGGTGGCACCTCCCTTGGCCCGACGCGAAGGCAAAAAACTGGTCGTCGGCGCAGGCGCAGCAGGTACGTCGCCGGCTACGGGTCGGATGCACCTTCCTTAAGAATCCACAAAACTTATGTGAAATAGCCTGCGAAGCGGCGATGCGGGCGTCCCGGGATGTGAAAACCCCGACCGCCCGCATCGCGCATGACCGGCGCCGTCGCCGGCTGGATCTATTACTTCTTGGTCTTGCCCGACACGTCGGACACCGCCGAGCCGGCCGAGCGCATGTCCTTGCCGGCACCGTTGACGGTGTTGCACGCGCCGAGCGCGATCGTCGCTGCCAGTACGGCGGCCAGTCCGGTCCTGTTGGTCATGATGATCTCCTTCACTCCTTGGGCAAAAGGCTGCGGCGGGCCGGCTGTGCTGGCCCGCCGCGGTCGTTCAGCGCAGGCGGCGGCGGGTGGCCGCGGTAGCGCCGAAGCCGGACGCTGCCGCGCCGACCAGCAATGCGAGGACGAGGACGAACGACGTCCCGGCTGCGGCACCCGCGGCCTTGTCGGTCGCCGACTTCGCGGTCTCGATCGTCTTCTCCTTGGTCGCGGCGAACTGCTGCTTCGCGCGCGTCACCTGTGCCTGCGCCTCGGGGCGGCTGATCTTGCGCTGTGCGGCGACGATGTCGACGATGCGGCGCTCGGCCTGCTGGCCATCGCTGCCGCCGCGCGCGAGCGCCGGCAGTTCGCGGGCGATCTCCTTTTGCGCCTGCTCCGCCGTCATCTGTGCAGGATCGCTCGGCGCGTCCGAGAGATACGCCGCTGCCTCGCTGCGCACATCGCTCGCGTCGACCCCGGCGACCGACGCGGCGGCAGGCGCCGCTGCGCCGACCGTCGAGCCGGCCGCGCCGGCTACCGCGCCCACTGTACGGAACGCGCCGCCGATGATGCCGCCGACGGCCGAGGTCAGCAGGTACAGCGTCAGGATCAGCGTGACGCCCCATACGACCAGCCCGTGGACCAGCGCGTCGAACCGCTCGTGCACGCCCGCGGCCCGCGCTGCCGCGAAGCCGCCCGCGCCCAGCGCCAGCACGGTGGTCAACAGCCAGTAGATCCCGGCCCCGATCCCGAAGCCCGCCGCGCCCGGCGTCGTCCCCTCCACCGGGTCGACCATCGTCAGCCCGATCCCGGCCCCGAGGATACCGAGCACCAGTTGCACTGCCACCGCGATGACGACCCCGGCGAAGATCGCGCCCCACGACAGCCGGGTACGCGTCTTGCCCGGATATGCGTCATCGATCGGCGCGAAGCCGTTGCTTGCGTTGCTAGCCATAATCACTCCTGTTGAAAGTCTTCGTCCGTCGCGCTCTCAGGACCGCGTCGGTTCCTCGTCGTCGTCGTCGCCCGCCGCTTCCTTGCCGGCGGTGCCGCGTCGGGTGGCGGCGTCGTCGCCGATCAGTTTGCCGATCGCCTCGTGGACCGAGGATCGCGTGCGCCTTGCCACGGCGGCCTCATCGGGGCCGGCGGGGGTATCCGTGGCGCTGCGTCGCTTGGTCATGCCACCGTCTCCTGAACCGCCTTGCCGATCGCGACGCCCTCGCCATCGAAACCGCGTGCGCGCGCCCAGGCGACCGCGGCGATGCGGCGGTTGACACCGATCTTGGCGTAGATCCGCGCAACATGGTTGCGCACGGTGTTGCCCGCGACGTTCAGCGATCGTGCGATCGTCTTGTCGTCGTAACCGCGGCAGATCAGCGCCAGCACGTCGCGCTCGCGCGCGGTAAGATCGTCCAGCCCCGGCCCATCGATGTTGGAGTGCGGCGCGCGCAGCCGTGCCAGCTTGTCCATGACGGTGCGGCTGAACCAGCTGGTGTCCTTCATCACCGCCTCGATCGCCTCGACCAGCTCCAGCTCGGTCGCCTTGCGCTGCGAGATGTCCTGGAACGCCCACAGCACGCAGGCCTCGTCGCCCAGCCGGATCGACTCCGTCGACACGATGCAATCGATCGCTGCGCCGTCCTTGGCGTGGAGCCGCGCCTCGTGTCCGCGCAGGTCGTGGCCGCCGTCGATCGCCGCCTCGATCACGCGCCGCATCGCGCTGCTCTCCCACAATTCCACCTCGCCGAGTGGCCGCCCGATGATCTCGGTCGCGCCGTATCCCGTCAGCTGCGTGAAGCTGGCGTTCACCTCGCACAGCAGATGCCCGTCGCGCGCACCGATCGCCATCGGCACCGGCGCCAGCTGGAAGGTGCGCGTGAAGCGCTCCTCGCTGTGACGCAGCGCGTCCTGCGCCTTGCGACGCGGCTCCAGGTCGGCGAACGTGAACAGCATGCACGGCTGGTCGCCCATGTCGATCGGCTGCCCGGCGACGATCACCAGCCTCGTTCCGCCGCCCGGCATCTCCAGCTCGGCTTCCATCTGCGGGATCGTCCGCCCTTCCCCCAGCCGCTCCTTGGCCAGGTCGCGGCGATCGGCGTGGCGCAGCACGTCGATGTCGTAGACGGTCCGACACAGCACGTGGTCGCGCTGATGCCCGGTCATATCGAGGAAGCCCTGGTTCACCTTCACGAACCGCAGGTCGTTCAACCGGCAGATTACCGCGGGCGCCGGATTGGCGTTGAACGACTGCTCGAAGCGATCCTCCGCCTCGTACCGTGCCGACACGTCCTGGATGATCAGCACCAGGCACGCCGGCTCGCCATCGTCGGCGTCGTTCAGCACCAGGCTGCGCACCTGATGCACCCAGCGCGGTTCGTCCTCTCCCGCCAGCGTCACCTCGACGACCACCTCGGAAAAGGAATCGCCCGCCACGACGCGTTCGATCGGGTAATTGTCCGCCTCGACGCGGTGGTTGTTGCGGTAGCGCAGCTGGAAGCGCGCGCGATATTCGTCCACCGTCGCACCCAGCCCGGCGCTGTCGTCCACGCCGTGCATCGCCAGCGCGGCCGCGTTCGCCCAGAGCAGGGTCTGGTCGGGATCGATCAGGATCACGCCCTCGTCGAGCCCGGCGATGATCTGGCGCAGGTGGCGCAGGTCGGCGGTTTCGCGCAGGGTCTTGAACGACGGGGCGGTGCTCATCGCCGGCTCAATCGCGCCGCCCGTGGACGACGAGCGCAAGGGCATAGCCGCCGATCGCCGCCGCGATCGCCCATAGCAGCGGCGCGTCCTGCACCTTCTGCGCGGCCACCCTGCCGCCCTCCTGCGCGGCGTCCGCCGCACGTTCGCCGGCCGCCTTCAGGCGATCGCGCGCCTCCTCGGCCAGTTCGGGCGCGCTGTCGATCGCGTCCTCGACGATCGAGCGGGCGCGGCCATAGCTGTGCTGTGCCCCGCCTGCGACCTGGTCGACGACGCCGTCTACCTTCCACGCACGGCTGTCGACGGTATCGCCGACCGCCTTCTCGATCTTGCCACCGACATAGCGGGCACCGCCCTGGAATTCGTCCTTGTTCATGATCATGCTCCTCGAATGGAATGCGGTTGCGCGGCGTGATTACGGGCGGACGCCGCAACCGGCGGCGGCCTTCCCGACCGCCAGCGCAATGGCGGGATCCTTCAGTTCGCCCGCGACGCGCAGCAGGTCGCCGGCCGTCAGTACGCCGGGGTCGGTATCGCCCTTGCGATAGGCGGCGGCGGCGCGGCCGAGTTGCCGGAGCTGGCCCAGCGACAGGTCGCCTTGCAGCCGCGTGCCGACACAATCGGCGCGCTGTTCGTCGAGGCCATAGCGCTGCAACCCGGTCGAGATACGGGTCGCCGGCGCGGCGCAGGCGGAAAGCGTCGCTGCACTCAGCAGCATGACGGCCAGGGCTTTCATGGTCGATCCTCCGACGCCGGCACCGTCGATCACGGGCGGGTCGGACGCATCAACCGATCATCAAAGGCCGCGTTCCTGGTATTCTTGCAGCAATTACTAGTCGCTATCTACCAGATCGATCTTCGCTGCCCGCTCCTCATAGAGTTGCTTCAGGCGCGTATGGATCATCTTCGCGCCAGACTCTTCTGTCTTTTCCGCTAGTTGGCGATGTCCGTCAGCGCGCTGAAGCAGATAGTCGCGTTCTTCGCGGCCGGTGCGTTCGATGCTGTCGGCGCCGTGATCGTGCTCGTCGTTCATGGCGTGACGCTATCACCCGCTGCGCCGCCGCCATATCGTGCCGATGCACCCCCCGCGTAGTACGTCGGCGCTATACCGCGTCACCGCAGCCGAAGCGCGACGATCTGGTCCCAGCGATCGCCGAGCGGCGGCAGCCCCGACAGCTCGATCGTGCCGCCGCGCGCCGTGACCGTCACCGGCGCGTCGCCGTCGAACAGTCGTGCCGACGCCACCTTGCCCGCAAACGGCAGCGCGACGCGCCCGTCGTGCGCGCGCAGCAGGTGGACATAGACCGTCTTGTCACGCTGCGTGGTGACGCCCCACGGCCCCGGCGCGATCGGTCCGCCCCGCGTGCCATAGATGCTACGCCCGTTGGCGGTCAGCCATGCGCCGATCTTCGCGTAGGTGGCCAGATTCTCCGGCTGCAATTCCCCGTTCGGCATCGGCCCGGTGTTGAGCAGGAAGTTGGCGTTGCGGCCTGCCGCGCCGATCAGCGTGCGCACCAGCGTCTCCGGCGACTTGAAATTGTCGTCGACCAGGTTGAAGCCCCAGCTGCCGTTCATCGTCTCGGCGGTTTCCAGCGGCAGCGCGCCGACCTTCGCGGTGCCGCTGTAACCCATCGTGTTCTCACCCGGCAGGTCGCGCTCGAACGTCTGATAGTCTTCGCCCGGAAACGGCGCATGATGGTGGTTGTTCACGATCAGCGCGGCGGGTTGCAGCTGGTGGATCAGGCGATAGGTGCGGTCCAGCCGCCAGCGGTCGCGCAGCGGCGTCTTCTCCTGGTCCCACCAGCCGTCGAACCAGATGCCGCCGATCGGGCCATATTGCGTCAACAACTCGCGCAGCTGCGCGTCCTGGTAATCGAGATATTTCTCCCAGTCGCCCGCCTCCGGACGGCCGGTGGTGTGCCCGGTCCGCCCGCGCGGGAAATAGTCGGTGTTGTGCCAGTCGAGTTGCGAGTAATAGAAGAACAGCTTGATGCCCTGCCGCCGGCACGCCGCAGCAAGTTCGGCGATCGGATCGCGGCCGAACGGCGTCGCCTTCGCGACGTTGTAGGGCGACACCTTGCTGTCGAACATCGCGAAGCCGTCGTGATGCTTGCTGGTGATGACGACGTAGCGCGCGCCGGCCTTCCGGAACGACGTGGCCCACGCATCGGCATCGAACCTGGTGGGATTGAAGAACCGCGCCAGCCGCTCGTATCTGGCGGCGGGGATCTTGTTCTCCTGCATGATCCACTCGGCCAGCCCGGGCGATCCGCCACCGCCCAGTTCGCTGTAGAGGCCCCAGTGGAGGAAGATCCCGAACTTGGCGTCCTGGAACCAGCGGCGCGCTTCCAGATTGGCGGCGCCCGGCGTGTAGGCGTCAGCCTGCTGTGCGGGTGCGGGCGTGGGTGCAGGTGCGGGCACGGCTTCAGGCGTGGGCGCCGCGGGCGCGGTGGCGGGCACCGCGGCGAAGGCGGCGCCGATCGTTGCCAGCGCGATCAAACGCCGCCGAACGCTATACCGGTGCGCCATGCCATCCTCCTTGGAATCGTCTTTTATCGCGCGCAGACTGGGCATCGCCCGCCCGCGCTGTCCAGCCAAATCGCGTCGTGCGGTGGGCAGCCGGTCACGTTTGCGCTAGGACCGATCGACCGCGATCGATGACCGGCGTCGGCACGTCGCCGCCGCCGTCGTGCCGACGGCGGTAAATGCGGCAGTGCGGCCGGCGCCCGTAGCGACGGGCATGGGTTATCCGGATCGCGAGACCGGGCCGCTCCGACGTTCGAACGCGAATGTCGATCGGCGCCGGGTCGAGACCGATTACGACGGGAAGACACGATGACTGGTTCGGCAACGGCATGGGATGGCGCGCTGGTTCGCACGTGGCTGGAGCGGCGGCAGAAGGCCGCGCGGCTCGAACAGGCGGCGGCGGACCGGCGCGGCTACGAGGCGCAGGACGATTACGACAAGGCGGCGGCGGAGGAATGGGCCTGCCGCGCCTTGGCCGATACCGGCGATGCGGACGACCAGACGGCGTTCGCCGCCCGGATCAAGGCGTTGCTTGCGCGCGACGATTATCCCGTCACCGGCATCTACGACGACATCCGCTTCGAACGTCACGTCCGCGCGCACCTCCGGAAAATCGCGAAGATGACGAAGGCGAATGATGGGTTTGCCAACACGCTGCGCTATCAGGGCTGACGACTTCACGCTTACGCAGGTATCCGCATGGCTCGCCGACACTCCCGCAACGATCCCTACGCCGGCATAGAGCAGGAGGACGACGCTCCACCCGCGATCGTCACCTGCTGGCTGTGCGGCCGCCCGACCGGCAGGACGATCGTCTGGCACCATCCCGTTCCCAAGAGCAGGGGCGGGCGCGATGTCGTACCGATGCATCCGATCTGCCAGCAGACGCTGATGGCCAATTTCACCACTTCCGAATTGCAGCGCCACGGTCTCGACGTCGAAGCGCTGCTGGCGCACCCCGGCATCCGCAAGTTCGTCGACTGGGTCGCGAACAAGGACCCTGACTTCACCGCGACGACCGCGAAGAAGCAGCGCTGACCGGCGCGGCGCGCCGCACCTTGCGCAACCATCCGCGCGCGTCCACGTCGCGGCGCAGCGCGCCTCCCGCACGCGAAGGAACGACGATGCCGAGTCTGTACGATATCACCGTGCCGCTCTTCACCCGCACGCTGCGCAACCTCGACCATCTGCTCGCCACGGCTGTCGGCAGCGACATCGACGAGGCGGAACTGCTCGCCGCGCGGCTGGCGCCGGACATGCTGCCGCTCCCGCGCCAGGTGCAGATCGCGTGCGACACCGCCAAATTGGCGGTCACGCGGCTCGCGCAGGTCGAACCGCGCCCGATGGCCGACGACGAGGCGACGATCGCCGAACTGCGCGATCGGATCGCGCGGACGATCGCCTATCTCGACGAAGCGCCGGTCGCCGCGTTCGACGGACGCGAGACGGCCGAGATCGCGTTGAAGTTCCCCAATCTGGAGATGACCTTCTCCGGCAGCGCCCTCGTCACCGACTTCGTATTGCCGAACTTCTTCTTCCACGTGACCGCCACCTATGCGCTGTTGCGGATGAAGGGCGTCCAGATCGGCAAGATGGATTACCTGACCGGCGGGGTCGCGGCGCGCTGATCCTGCGTGCCGGCCGCGCGGGCACGGACCCGTCGCGGCCGGCACGGTGTTGTGACGCAGTGTAACGATATCGGAGCGCGATCATCTTCAGTCTCGTCTTCGCCGTCCCGGCGCTCGTCGTCCTGTGGCGCTGGCTCTGGCCGCTCCCGCTACCGTTATGGGCGAAGATCCCGGCGGCGCTGCTGATGCTCCTGGCCTCGCAATATCACTTCTTCAGCCGGCTCTCGTCGGGATCGGTGTTCGCACCCGAATTCCCGCGCATCGTCGTCATCCTGTTCAACTGGACGTTCGGCGCGATCGTGCTGCTCGCGGTGTTTCAGGTCGTGCTCGACCTGGGCACGCTGCTGGCGATGCTCATCCGCCACGACGCCGTCCGGCAACCCGCCGCGCTTCGCTATGCGATCGGTGCGCTGGCGGCGCTCGCAGCGGGGATCGGCGTCGCCAACGCCACGCGCGTCCCGCCGGTGCGGGACGTCGCCGTCGCGGTCCGCGATCTGCCGCCGGCGTTCGAGGGATACCGCATCGTCCAGCTGACCGACCTGCACATCAGCCGGCTGTTCACCGCTTCATGGGCCACGGCGGTCACCGCGCGCGCCAACGCCGCCGGTGCCGACCTGATCGTGGTGACGGGCGACTTCATCGACGGCTCGGTCGCGATGCGCCGTAACGACGTCGCACCACTCGCGGCATTGCGCGCGCCGGACGGCGTCTATGCGATCCCGGGCAACCACGAATATTTCTTCGAATATCGCGCCTGGATGCGACACCTGACCGATATGGGCTTCCGGATGCTGCCGAATGCGCACGCGGTGATCGCGCGCGGCACCGCGCGGCTCGTACTTGCCGGAGTCACCGATTTATCGGCACCAGGCGTCGGCGAAGCGCCGCCATCGCTCGATCTTGCGTTACGCGGCGTTCCCGAAGGTGCACCGATCGTGCTGCTCGATCATCAGCCGCGCCACGCGCGCGCCGCCGCCGCCCGCGGGATTGCGCTGCAATTGTCGGGACATACGCATGGCGGGATGATCGTGGGGCTTGACCGCATCGTCGCACGGGCCAACGCCGGCTTCGTGTCCGGCCGATATACCCTCGGCGAAACAACGCTTTATGTCAGCAACGGCACCGGCCTCTGGCCCGGCTTCGCACTACGGCTCGGCGTCCCCTCCGAAATAACGCGCTTCACCCTCCACCGCATGAAGTGAGGCGCAGGCCGAGATAATCGTCGTCCGTCAAATGCTTCGAGGTTCGTCAAACATCGCGAATCCGCCCGGGGCATCAACACCGCAAAAGCACAGGGCCGCACGGCCCTCGAACTCGCCGATGCCGATCGTCGTGCCCGCCAACGCCACCTGGCGCCTGGCTATTTTCGTCTCCACACCGCGCCCGCGCGAACGTCGACGAAGAGCTACTGAGGCACGACAGCGAGGCCTTCGGGAGCGTGTTTCCGCTACAATCCTCGCACCGACGCCATCATCTTGAAAACAAGGGGCCGCCCCAAAGGACGGCCCTGATCGCTCAGATCTTGTCGCCAAGCGCGCCCTTGACGCTGCCCTTGACGTCCTGCCCAGTGCCCTTGAGCTGCTGCGCCTCGCCCTCGGCCTCCAGCCGCTCGTTGTCGGTCGCCTTGCCGACCTCTTCCTTGATCTTTCCTGCGACCTTGTTGGCGGCGGCGCTGACCTTGTCGGTGAATTCACCCATGGTTCGTCTTTCTGTTTGTGGAACGAACGACCAAGCCGCAGGACCTGCGTTGGTTCCCGCCGCCGCGCGGGGCATATCGTGTCGCGGGCAGGTGTACCGCAATGGGGCGATCGGCCGCATCCTGTTGAGAATAGTAATTTGTTTGTATTTGTGGCGTAGTTAGGCCCGAATGGGCCGCGTTTGCGGCGATGGAGCGCCGATGAGCATTTCGATTTTCCAGCCTCCGCCCGTCCCGATGAACGAGCGCGAACGCGAGCGTGCCGTGGTGGCGAGTGGCGCGTTGGAAGCGCAGGACGACCCGGTGCTGCTCGCGATCGCCCGCGACGTCTGCCAGCAGATGGGCGTGAGCGCGTCGCTGCTGTCGATCCTGCTGCACGATACGCAATATGTGGTCGCCGCGCATGGGATCGCCGCGCGCGCCTACCGTCGCAAGCACTCGTTCTCGGGCCATGCGATCGCCTCGGGCGAGGACTTTTTCTTCATCCCCGACCTGCTCTCCGACGCGCGTTTCGCCGACAATCCGTGGGTGAACCGCGATGCCGGACGGTTCCGCTTCTATGCCGCCGCCGTTCTTCGCTGGGACGGGAACCACGCGATCGGCGCCATCAGTGCCGTGGACCCGAACCCGCGTGACGTCATTACGGAGCGGGATCGCGCGACGATGGCCGATGCCGCGGCCGCCATCGTCGCGCGTCTGCACGAACGCCGCGACGCGCCATTGCTCCGCGATGCCCAGGCCGTGCCGCGCCACTGACGCCGCAGGGGCGCGTGCCCGTCAGCTGCCCGCAGGCGACACGGTCGAGGCCCACTTTGTCGGCGTATCGGAAAGCGTAAGGCGCAGCGTGCCGCCACGCGTGATGTCGCTTTGGCGGAGGAAGGGCGTAGCGAGCGGCTTGCCGTTGAGCGACGCGGCCGCGATGTAGATACGCCCCGCCTTCCAATTGTCGGCCCGGATCGTGAAGCTCTTGCCCGCGGCACCGACGATCGTACCGAGCGGCTGGTGCGGCGCATGAATGTAATAGAGGTCGCTGGTCAGCTTCGGGAACAGGCCCAGCCGGTTGAAGACGTAGTGCGAGCTCATCGCCCCATTGTCCTCGTCGCCGGGATAAGCGTCGGGGGTGAAGCGCCGGAAGATGCGATCGGCCCAATAGCTTGCCAGATCGGGTCGACCGACTTCGCTGAACAGCCACGGCGTCGCGAAGCTCGGCTCGTTGGTGATGTCGATCAACCCGGTGTCGAGCGCATGCCGCAGCCGCTCGATGAAGCGCGCGCGCCCGCCCATTGCGGCGACCATGCCGGGCACGTCGTGGAGCATCGAGTAGGAATAGACCCAGGCGGTTCCTTCGTAGAAACCGACGTTCTCATAACGCTTGCCATCCCAGCCGACCTTGGGATCGAGCGGCTGGAAGCGGCCGTCGGCGTAGCGCGGGATGACGAAGCCCGTGTAACCATCGCTGACCGCCGCCGGGTTCCAGACGTTGCGCCAGTTGCGCGAGCGCGCGAGCAGCGCTGCGGCGTCCTTCGTTTCGCCGACCGCCGCCGCCAGCCGCGCGGCGTAGAAATCGTTGAGCGCGAACGCAGGCGTGGACGAGCCTGAGCGCGCGCGCTGGTTGTCGGGCTCGGGGCTCCGGTCGCCCACCGCGAACCAGCCCTGCACCAGATAGCGCGGACGACGCTCCTCGTGCGCATTGTGCAACGCCACCGGCGCGGCGCGTTGCCAGTCGATCCCCGGGACACCGCGGATCAGCGCCTCGCCCAGCACGTTGTCGATTTCGTCCCCGCCCTGCCCGACGTGATAGTTGCGCCCCGCGATAAAGGCCGTGTGCGCCGCCCCGTAGCGTTCGAACGTCCGGACGATCGAGGCGACATTGTCGCGGTAGACGCCCGGACGCAGCAACGACATGAGCGGAAAACCGGTACGATACGTGTCCCACAGCGTATAATAATCGTCCCAATGCGGTACCGCACGGTCCTGTTCCGGCTGATCGCGGCTGCGATCGCGCGGCTGGATCGCGCTGTGGTAGAGCGCGGTGTAGAAACGGCGCTTGTCCGCCGCGCCCACGCCGTCGATCGTGGCGCGCGACAGTTCGCGGTTCCAGTCGGCCTGTGCACCGCGGCGAACCGCATCATAGTCCCAGGCTGGAATATCCTCGGCCAGCAGCTCGGCGGCGCGTGCGGCACTGGTGAACGACACCGCGACCTTCAGCTTGACCGGATCGGCGGGCGTCGCGTCGAATTGCCACCAACCCGCCAGTTGCGTGTCGGCCGCCGCTGTCGCGCGGGTGGCGCCCGCGCGATCCTCCTGCCCGACGCGCACGCCCCAGCGGGTCGGGATACGATCGAGCTGCGCGGCGAACCAGATATCGACTTCGGCGGGATTCCAGTAGCTTCGCGCCCGCACCCGCCCCGCGATCCGGCCGTTCGCGGGGTCGAGCGTAAGCTCGGCGCCAGCGCTGGCCAGTTCACCGCGGATCTTGCGGGTCACGTCGAACACCATCGTCGCCGGGCGACCCGCGGGATAGGTGAAGCGATAGAATGCGGCGTACGGCGCGGGGGTAACCTCGGCACGAATGCCGTAGCGGGTCAGCGTCACCGCATAGGCGTCCGCGGCCAGTCGCTCGTCGGCCTTGCCAGACAGGTGCCGCGCCTCGTCGAAGACCGGCGCGCCGGTCTGTGGGGAGATCAGGAAGGTGCCGTAGGTGGTGCGCCCGCCCGAACCCTGCGTATGCAGTTGCGCGAAGCCGCTGATCGGCGCGTCCTTGTCATAGCCGGCGTTGCTGCCAACCAGCGTCTCGGGGCTCGGGTGGATCGATCCGGCCGGGCGGGTGGGTCCCGGCACCGTATCGCCCTGGTCGTCGTTGCCGGTGCCGATGCGCGGATCGACATAGCGGAACAACGCCGTTTCGTCGGCGCCCGTCCCCGCCGTCGCCACGGTGGAAAGCAGCAGAGCCACAGCAATGCTCGTACCCGTCTTCATGCGCGTTCTCCTGCATCCGACGTCGTATTGCCGCTGCGTGGTCGAGGATATCCCCTGATGCAAGAAAGGGGCGGTGCTCCGGGAGAAGAGAGCACCGCCAGTAACCCCAGGGAAGGGACTCAGAAGGTGGCGCGCGCCGTCACCGTGAAGGTGCGCCCATCATAGTCGGCGCGCCGGATCAGGCGCGGATCGTTCTCGTATTCGATGCGGATCGCATTGGTGAGGTTGTAGGCGTCGAACGACAGCGAGACCGTGTCGGTCAGGTTCGCCGAAGCCGACAGGTCGAGCTGGCCGCGCGACTTTACCTGCCGCGCCGCGCCCGTGAAGGTGCCCGCGGATGCGAGGTCGTACTTGCTACGGATGTTGTAGACGAGCCGCACGCCGCCCTTGTCGGTCTCGAAATAGCCGATGACGTTGGCGTTGTGCTTCGACACGCCGGGCAGCGTCGCCTGAGCGCCGGTGGCGGTACGGCCGCTGATGCCGGTGAACGCGTAGTTGAAGCCGCCACCCAGATGTCGCAGCGCGCCCGGCAGGAAGTCCAAGGATTGCTGGAGGTTGAACTCGACCCCGCGCACCGTGACGGGGCTGTCCTGATTCACGAAGCCGCTGGCGGTGACCAGGAAGGGCGTCGGCACCGCGCCGCCGGTGTAGATCTGGCTGCTCTCGCACCGATCGCCGTTGACGCGCAGCGTGCCCAGCCCAAGCGCCGCACCGTCCTGCGGACACAGGCGGGTCGGGTCGGTGATCTGCGCGATCAATCCGGTGATCCGCTTCTGGAACGCCGCTACCGAGATGATCCCGTTCGGACGGTTGTACCATTCCAGCGAGGCATCGAACGACGTCGAATCGTACGGCTGCAATTCCGGATTGCCCAACGTCAGCGAATAGACGCCGTTGACGGGGTTGCCGACGATCGTCGATGGCGTGAACTGCCGCGGCTGCGGGCGGACGTAGGTGCGATAGGCGGCACCACGCAGCAGCAGCTTCTCGGTCAGGTCGGCGACGACGATGAACGACGGCAGCAGCTTGCCGTAGCGATTGGTGTAGTTGTTCGTCGTGAAATCCGCCGGTGAGCCGATCGTGGTCGTCAACGACACCCGATCCAGCGCATCGATCGAGTTGCGTGCGTATTCATAGCGCAGGCCGCCATTGCCGCGGATGCGGACGCTGCCGATATCGATCGCATATTTCGCTTGCACGTAACCCGCCGCGATATCGGTCTGGTTCGTGAAATTATAGAGCGCATAGTTGTTGTCGTTGTAGCGGATGTTGAAGCCGGACGGAGACAGCGCCCCGCCCGGGAACAACGTCACCGGGCGCAACTTCGACAAGGCGTAATCATAGCGGGTCGACTGCCAGTTCGTGCTGTACGTGCCGAGCTTGTCACCGAAGAAATCGCCGGCCACCGGCGCGGTCTGCACGAAGCTGCCGTCGATGTTCTGGGTCTGCAAGCCGAACGCCTGGGTACGATAGCCCTGCGAGACGAACTTGTTGTGTTCGAAGCGGAATCCGGCCTGGATGCCGCTCAGCACGCTGTCCTGGAAGGTCCGCTCCGCGTCCCATTGATAGGCGAGCAACTCGTTCGTCGCATAGCTTTGCGTACCGGTCAGCTGGAAGCGGTTGGTGCGGCCCGCCGTCGTCGGCGAGTTATAATATTGGGTGGGATCGGCCACGCCGCCCCAATACCAGGTCGGCACCGCACTGGTGATGAGCGGGTCGGGTGCGAGCGAGTAATAGAAATCGCTGACGTCGCCTGCCCCGGTCCGCAACGTCCCGCTCGCGCCGTTGCCGGTCGCGGTCTGCAGACGATCGAAGTCGATCGACGTTTCTTCCGAGCGGTTGTTCGCCTTCGATGCGGTCAGCACCGTCGACAGCCGCCACGCGTCGTCGCTCCATTCGGCCTTGCCGTTGATCCCCCAGCTGCTCTGCCGGATGCCGAGACGGCGCGTTGAGGAACGCGGGTCGGCGGGGTTCGTGAAGTCGTAGTCCGTCACGACATAGCGGCCGTCATCAAGCTTGACCGGCGGCGACGTCGGGGTGAGCGCGCTGGTGTCGTTCTGCCCGACGATCGAGATGTACTGCATCGTCTTGGGCAGGCGACGATCGGTGTAGAAGCCGGTCAGGCTGACGCGGGTATGCTCGTCCGGCTTCCACTCCGCGCCCGCAGCGCCGGTGTAGAGGTCGCCGGGGTTGAGCCGCGAATATTGACGAAGCTGCGAATTGTAGAGCACGCCGGAAGTCGCAGTGGAGCCCGTGCAGGACGGGCATGCTGCCGAGCGCGCGTAATAGCTGCCGAGCACGCCGGCATTCGCCTGCGCCTGCGTCGCGGAGAACGGCGAGTAGCTGTTGAACTGGACGGTGTCGCGGCGGAAGTTCTCTTTCTTGTACGCCAGCACGCCGAACACGCCGAAGCTGTCGGAGAAAAGATGATTGTAGCCTACCGTCGCGGCCGGGGCGAACTTGTCGCCGAGCTGATTGTATTCCAGGGCCGCCTTGGTGAAGCCGCCTTCCTTGCGGCTGAGCGCAGGCGCGATCTGCAGGTCGACATTGCCCGACAGGCCGCCCGATTGCGCGTTGGCGAGCGGCGACTTGTCGATGACGATCGCGCTGAAGATGTCCGCGTTGAACGCGCCGAGCGGCGCGGCTTCGGTCAGGATCGGCTCGGCGAATGCGACACCATTGAGGGTCAGGCGCGCATATTCGCCGGGCAAACCGCGCAAGTTGATGGTCGCGTTGCGGCCTTCCGCCTCACGATTGATCTGGACGCCGGGCACCCGCTGCAATGCTTCGCCGACGTTGAGATCGGGGAAACGGCCGAGCCCGTCCGACGAGATACCGTCGGTGATCGCGATCTCATTGCGCTTCGAGCGGATCGCATCGGCATAGCTCTGACGGAACCCGGTCACGACGATGTCGCCTTCGGGCTGCGGGATCGGCTCCGCCTGCGACTGCGGGTCGGCGGCGGTGCTCTGGTCGGGATTGGCGGGGGTGGCGACGGTCGGTGTCGGCGGGTTCGCCATACCACCTGCGGGTGCCTGCTGTGCCAGCGCCGGTGTGCCCGCGAGCATCGTGGCAGCAAGCAACATGGCGTCGAACGTCCGCCAGCGATTGGCCATTAGCATCTTCAATCCCCTCCCGTGGAGCACGTGCTCCGTTCCCTGCAGCCGTATCGCCGCCCTCTTCAGGAGCAGCTTTCTCGATATTGGCCAGCCTTATTGGTAAGGCCAATCTGCGCTACCGATACCAGTTTGTCAATTTGATTTATTAATCGCGGTAAGTGCCAAGTTAGTACAGGATGGTCGCGATGCAGGGGGTGGGAGGCTCACGGCACGGCATCGGTGCCACGCCGACTGCCAGATCCGAGTGTGGCCAGCTAAGGCATTGAAGATGCTACAAAGGTAGCTAGCTCATTCCACTGGTAAGGCCAGTTGGACGAGATAAAGATGTTACAATCACCGGTGTAGCCGCGCGGGACACATGCGCGCACGACCGTCCGTTTGACAGCGTCAGTGTCGCGAAACAGCCACTGCGACTTCGCGACGATCCCGCGGACTCGCCACATGCCCCAGATGTCGCCAGAAGATGAAGCGTCTCACCACCGGTAAGGCCGATAAGGCGCTGCCCTTTGCGTTGTCGTGCCCGTGGCCCGGCGCGAGCACGAGTCGCGGCCGCCCAACCACTTGTAACGACCACTGATCGCCATCCGCGCGAATGCTCAAGCGTGTTGCGTCGCCAAAGGCGCCGCGGGAGCGTGCGCAGTTCCCGTCCAAGGATCATGCGGGACATCGCGTCGTGTCCCGGCTTGCGGATCACGACGACCGTCTTCTACGGTGCGACTGTGGGGGTGACGATGATCCGTTTGGCTTTGCTGATCTGCGGCATGGGTGGCGTGCTGATCCCGAACCCCGCGCGAGCGACCCCGCGCGAGGATAGCGTTCCGAAGGCGCGAAAAGGCGATCCGCTCGCCCAGACCGAGCGCATGGACGGACTGCTGCCGGTCTATCTGGACCGCAAGGGCGGGCGCATTTTGCTGTCGCTTCCCGCCGCCGCACGCGACGGCGTGGCGGCACGGCTGCTCTACACCACCGCGTTGCGCACCGGGCTCGGCTCCGCGCCGATCGGACTGGATCGTGCGCAGCCCGGCCCGGCCCAGGTGCTCGTCATGCGCCGGCTGGGTAAAAAGATCGCCTTCGAGCTGGAGAATCCACGCTTCCGCGCAAGCGGCGCCTCGCCGGGCGAACAGGCGGCCGCCGCTGATGCGTTCGCGACCTCGACATTGTGGCTCGGAGATCTGACGGAAGCCGCGGACGGGCGGCTGCTGGTCGACATCGCGCCGTTCCTCGCACGCGATACGAAGGATGTGGCCGCACAGCTGAACACGAGTGGCGAGAAAGGCTGGAAATTGGTCGACGCACTCAGCGCCGCCGATCCCAACGCCGTGCGCGCCTTCCCGCTGAATCTCGAATTCGAGGCGCGCCAGACCTGGGCCAGCGACACGCCAGGGCCGGAGGTACGCAACATCGCACCCGACCCGCGCCAGGTGACGTTGGTGGTCCGTCACAGCTTCGTCGCGCTGCCCGGACGCGGGTACGTGCCCCGCGCGTTCGATCCGCGCGGCGGCAGCTTCTCGACACAGACGCTGAATTTCGCAGCGCCGCTCGGCGCGCAGGTCGTCCAGAACCTCGCGAACCGCTTCCGGCTGGAGAAGGTCGATCCGGCCGCGCCGCGCTCACGCGTCAAGAAGCCGATCGTCTTCTATATCGACAACGCCGCGCCGGAGCCGATCCGCACCGCGCTGCTGGAGGGCGCATCGTGGTGGAAGACGGCGTTCGACGCGGCCGGCTATGTCGACGCCTATCGCGTGGAGATCCTACCGGAGGGCGCCGACCCGCTCGACATACGCTTCAACGTCGTCAACTGGGTCAATCGCGCGACGCGCGGCTGGTCGTACGGCTACGCTGTCAGCGATCCGCGCACCGGCGAGATCCTGAAGGGATCGGTGCTGCTGGGCTCGTTGCGCGTCCGCCAGGACATGCTGATCTATGAGGCGCTGGTCGGCGCGGCGAAGACCGGCACCGGCGGCCCGAACGATCCGGTGACCGTCGCGCTGGCCCGGATCCGGCAACTTGCCGCGCATGAAGTAGGACATGCGCTGGGATTGCTCCATAATTTCGCGGGCAGCACGCAGGACCGTGCATCGGTCATGGACTATCCCGCGCCGCGCATCGGGCTGACCGACGGCGCACCCGACTTGTCCGACGCGTACGGGGTTGGGCTGGGCGTGTGGGACCGCCATGCGATCGACTGGTTGTACGGTGATCCGTCCGGCGCCGACCCCGACGCCACCGCGCGTGCGAAGGCTGCCGCCGCGGAGCAGCGCGGGCTGCGCTTCGTCTCGGATGAGAATGCGCGCGCCCCGTCCGCCTCACAGCCGTGGGGAAGCCTGTGGGACGATGGCGCCGATCCGACCGCGGAGCTGGAGCGAATGATGCAGGTTCGTGCCGCAGCGATCGCGCGCTTCGGCCCCGCGGCGTTGGCGGTCGGCGAACCTGCCGCCGCGTTGCGGCGCAAGTTCGTGCCGATTTGGCTGCTCCACCGCTACCAGGTCGAGGCGGCGGCGAAGTCGGTTGGCGGGGTCACGTCCACCTACGCGGTAGCGGGTGGCGTCGGCGGGGCGCCGGAGCCGGTGAGCGGTGCGGCGCAGCAGCGGGCGCTCGACGCGCTGCTCGCCACGCTCGCGCCCGCCGCGCTGGACGTGCCCGACCGTCTTATCGCGCAACTGTCGGCGGGCTGGTCGGGCGAACGCGATCGCCAGACCGATATCGAGGTGATGCGGACGGCGGGTAGCGCGGTGTTCGATGCGCTGGTGGCGGCGCAGGTCTCCGCGCAAGTCACGCTGGATGCATTGCTCGCGCCCGAACGATTGGCGCGGCTGGCCGATCAGCATCGCCGCAATCCTGACGTGCCCGGGCCGACGCTGGTCGCGGAGCGGCTCCTGGCACTGGCGGACGCAGCGGCACTCAATGCGCGCCTTGCCGCGGTCCGCCGCGTGGTCGGCACCCGCATCGTCCTCGGGCTGGCACGCGCCGCCGCCGCCCCGGCCACTGGCACGGAAGCGGCGGGCGGCATCGGGCAGGCGCTGCATGAGTGGGCGGAGCGGCAGGCGCGAAAGCGCTCCGGTGACCCCGCCGACCGGGCTTGGGCGCTCTCCACCGCGCGCCTGTTGCTGGACGATACGAAGCTGGCGGCGGCACTCGCCGATCGCTCTGACGATCCCGTCGTACCGCCGGGAATGCCGATCGGCAGCGACGAGTGATGATCGCCGAGGGCGGCGACAACCGGCAGTGAACATCGGGCGGATCGATGTGCTTGCCGTCGACTAGCGGCGCGCGGTCCTTCGAAGTCTATCTCCCGGACATCGATCCGGGCTCCGGCATCTACTCGCGGCGGCGCAAGCTGGACGCCAGCGGGTGACCCCGTCGACAAGCTTGGCTGGTCACAATCGTGCAAACACGACCGGAGAGCCGAACATGCATTCGGCCCAACCTCACACGGTCCATTATGGTCCCTTTCGGCACGTCGCTGATCAATCGCGATGCGGGGTTCTTGCCGCCTGGAGCGTACGGCTTCGGACAATGGAGTAAAAATTTAAACGTTTGCAAGTAGCTGGGCCGAACTTTCAAAGTCAGACAAGTTCGAGGTTACGTGTGATTTCGCTTCTCCTTGCCACCACCGCCATCTCCGCGGCCATGATGTCGCCGACGCCAGTCGAGGCGGGCGCGCCGCAACAATCAGCGAAGGACGCGGCAGCCTCCGATACCGTGACCACCGGTGTCGCCAAGGGCCGCGACCGTCTGGACAGCGCGACCTCGACCAGCAGCATGAAGGAAAGTGACATAATGAAGCTGGCGCCGCGTTCGATCGGCGACCTGCTGCGCGACATTCCCGGTGTTCGTTCCGAGGCGGCAACCGGCGAGGGAGCGGCCAGCGTGTCGATCCGCGGGCTGCCGCTGGCCTCGTCGGGCATCAAGTTCGTGCAGTTGCAGGAGGACGGCCTGCCGGTGCTGGAATTCGGCGATATCCAAGGGGTCGGTCCCGACAACCTGATCCGTGCCGACCTGAATCTATCGCAGATCGAGGTCATCCGCGGCGGTTCCGCCTCGACCTTCGCGTCCAACTCGCCGGGTGGCCTGATCAACTTCATCTCGAAAACCGGCGAGACCGAAGGCGGCGCGATCGCACTGACCGGCGGACTGGACTATGACCAGTACCGCGCCGACTTCGACGTCGGCGGCAAGCTGGGCGAGACCGCGCGCTTCCACCTCGGCGGTTTCTTCCGCCAGGGCGAAGGGCCGCGTCGCACCGGCTACGACGCCCAGCGCGGCGGTCAGGTGAAGCTGAACGTTACCAAGACCTTCTCGGGTGGTTACGTCCGTCTTTACGGCAAGTATCTCGACGACCGCTCGCCCTTCTACGATACCGTGCCCGTGCGCGCGACTGGCACCAACTCGGCACCAAAGGTGCGCGAGGTCGCCAATTTCGACGCGACGCGTGACATGCTGCTGTCGCGCTACATCCGCAACAACCTCGTGCTCGACGGCAATAACAACCCGGTCGTCCATGACGTGGCCGAAGGGATCAGCAGCAAGGTCAAATCGGTCGGGATCGAGAGCCAGCTCGATCTCGCCGGCTGGACCATCACCGAGCGCTTCCGCTACTCCGACATCACGGGTTCGTTCGTAACGCCGTTCACCTCGGCGTTCCTGCCCGCCACGCAGGGCGCGGCGCTGCTGGGCGGCGCAGGTGCGCAATTGTCCTATGCCAACGGGCCGCTTGCCGGTCAGGCGATCGCCGATCCGTCGGCGCTGAATGGCAACGGCCTGCTGGCCGCGCTGAACATCCTCGACCTGCGTCTCAAGTCGATGAACAACGTCACCAACGACGTGCGCGCCAGCCGCGTGTGGGACCTGGGCGACGGCGACCTGACCACCACTGCCGGCTTCTATGCCGCACGGCAGACGATCGCACGTGACGCCTTGTGGTCGACGATGATCTCGGACGTTCGCGGCGACGGGCGCGCTGCGTTGATCGACGTGGCGACCGCGGGCGGGCGTGCGCTGACGCAGAACGGTGTCTATGCCTACAACCTTGCGCTGGCCGGTGGCACGCGCCGCCGCAGCGTCGACCTCGACTATGCGGTCAATGCACCGTTCGCCTCCGCCAACTACCACATCGGCCGCATCGCGATCGGTGCCAGTGTGCGCTACGACTTCGGCACCGCGCGCGGGCAGGTGTTCGGCTCCGATCTGGGCGGCGGGCGCGTCGGTACGGTGACGCGCGACATCGACGGCAACGGCGTGATTTCCTCGCCCGAGACGCGCGTCGGGGTGACGCCGCTGACCTCGCCGGTGCCGCTCGATTACAGCTACCGGTATCTCTCCTACTCGAGCGGAATCAACTTCCGCATCGCCGAGCCACTCGCCGTTTTCGCGCGCTACAGCCGCGGCGCACGCGCCAACGCGGATCGCATCCTGTTCAGCCCGATCGTAAACGCGACCGACGGAAGCCTCACCGAGCGCAGCGCCGCCTACGATCCCGTCAAGCAGGCCGAACTGGGCGTGAAATACCGCAAGGCCGGACTGACGCTGAACCTCACCGGCTTCTGGGCGAAGGCGCAGGACACCAACGTCGATGTGGTCACCAGCCAGATCATCCAGCGCGAATATCGTGCGACCGGGCTGGAGTTCGAGGGCGGCGTGCGCCGCGGGCCGTTCGCGCTGACGGCAGGGGCGACCTACACCGATGCCGAGATCACGCGCGACGAGGTCAATCCGGCGGTGGTCGGCAACACGCCGCGCCACCAGCCGAAGCTGATCTTCCAGGCGACGCCGCAGGTCAGCACCGACCGCTTCAGCATCGGCGCGGCGTTCATCGGCACGACCGGCAGCTATTCGCAGGATACCAACATCCTGAAGACGCCGGGCTTCGTTACCACCAACGCCTTCGCGCAGGTGCAGCTGACCGAACGGCTGATGCTGGGCGTCAACGCGAACAACCTCTTCGACGCGCTGGCGATCACCGCCTTCGACGAGGCTGCGATCCCGGCGTCGGGCATCCTGCGCGCGCGTCCGCTGAACGGGCGGACCATCTCCGCGACGGTCCGGTTCGACTTCTGACCGGCTGCTAACGGAACATCGTCAGGCGGCCCGGCCAGGCCGCCTGACGGTCGTTCATGATGCTATCGCGCGAGCCATCCGCCATCGACGGCCAGCACGTGCCCCTGCACATAGGCGGCCGCATCGGAGGCGAGGAACACCGCGGCGCCCCCAAGGTCCCCCGGCGCCCCCCAGCGGGCGGCGGGTATCCGGTCCAGGATCGCCGCGTTGCGCACCGCATCGGCCTGCAACGCGGCAGTGTTGTTGGTGGCGATGTAGCCGGGCGCGATCGCATTCACCGTCACGCCGTAGCGCGCCCATTCGTTTGCGAGCAATTTGGTCAGCCCGCCCACCCCGCTCTTCGCCGCGGTGTAGCTGGGCACGCGAATGCCACCCTGGAAGGTCAGCATCGAAGCGATGTTGATGATCCGGCCGCCGCCCGCCGCGATCATGTGCCGCCCCGCGCTCTGGCTGAGAAAGAACACGGACTTCAGGTTGGTGTCGATCACCGCGTCCCAATCGGCCTCGGTGAAGTCGACCGCGTCGCCGCGGCGGATGATCCCGGCATTGTTGACGAGGATGTCGAGCCGCCCGAGCGCCGCAACCGTCTCGGCAACGATCCGCTCGACCGGTTCGATCGTCGACAGGTCCGCCGCGATCAGCGCTGCGCGCCGGCCGAGCGCGCGGATATGCGCCGCCGTTTCATCGGCAGGCGTCCGCCCGACACACGCCACGTCGGCTCCCGCCTGCGCCAGCGCCACCGCGATCGCCTGCCCGATCCCGGTGTTGGCTCCAGTGACGATCGCGACGCGGCCGCTCAGGTCGAACGGATGGCTCAGCGCAGCTGGCATATGTCGCATACGTCCATGTCGTTATAGTCCTGGTTCTCGCCCGCCATCGCCCAGATGAACGTGTAGTTGCTGGTCCCGGCGCCCATGTGCACCGACCATGGCGGACTGATGACGACCTGTTCGTCGTCGACGACGATATGGCGCAGGTCGTCGGGGCGACCCATGTAGTGAAAGACGCGATTGTCGTCTTCTAGGTCGAAGTACAGATAGATTTCGCTGCGCCGCTCATGGACGTGTGGCGGCATCGTGTTCCACACCGATCCGGGCTTCAGTTGCGTCAGCCCAAGGCACAGCGACGCGCTGGCGCACAGATGCGGCAGCACCAGCTGGTAGATGGTGCGATCGTTGGAGGTCTCCAGGCTGCCCCGCTGCATCGGGTTGGCGTCGGCGAGCGTCACCTTGCGCAGCGGAAACGCTGCATGTGCGGGAACGCTGAGCAGATAGTAACGCGCGCCCTCCCCCGCGAAGGTTACCTCCGCGCTACCCATTGGCACGTACAGCGCCTCGTAGCGCGCCAGCTCGAACACCTGCCCATCGACCGTCACCGTTCCCGTCCCGCGCCCGATGTTGACGACGCCAAGCTCGCGGCGTTCCAGCAACGCGTGGCCGGCGGCGCTTTCGGGCTCGCTGTGCGTCGGCAGCGTGAGCGTGGCGGTGCCGGGCACCGCGCCGCCGATGATGAAGCGCTCGCCATGCGAATAGGTCAGCACGACCTCGCCGTCGCGGAACAGCCCGCCGACCAGATAGCGGTCGCGCAGCGCCTGGTTGGAGGCACCATCCATCATGTCGGGGTGGGTGGCATAATAAGTCTTGGCGTACACGTCGGTGCTCCTGTTGATCAGCGGGCGGGTCGGTCGAGCGCGGCGATCTGCGTCGCAGCGAGCAGGAACGCGCCGACGCCGTAATATTGCGTCTCCTGCGCGGCGACCTTGTCGGGGCGGTCGCTGACCTGCTGCACCCAGCCCAGCCGACCATCGGGCTGGATCGCGCGCTCCAGCGCCGCCCAGCCGCGCTTCGCGACCGGCGCGTATTCCGCCCGCGGCAGCACGCCGCTGTTGACGCCCCACGCCATGCCATAGGTGAAGAAGCCGGTGCCACTCGACTCCGGCGGCGATGCTTCGGGCGCCAGCAGCGACGGCGCCCAATAGCCGTCCGGCTTCTGCAAGGTCTTCAACTTCGCCGCCATGCGCCGGAACAGTCCTTCCATCCGCACGCGGTCCGCGCTGCCCTTCGGTAACAACGGGATGATCCGCGCCATGCCGGCAAACACCCAGCCGTTGCCGCGCGCCCAGAATTGCTTGCGGCGCTGCGGGTCGCGTCGCTCGAAGAAGCGGCTGTCGCGGTAGTAAAGCTGCTCGACCGGATCGAGCAGGAAGTCGGTCGTCGCCCAGAATTCCTTCATCGCGAACGCGCGATAGCGTGCGTCGCCGCTCTGCCGGCTCAGCTCCACCAGCGCCGGCGGCGCCATGAACAGCGCGTCGCACCAGCACCAGCGCGTCAGGCATTCGGTCGCGCCATATCCCTCCGGCGGGACGGCGAAGGCGAGCGTGGTGACGGCGGGCTTCTCGACGACGCGATCGAACGTCGTCTTTGCGGACGCCAGAGCCTGCGGCGGGCCGCCATGCGCGGCGACCCAGAGGTAGCTTTGCACGATCGCATGGTCGTCGGCGAAATACGGTTTCTCTCCCGGTCGCCAGCCGTTGGCGCGGCCCATCGCCATGATCGCGTCCTTGATGCGCGGCGGCGCGCCCGCATCCGCGAGCGCGGTCATTCCGATCCAGAATACCGCAGGTTCCCACGCGCGCATGTCGCCGCTGCGCGGGTTCACGTCCATGTGTGCAAGCTGCCAGTCCGCCAGCTTCACCGCCTGCGCGACCGGGCCCTGCTGCGCCGCCGCCGGTGCGGCGACCACCATGGTCGCGGCGATGGTAAGGTGTCGAAGGATCATGCGGCGCTCTCCTGCGGATCGAAACCGGCCGGGGCCAGCCGGGGGCTGATGACGTGCAGCGACAGCAATGCCAGCAGATAGGCACCTCCCGCCACCGCGAAGATCGGCGCATAGCTGCCGGATATGCCCAGCACGTGGCCGACGAACTTGGCGATCAGCATGCCCCCGATCGCCCCCGCGGTGCCGCCGATACCGACGACCGAGGCCACCGCCTGGCGCGGGAAAAGATCGGACGGCAAGGTCAGCAGATTGGCCGAGAACGCCTGGTGCGCCGCGGTCGCCACGCCGATCAGCAGGACCGCGATCCACAGGCTGTCGACATATTGCACGGTCACGATCGGCAGCACGGCGATCGCGCAGCCCAGCATCGTCAACTTGCGTGCCCGGTTGGCGCTCCAGCCACGCTGCAGCAACCGCGACGACACCCAGCCGCCCAATACGCTGCCACCGTCGGACAACAGGTAGATCGCGACCAGCGGCGGCCCGAACGATTTCAGGTCCAGCCCGTAGCGCTTGCCGAGGAAGTCGGGCAGCCAGAAGAGGAACATCCACCAGATCGGATCCGTGAGGAACTTCGGCACCGCATAGGCCCAGGTCTCGCGCACCCCGAACAGCCGCAACCACGGGATACGCTGCACCGACGATGCCGGATCGCTGCGGATCAGCGCGAGCTCTTCCGGGCTGACGCGGGCGTGCTCCTCCGGCCGGCGGTAGATCGCGATCCACGCGATCAGCCAGAGCACGCTGAACGCGCCAGTGGCGACAAACGCCATCCGCCAGCCATAGGCCAGCGTGATCGCGGGCACGAGCAGCGGCGTCGCGATCGCGCCGACATTGGCGCCCGCGTTGAACAGCCCGACCGCGAATGCCCGCTCGCGCTGCGGAAACCAGTCGGTCACCGCCTTCAGTCCGGACGGGAAGTTTCCCGCCTCGCCCAGCCCCAGTGCAAAGCGCACCGCCGCAAATTGCGCGACCGAGCTGACCAGCCCGTGCGCCACATGCGCCACCGTCCAGAAGGAGAAAGCGAGCGCGTAGCCGAGGCGCGCACCGAGCCGGTCGACCAGCCGTCCCATGACCAGGAAACCGATCGCGTAGGCCGCCTGAAACCAGAAGACGATGTCGGCATATTGCGCCTCGGTCCAGCCGAGATCGCGCTGGAGCACCGGCTTCAGCACGCCGATCATCTGCCGGTCGATGTAGTTGATCGCGGTCGCCGCGAACAGCAACGCGCAGATCGTCCAGCGATATCGTCCGCTGCGCGTCGTCATGCCTCAACTGCTCCGTTGCGGAAAGGGGAGCGCGCGACCGCGCGCGCTCCAGGGGGGGACACTCAGAACTTGCCGCGGATGCCGAACGAGATCGTCGTGCCGTTGAAGAACGAATTATCGCGCCGCGACTGTCCGTTGCCCTTCGGCTGATCCGGGTTTTCGTAATAGATGTAGAGGTTTTGGTTGGTGATGTTCAGCGCATCCACGCGCAGCTCGAACCGTTCATTGACGCGGTAACTGACCGTACCGTCGAGGAAGCCCTGCGGCGCGGTATAGGCGATCTGGTCGTTGCCGTTGTTGACCGAGCCGTTGCCCGAGCGCGCGCGATAATTCCACGATCCGCGGATCGCGAACGGGCCCTTTTCGTAGAAGGCGGTCGCACTGTACGAATAGTCGGGCACGGACGAGATACTGACGCTGGTACCCTTCGTCGTCACGAAATCGTTGCCGTCGCGCCAGACCTTCGTGAAGCTGCCCAGCACGCCCAACCCGTCGAACGGCGCCGGCAGGAAGGTCAGGTTCTGCTGGTACGCGATCTCCAGCCCCTTCAATTCCAGCTTGCCCTGGTTCTCGACCGTGGTGACGTTGAACAATTGATCGGGCTGGATCGTGCCATTGTCGCTGCCGGTCAGCGAGCGGCGATCGAACAGATCCTGCGACAGTTGCAGCGAGCTGAACGGCACGCCGAAGATCGTGACCGACTGCGGTGTGTCCTTCAGCGATTTCTTGAACGCGCCGACGCTCAGCACCGCGCCCGGCTGGAAATACCATTCGGCGCTGAAGTCGTATTGCGTCGCGGTCTGCGGGCGCAAATTAGGGTTGCCGACCGTGACGTCGGGGTTGAAGCGGTTCGGAATGGCGATGCCGCTGGCGATATCGACCAGCGCGGAGCGGGTGATCGTCTTGCCCGCCGATCCGCGGACCAGCACCTTCGGCGTGATATCCCACGCCAGGCTGAGCGACGGCAGCCAATTGTCATAGCCGCCGCGACGCCGCCTGGGCGCGAACGCACCGCCGCCGGTCGGCGCGTAATTGTCGATGATCGTGCTGGTGTCGGCATAGCGCATGCCCACGTTGCCGCGCAGGTCGCCTTGGCCCAGCGGCAGCTTCATGTTGGCCTCGAAGAACGCCGCCTTGACGATCTCCTCGGCACGGAACTTGGAGTTGAGCTGCACCGGTGACGCCGCATTGGCGCCGTTGGCGTCGAGGAAGTCCATGACGAACGCGCGCGGGAAGGTTGCGAATTGCGACGGATAGCCTGCGTTACCGCCATCCGCGATCGCGCCGTACGGCAGGAACGGTACCATGTAGGAGAAGACGTCCAGCGTCGCGAACGTACCCCCACCCGGCAGCGTACGCGATCGGCCGATCGCGGTGCCGTCGCGGCGCTCGACCTCCTTGATGCTGGAGACATAGCTGGCGCCGAGCAGCGCCGACCATTCGGCGCCCGCGAACTCGCCGGCATCCCAGTTCACGACAAACCGGCCGCTGCGCTGTTCGTCGAGCTCACGTGCCGAGCCGAAGCCGAGGCTGGGATCGGTGAAGCTGCGCGGGTCCGTGAACGACACCGGCGAGCTGATCGTCGGATAGGTGACGTTCACGGTCGGATCGAACGTGGTGCGGATCGAGTAGATGTTCGACACGACCCGATTGCCCGATGAGAAGGCCTCGCTCTTGTTCAGATTGCCTTGTGCGGAAAACTTCAGCGTGTCGGTGGCGTTCCACACCGCGCGTGCGATGCCGTATTTGAACTCGGTCTTGGCATCGCGATAGAAGCTTTCGGTCAGGATCGAGCTGTTGTCGAAAGTGCCGTACAGGTTGTTGTACTGGTCGATCTTCACGTCGACCGGGATCAATCCCGAATTCGTACCACGCCCGGGCAGGCTCGTGGACCCAGGCACCGTCCTGCCGTTGCGCACCGGCACGCCGAAGGTGAATTCGTCGTTCACGTCGGTCAGCCGCGAGTAGATGCCGTCGACGCTCGCCTCGAACCGGTCGCTCTTATATTGCAGCGATCCTACCATGCCGAGCCGCTGCCGCTCGTTGCTGGACGTGAACACCCGGTAGAAGCGCGGCATGTAGGCATTGGCGACCTGCGCACGGGTCAGGCTGCCGAAATTCGCTGTCGGGTTGTCGAGGTCGAGTGCGAAGGGGAAGGTGCCGGTGGTGTTGGGCGGCGGCGCCGGCGAAAGGAAGCCGGGCGCGGCAAGCGCGGTGGAATTGTAACCCCCGGTCGACTGGAAACCCGAACGCTCGTTGACGTTTTCGGCGTAAGCAATTCCGAACAACGCGCCGAAGTTGCCGATGGTGTCGCTCACCAGCAACGAACCGCGCGGGCGGATCTGCCCGGACCCGGTATTATAATTCTGCGCGAGGCTATAGCGCACCACCCGCCCCTTGCTGTCGAACGGGCGCGGCGTCTGCAGGTCGACGTTGCCCGAGATCCCGCCCTCCTCGAGGTTGGCGAGCGGGCTCTTGTAGATGTCGACACGGCCGAACAGCTCCGAGGGAAACACGTCGAAGTTGAAGGTACGCGACGATCCGCCGACGCCGCCGGTCGAGGTGGTCCGCACCGGCGCGCCGTTGATCGTCGTCACCGAGAAGGACGGGCCGAGACCGCGGATGCTGATCTGCTGCCCTTCGTTCGACGCGCCGTCACGCGAGAGGAAGATACCGGGGATGCGCTGGAGAGACTCGGCGACGTTCGCCTCGGGAAACTTGCCGATGTCCTCGGCGACGATCGAGTCCCGCACGCCGACGGCTTCGCGCTTCAGCGCCAGTCCCTCGGCGAGGCTGCGGCGAAAGCCGGTAACGACGATGTCCTCACCGCTGGCGGCGGCATCCTCGACGGCGGCGGGTGCCTCCGTCGTGACCGGAGCGGCGGCGGGCTCCTCAGGCTGCGCGGCGGGGCTGGCGGGCGAGACTTGGGCGGCGGCCGGAGCGGCCAGCAACGCCAATGCGATGGCCTGCGCAGATGCCACGCCGATGAACAACGACCTGCCCACGATAACCCCTCCTATTGCACCGCTTCGCGGCTTGCAGATCGGTTATCATACAACTTTGTTTCCGCGTCAATGCGTCGAGATCATGACTCCCGAGAAATGTTCGCGGCCTCGTTCAGCTCGGTATGACGGCTGAGGCTTTCCTGCATATGGTGCCGCGCGGCGTCGCGCGCGCCGACCGGATTCATCCGTACGATCGCATCGACGATCGCCTCATGCTCGGCACGCACCTTCTCGACATAGGCACGCTGCGCCTCGGCGGGCTGGTCGCGCAGGTAGAGGTTACGCGGCGGCACCAGCCGCACGCCCAGGAAGTCGATCAAGCGCACGAACGTCTCGTTCTGGGTGGCACGCGCGATCGCGGCGTGGAAACGCGCGTCCGCGGCGGCCGAAGCGACCGGGTCTTCGGCCACCGAAGCCATGTCGCGCAGCGCGCCGCGCATCGCCGATATGTCGGTCAGCGTGCGGCGCGCGGCCGCAAACGCCGCCATTTCCGCCTCGACCGAAAGTCGTACTTCCAGCAGCCGGATGACCTCGGCCAGTTCGCCCATGTCCTGCCGGGTGATCTGGAACGCCTGATAGCGCGCCTCGTCGGACACGAACACGCCGGAGCCCTGCCGCGCCACCGCCATCCCCTGCGCCTCCAGCCGCGCCACGGCCTCGCGGACGACGGTGCGACTGACCCGCTCTTCCTCCGCGATCTCCTTTTGCGTGGGCAGCCGCGCGCCGGGCGGCAGCTCCCCCGAGCGGATGCGCGCCTCCAGCTTGACGAACAGGGCATCGGCCATCGAAACGGTCTTTGTCATTCCTGCCCTATACCAAGGTCCCGGCCCGCCCCCATCGACAAAACGCGGTTTGGCAAAATAGATATGATGTATTAGGTTGTCGTACAACATTGATAGAAGAGGGATCGCGTCATGACCGGCAGGCGAATGGTCGTACGAGCGGCGTTGGGGCTGTCGCTGGCCGCGCCGGTGTCGGCGCAGCAATCGCCGCCGCCGCTGCCGGTCACCTCTCCGCTGCCGCCGCCACCCAGTCGCACGCCAGGGGCCGTCGCGTTGCTCGCCGATTACCGCTTCGACGACCTGCTGTGGGAGAATGATCGCACCGCGCATCGCATCTACGGCCATGCGCTGGAGGCTGCCGAGCCCCCGTCGGGCTCAGGGATCGACAGCTGGGGAAAGAACGTGGCGTGGCCGTTCGCCGACCGGCAACTGCGCACCGGCGACCAGCACGGCTATCACGGCGAAGGCATCGACTTCTACAATGTCGGCACGACGCGCGGTGCCGGCGGTTTGGGAATCTGGCACGACAACAAATTGTGGACGTCACGCAATTTCATCCGGCACCGCATTCTCGCGTCGGGCGGCGACCGCGCCGATTTCACCGTGGATTATGCGCCATGGCCGGTCGACGTCGGTCGCAAGGTCTGGGAGACGCGGCGCTTCACGCTACCGCTCGGCACGCATTTCACGCGAATGGTCTCGACGATCTCCTCCGATCGTCCCGAGCCGCTGTTGGTCGGGATCGGTGTCGGCAAGCGCACCACCGGGCAGGGCGCAGGCGAACTGACGGTCGACCGCGCCCGCGGGCTGCTATCGTGGTGGGGCCCCGACGATGCCGGGCACGGCCGCATGGCGATCGCCGTGCGCGTCGATCCGCGGATGATTGCGGATGTGCGCAGCGATGCGGACAACCAGTTGGTGCTGTTGCGCGTCATGCCGGGCACGCCGTTCGTCTACTATTCGGGATCGGCCTGGAACCACGGCGAAGGCAATTTCCGCTCGCGCAAGCAATGGGATGCGTACGCGGGCGGCACGCGCCTCGATTTCGCGACGCCCAAGGCGGGGGAATGACGATGCCGGTAGATCGACGCACGCTGCTGGCCGGCGGACTGACGCTTGCCGCCGCCGCGGCCCCGGGAAGCGCCGCCGCGCAAGGCACCCCTGCCCCGCTGCCGGACGGCCCGAGCGACCGCGCCTACGCGCTCGATCTGCTGCGACGTATGGCCGAGCCGGTGCTGGGGCGGATGGCGCGCGGCCGGCTTCGCGCCGAATGGACGCCCGAGCTCAGCCCGACGTGGGACGGACGCAATGCGGGCGTCGCCTACCTCGAGGCGTTCGGCCGCCTGATCGACGGCATCGCGCCGTGGCTGGCGCTTCCCGATGACGCTACCGCCGAGGGACGGCTGCGCACGCGGCTCCGTACGCAGGCGCTGGAAAGCTATACGCACGCCGTCGATCCGAAAAGTCCCGATTACCTGTTGTGGCGCGGTCATGGCCAGGCGCTGGTCGACTCCGCCTATTTCACCAGCGCGCTGCTGCGTGCGCCGGATGCGCTGTGGAAGCCGCTGGACGAGCGGACGAAAGCGCGGATTGTCGAGGAGATCAAGGGGCTGCGCCGCATCTCGCCGCCCTATCAGAACTGGCTGCTGTTCGCGGCGATGAACGAGGCGTTCCTGTTCTCCATCGGCGAGCAATGGGACCCGATGCGCGTGGACCTGACGATCAAAAAGATGCTCGAATGGTATGTCGGCGACGGCTGGTACGGCGATGGCGAGCGTTTCCATTTCGATTATTACAACAGCTACGTCATGCATCCGATGTTGGTGCAGATCCTGACGACGATGGCCGCCGGCGAACCGCACTTCAACAACCTGAACGCCGCCGAGGAACTCGCGCGCGCGATCCGGCGCGAACAACGCTATGCCGAACATCTGGAGCGCATGATCGCGCCCGACGGCAGCTATGCCGCGATCGGCCGCTCGCTGACCTATCGCACGGCGGTCCACCAGCCGCTCGGGCATCTCGCATGGAAGGGCCTGCTCCCGGACACGCTGGCCGTCGGGGAAGTGCGCGCCGCGACGATGGCGGCGCAGCGGCGGGTGTTCGGCGACCCCAGCAACTTCAATGCCGAAGGCTTCCTGACGATCGGCTTCGCGCGGCATCAACCGGGTCTGGGCGACATCTATTCCAACGCCGGCAGCATGTATATCGCGTCGGAGAGCCTGATCGCGTTGGGGCTGCCCGCCGACAATCCCTATTGGACGGCGCCGCCCCTGCCCTGGACGATGCGCCGCGCCTTTGCCGGCGAGGATTTCCGCAAGGATTATTACGTTCAATACTGAGCCGGCGGGCGCCAGATCCGGCGCGGTCGAAAGCGATCGCCGCCATCGATGCGGCTATACCCGCCCGAACCTTGCGCCTTCAGTCGCGAATCCTGCGCCTGCGACGTGCCCGGCAACGCCGCGGCGCCACCCGCCCGCCATTCGGCGGGAAGTGCTTGCCAGACACCGACCGGGACGGCGAGGTCGGCGAGCGGCGAAACGGCGGTAGGTGCGGCGCCTGCACGCGGTCACGCCATGCCGAGGATCCGCTGCAACGCCTGCTGGAAGTGGATGGAGAGCGCCGCCTCGGCCGCATCGGCCTCGCGGTCGGCACAGGCTTCGAGGATGTCGAGATGCTCGCGAAGCGTGCGCAGCGCGAGCGGCTTGGTCACCAGGCGATCGAGCCGGACCAGCGTGACGTAGTTCTTCAGCCGCCGTGCAGTCGTTTCGATGAGCGGATTGCGCAACGCTGCGATCAGCGCACCGTGCAGGCGCTCCTCCAGATCGTTCAGCCGCGCCTGCTCGGCGACACCCAGATCGCCTTGCTGCAGTGCTGCGACAAGATCGCGATGGTCCGCGATCAAGCCCGCCACCTCTTCGGCATTCCCGGTGTTCGCCAACGCGCGCGCGCCCGCCCGCTCGATGAGCGACCGGAAGTGGTAGGTGGATCGGGACAGTTCCAGGTCCGCCTTGACGAAGCGGATGCACGACCGCGCGTGGATCGTCACCAGCCCCTCGGTCTCCATGGTGCGCAACGCTTCCCGCAGCGGCTGGATCGTCAATCCGAGCAGCGTCATCAACTCGTTCTGCGACAGTTCCGCTCCGACCGGGATCGTTCGATCGAACAAGCCCTGCAGGATCGCGCGGTACGCCCGCTCCGAAAGCCGCGGCTCCGAATCCTCGGTGAGCTTGGGAGGACGGTTTGCCGATATTGTACTGATTTTGGTTCTGGCCATCACGATCAGGATAGAGCCAATCAAACCAGGGGATCAACCACGAACTCGCGTGAGAATTGTCTGAGATATCACGCAAACAGCATCATGGACCGGATCGGACGCGACAAGCTGGTATTCGGCTTAATTGGCGGCCGGACGCGGTCGCAACTCCGGGCGGGTGCGGGGTGGTGCTCGCTATGGCCTCGCCGCCGCCGATCAATATGTCGCTCACGAATCAATCAGGATCGTGCACTTTTCCGCCCGATCGCCCGCGCTGCCACGACCAGCCGCGGATGTGGGTTCGTACGACATGAACGCACGCGTCGCCCGTCGTGCGTCGCAACTGACGATGCCGGATATGCGCGCCGTCGCCTCCGGAGACGGAAGGACGCTGTCAGCATCATGCGCTCGCGGACCCGCCGGTGATCGCACCATCGCTTCGGGACGGCGCTCCGGGCGCCTTGGTCACCGGCGATTTCCGCAACACTCACCGCCATCGGTCGTGAGCCATCCTGACGTCCCGCATCCGATAACGGGCAGGTTCTTCAACTCACGAAACGGGAACTCGGACGATCCCTGCGTTGCCGGTCCTCACATTGATCGCATGGACATCGAGATACATCCGGCCAGCCGAAGGGACGACGACCGAGCTTTCGAAGGTTCCCGGAGATGCCCGGAAAGGAAGGATCGTCGTCGATATCCGGGTCTTGCCCGACCACAGCAAGGCTCTGACCTTGTAATCGGCAGCGTCCCATGTCCCCCCGGGCGTGATCGGGCATCCGCACATCAGCTCGACCTTCGCCTGCACTGTGAGGATTCCTCCCTTTCGCACCACGGTGGGCGTGATGGCCAGGCCCGGCAGTTCGACGAGCCAGCCATTTCCCTGATCGACCGGCTCGCCGGGGATGATCCAGTGCTGCGACTTCACGCGCATGAGGGACTGCGGACGACCGATCGGTCCCTCGACTTCCAGATCGGCTAACGTCGGCTCTGCTATATCGACGGCGGCTTCAAACATCGCGCTGCCGGTCGTTTGTATCGTCGCCGATCGACCTTTCGCCCCCAGGATGCGGTCCGTGTCGCCGGTGCCTCCCCTGGTGATCCCGCGCGCCAATACCTTGCCGCTTCTGGCGTCCTTGATCGTGATGCGGGCACCGCCGGTGTGATCGCCGATGAACTTCGCGTCCTGGCTCAGCACCCGAACCACTACCCGCGTCGGTTCTGCGGCTGCGGGCGAGGTGAACGCCAACAAGACGCCCGGGATCAACGCAAGTGCTCTCATCGCGGCTTCCTCTTCTGTGTCGACATGCGCAATGTGAAACAGACGCCGGCAAGGTAGCGGCGCAGCGCCATCGCCGGTCAGGCGCTCGCCGTTGCCGCTGCCAGCGCCTGCTCCAGATCGGCCAGGATGTCGTCAATATGCTCGAGGCCGATCGACAGCCGGACGTACCCGTCCGACACACCCGTCGCGAGCTGTTCGTCCGCGGACAGCTGCGAATGCGTGGTCGTGGCGGGATGGATCGCGAGGCTCCGCGCGTCACCGATATTGGCGACGTGATAGAACAGGCCAAGCGCGTCGATGAAGCGCCGACCGGCGTCGCGGCCACCATCCAGCTCGAAACCGACGAGCCCGCCCAGGCCACCCGTAAGGACCTGATCGGCGGTCGCCCGCGCCGTGCCTGTCAGTAACGAGGGGTGGATGACGCGTGCCACACCGGCGCGGCTCGTCAGAAAATCGACGACCTTCAGCGCGTTCTCGCAATGACGCGGCATCCTCAGCGGCAGCGTCTCGACGCCTTGCAGGATCTGGAACGCATTGAACGGCGAAAGCGCCGCGCCGCAATCGCGCAGCAACACCACCCGCGCGCGAAGGGCATAGGCGATCGGCCCTAACGGTTGCGCGGCTTCCGTCCACACGGCGCCGTGATAGCTGGCGTCGGGGGTGTTGAGCTGCGGTTGCCGTTCGGGCCGGGCGCTCCAGTCGAAATTGCCGCCATCGACGATCATGCCGCCGATCGACGTGCCGTGACCACCGATGTACTTCGTCGTCGAATAGACGACGACTGCTGCACCATGATCGAACGGCCGCGCGAGCAGCGGAGCAGCCGTGTTGTCGACGATCAACGGAATGCCGAGCGGTCGCCCCAGGGCAGCGATCGCCGCCAATGGTGCCACGACCAGTTTCGGATTGGGCAAGGTCTCGACATACCACGCCCGCGTCCGATCGTCGGTGGCGTGAGCAAACGTATCGGGATCGGTCGGATCGACGAAACGCGTCTCGATGCCCATGTCGCGCAAGGTATTGGCGAACAGATTGTAGGTCCCGCCGTACAGGTCGGTGCCGCTGACGATATTGTCGCCGGCCCTGGCGAGGTTCTGGATCGCATAGGTCGATGCCGCCTGCCCCGATGCGACCGCCACGGCGGCGACACCTCCTTCAAGCGCAGCGATACGCTGTTCGAGAACGTCCGTGGTCGGGTTGCCGAGCCGGGTGTAGATATTCCCCAGTTCGCGCAGGGCGAACAGGTCAGCGGCATGCGCCGCATCCCGGAACTGGTAGGACGTGGTTTGGTAGATCGGCGGCACGACCGCGCCGGTCGCCGGATCGGCACGCCAGCCGGCATGCAGGGCAAGGGTCTCGGGACGGTAGCGGGAGTTCGTCATGGTGCGGGCCTCTGCATGCCGGAAGGGTCGGTCTCGCCAAGCGATCAGATCGGAATGCGCTCGCCGTCGGCGGGGATCAACAGGCGCTCCGCGAAGTTTTCCTTCTTCGCGAAGGCGGCAAGATCGGCATGGCTCAGCACGCAGTGGTTTATCGCCTCCATATGCGTTGCGATCAACTGCGTGGCGGCCGCGGCACGATGGACGGACAGCACGCCCTGCGGCCCCATCAGGATCGGCCCGAGATCAACCCATTGTGCGTACCCGGCGTTCAGGACGATCACGTCCGGGCGGTAGGTCTGGATCGCCTGCGCCACCACCGGGTCCCAGACGGTGTCACCCACGACATAGACCGACTTGTGAGATGGATGGCGGAAGGCGACGCCGCCGACGGGATCAAGCGTCGGCACGGCGCGCAGCATGGGGCCATCGCCGTGATGCCCGCCGGTGCGCGACAGCCGAACACCCCTGAAGCGCGTCGCCGCGGTCATGATCCGGACGTCGGAGAAAACCTGTGCACGGACGGTGGCGGCATCCGTCTCGTTCTGGACGAAGATCGGCATCGCCTTGGGCAGCGCCTTTTGCGCCGCGTCGTCGCAATGGTCGATATGCGTGGGTAACGATCACGGCATCGGCATCCACGAGCTCTGCGACCGTCACGGAGCGCCTGAAGCACTTCGCGGCAATTATGACGGCGCCTAAAGCTCCGCCCACCGCCGCAACAAATTGTGGTACACCCCCGTCAGTTGCACCGTGGCGACGGCGCCGTGCCCTTGCGCCGCCGCCACCGCCTGCACGCCCTGGTCCAGCTCGAACAGGATCCGCCGCGCACCGTCGTCGCGCACCATCGACTGGATCCAGAAGAAGCTCGCCAGTCGCACCCCGCGCGTCACCGGTGCGACCCGGTGCAGGCTCGACGCCGGGTAGAGCACCATGTGCCCGGCCGGCAATTTCACCTCCTGCACCCCGAACTGGTCCTCGATCACCAGCTCGCCGCCGTCGTAGGCGGCGGGATCCTCCAGGAACAACGTCGCCGAAAGATCGCTGCGCAGCCGGAAGTCGCTGCCGCGCTTCATACGGATCGCATTATCGACGTGCAGCCCGAAGTCCTGCCCGCCGGCATAACGGTTGAACAGCGGCGGAAACACCTTAGCGGGCAGCGCAGCCGCCACGAACAATGGCGTCCGTCCCAGCGCGTCGAGGATCGTCGCCCCGGCCGCGCGTGCGGCGGCGCCATCCTCGGGCAGCTGGCTGTTGCGTTTGGCGAGCGCCGCCTGCGGGCCGGACGTGGCGTTGCCGTCGATCCACTCGGCCGCGTCGATCGTCGCGCGCACCTGCGCCAGCGTTGCGGCGTCGAGCACGTCGGGGATGGCGATCAGCATGGAAAAGCCTTGGTTGTCGTCGCCGTCGCGAGCGGAGCGGCGCGTGATATCGCATCGCTCCGCGCGCCAGGGCGCATTCGTCCTACTCGCCCTAGAAGCTGTAGAACAGGCTCAGCACCGCCTGCCGCCGGTCGCCGGGCATCGCCCAGCCGCCGGTGACCACACCCGTCGTGGCATTGATGTTGTTACGCACGTTGGTCAGATATTTCTCATCGGTGAAGTTCTGGACATTCAGCTGCATGGTCAGCCCTTCGCGGAAACTATACGCCAGGTATGCACGATGGATCAGGTAATCGTCCGCCTTCAGCAACGTCGCATTGGCGAGGGTCGGCACATAGGTGGTGATCGGACCCTGGTACGTCAGGCCGTAGCCGACCTCCAGCCCGAACGGCAGCTTGTAGGTGGTGAACAGGCTCCCGGAATGTGGCGGGGTCTGCACCAGCGGGCTGCCGCGTTGCGGATCGGGGTTGCCCACATTGTTGCCGCACCCGGTCCCGCCCGGTCGCGCCAGGCAAAAGTCCGACACCGACTGCAACACTTCGCTGTCGAGGTAGGTGTAATTGGCGAAGATCGTCCAGTCACGGGTGACGTTGCCCGATATGCCCAGTGCGATCCCATCCACGCGGCTGCGCCCGTCCAGCACCTGCACGGTCGGCAGCGCCGGATCGTTCGACGGGATGCGGTAATTGGTCCGCTCGTTGCGGAACACCGCTGCGGTCAGCTCCAGCCGACGGCCGAACAGCCCGGCCTTCGCGCCGATCTCGTAATTGCGTGCCGTCTCCGGCGCGACGCCGCAGGTGTTGGTCGCCACCGTGCCGGAGACGCTCACGCACCCCAGCCGCACCGTTGCCGACGACGGCGTCCGGGCGTTGCCGTAGCTGGCGTAGAGGCTGACATCCGCAATCGGATGATAGACGAGTCCGGCGCGGTAGGAGAACAGCCGCTCGCGGTTCGGCTGCCGCAATTGAGCGGCGAGCGGCTGGGTCACCCCCGGCGCGACCGCGATCGGGAGCTGGTTGAACTCGGCGTGCTGCTGCTCCCAGCGGACGCCGCCGTTCAGCTCGACATGCCGCCCCAGTTCCAGCGTGTCGAAGGCATAGACCGCGACGTTGCGCGTCGAGGATTGCGAGCGCGCGGTGGTGATGTCGTTGATCGACCCGCGATAGACGGTGTCGGGATTGGCGATCGACAGCAACGGCAGCGGCGCGGTCGCCGATCCGTCGGGGTTGCGCAGCAGCGATCCCACCCGGATCTTATAGTCTTCGACCATGAACGACACGCCGACGTTGGCGACGTTGCGGATGCCGCCCTTCGCGCCATGTTCCAGCCGCAGGTCGGTCTGGTTGGCGAACAGCTGGTTTTCCTGATCGCGCACCAGCCCGCGCGGGCCGGAGGGCAGCCACTGGCCCGCCGGAATGGCGAAGGGCGCACCATTGACGGTCGTGGTGCACGGCGCACCGGTGATGCCGCCCGCCACCTGCACCGGCTGCCTACCGCCCGAAAGGCAGAACGTGCCCTGCGGCGCGCTGGTCACGCTATATTGGCCGACCCGTTGCCAACGGGTCAGGTTGCGCACCGATACATGATCATTCACCGCATGGCGCAGCGTCGCGGTCAGCCGGTCGACGTCGATGTCCTGCCGGTCGAGATTGCGGTAGCCGTAATAATCGCTGCGATCCGCACCGGTGATCAGGCCACCGACCAAATCGTTGTTGAAATAGGGCACGCCGTACAGCGGGGTATTGCGATCCTGCTGGTGCACATAGGCCAGCGTCAGGCTGGTCGGCCCGTCCATTCCGATCGTCACCGCCGGCGCCACGCCCCAGCGCTCGTACTTCTCGACGTCGCGCCCCGGCACGTCGTTGCGGTGGAAGACCGCGTTCAATCGCACCCCGACCGTATCGGACACGCGCTCGTTCGCGTCGATCGCGGCGCGGTAATAGTCGTCGGTGCCGATCGCCGCCTGCGCGATCGTCAGGTCCTCTCGGCGCGGCTCCTTGCTGACCAGATTGATCGTGCCACCGACCGAACCCGATCCGTTGAAGACCGAATTGGCGCCGTTGTAGACCTCGATCTGTTGCAGGTTGAACGGATCGGTGCGGCTATATTGGGCGCTGTCGCGGATGCCGTCGATCGTGATGTCGTTGTTCGCCGAAAAGCCGCGCAGGTTGATGCTGTCGCCATAGCCGCCGCCGCCCTCGCCCGCGCCGAAGGTGATGCCCGGGATCGTCTGCAACGCATCGCGCAGCGTCAGCAGGTTCTGCTTGCGCAGCGTCTGGTCGGAAATGACCGTGACGGTTTGCGGAAGGTCAAGCAGCGCGGAGGTCGCCTTGGGACTCTCCAGTTCGTCGGGCGCCCGCCCGCGTGCGCCGGTGACCACCACATCGTCACGATCGATCCGGGCGCGGCCATCCTGCACAGACGCCGGCTCGCGCACGGAACCGGCAGTCTCCGCCATCGCCACCGGTGCACTCGCGATGAACCCGATGCAGGATAACGCCAGGAACGGCGCGGACGAAGCTGACATGATGACGTACCCCTTATTGTTGCGGGGCTAGCTATTGCGAGTGACTTTCACTGTCAACACTAATGCGAAAGGCTCTCAGCATTGTCGCAAAACAATGTCGGTTCGGCCACCAGCCACGATCGGATCGCACTGGCGAGATTAGGCGGGTCGTGCTGGGCGATTCGAAGCGCATCGATTTGCGCGACCACGGCCGACAGCGGTAGCGTGTGACGCCGCGCCGCGATCTCCAGCGCGCGCCAGAAAACGGGCTCGAGGCTGATCGACGTGGCATGACCGGCGATCGTCACCGATCGCTTCACCGGGCCGACGAACCCGCCAGCCGGCGGCGCAATCACCGTCGCCGCCTCCGCAATACAACGGGCTGGACGAGCGAAAGGCTATTCACGCGGACTTTTGCGCGACGTTGCGCCGCGCCGTCATTCCGCATCGAACAGCGCGGCGAGCTGCTCGATGATCGTGCCGCCCAGCTGCTCGGCATCCATGATTGTCACGGCGCGGCTGTAGTAGCGCGTTACGTCGTGCCCGATCCCGATCGCGACCAACTCGACCGGAGAACGCTTTTCGATCCAGGCGATGACCTGCCGGAGGTGCCGCTCCAGATACGATCCCGAATTCACGCTCAGCGTCGAATCGTCGACCGGCGCGCCGTCCGAGATCACCATCAGGATGCGCCGCTCTTCGGGCCGCGCCATCATCCGCGCGTGCGCCCATAACAGTGCCTCGCCGTCGATGTTTTCCTTCAGCAACCCCTCGCGCATCATCAGCCCCAGCGAGGTGCGCGCGCGCCGCCACGGCTCGTCGGCGCGCTTGTAGACGATGTGTCTGATATCGTTCAGCCTTCCCGGCTGCGGCGGGCGCCCTGCGGCCAGCCACGTCTCGCGGCTCTGCCCACCCTTCCACGCGCGCGTCGTGAAACCGAGAATCTCGGTCTTCACTCCGCACCGCTCCAGCGTCCGCGCCAGGATGTCGGCGCTGATCGCCGCGATCGAGATCGGCCGCCCGCGCATCGAGCCGGAATTGTCGATCAGCAGCGTGACGACCGTGTCGCGGAATTCGGTATCGCGTTCGATCTTGTAGCTCAGCGACTGCGTCGGGTTCACCACGACACGCGCCAGTCGCGCAGCGTCCAGCAGGCCCTCCTCCTGGTCGAAATCCCACGACCGCGATTGCTGCGCCATCAATCGCCGCTGGAGCCGGTTCGCCAGCTTCGACACCGCCGATTGCAGATGCACCAATTGCTGGTCGAGATACCCGCGCAGTCGCGCCAGTTCCTCGGCGTCGCACAATTCGGTCGCCGCGACGACCTCGTCGTAGCGCTCGGTCCACATCTTGTAGTCGAACTGCGCACCCGGGTCCGCCGGCGGGCGATTGGGGCGTACCGGCTGCATCCCCTCCTCGCCCTCGTCGCCGGGCTCGCCCTCGGCATCGTCGATGTCGTCACCCTCGAGTTGCTCGCTTTCGCCCTCGGCCGCCTGGTCGTCGCGCTGCTGCCCGCGCGCCTCAATCTCGGACTCACCCTCGGCGCCTTCGGCATCGGCCTCGTCGGGAGTGTCGGTGTCCTGCCCCTCGTCGCCTTCCTCGTCCTCGCCGCCCTCGTCGCTGTCCTGCGGCTCCTGCTCGCCCTCGACGAGTTCAAGCTGTTCCAGCAGCTTGCGGGTCAGCCCCTGAAAGGCGCGCTGATCGTCCAGCGCGAGCGCCAGCGTGCTCAGGTCGGCCTTCCCGCCGATCCATTCCCGCACCAACGCCAACCCCGGCTCGGCCTCGATCGGCGGCAGCCGCCCGGTCAGCGCCTCGCGCACCATCAATCCCAGCGCGGACGCCAGCGGCACTTCACTCCTGTTCCGCGCACGCGTGATCGGGTCGCTGCGCAACCGCACGTCGAGCGCGCGCGACAGGTTCTCCGCAATCCCCTCGTACCCGCGACTGCCCAGCGCCTCGACGCGTGCATTCTCGATCGCATCATAGACCGAGCGCGCGGTCGCTTCCGCCGGCGCCCCGCGCATGTGGAGCGTATCGTCGTGATGCCGCAGCCGCAGCGCGAAGGCATCCGCGAACCCCCGCGCCTCCGCAACCTGATCCGCCGGCAGGGTCCGCGCCGGCATCGGCACGCGGAGGTGCTTGCCCGACTGCACCGGCGTGTCCGCGGTATAGGCGAGTTCCACCTCCGCCTCGTCGGACAGCGCACGCGCTGCGCCGCCCAGCACGGCCTTGAAGCGATCGAGGGGGGTATCGGTAGCCATTATCTTTTCGCAGCACTCGCATCGACCTTGAACTCGGCCGGGCTGTGGACTCGGCGGCCGGGGAGGCGACCGTCAGGGCAGGATACTCCGCTCACCCCTTGCCGACCACGCTCTCGGGCAGATCCTTGCCGAACACGCGCTGGTAATATTCCGCCACCAGCGCGCGCTCCGCCTCGTCGCACTTGTTGAGGAACGACAGCCGGAACGCGAAGCCGACATCACCGAAGATCAGCGCGTTCTGCGCCCAGGTGATGACGGTCCGCGGGCTCATCACCGTCGAGATGTCACCGTTCACGAACCCCTTGCGCGTCAGGTCGGCGACCCGGACCATGTTCTCGACCAGCTTCTTGCCCTCGGGCTTGTCGTATTCGCCGGACTTGGCGAGCACGATCTGCGCCTCGGTGGCGGCAGGCAGATAGTTGAGCGTGACGACCACGTTCCAGCGATCCATCTGCCCCTGATTGATCTGCTGCGTGCCGTGGTACAGTCCGCTGGTGTCGCCCAGCCCGACCGTGTTCGCGGTCGCGAACAGCCGGAAATACGGGTTCGGGCGGATCACGCGGTTCTGATCCAGCAGCGTCAGCTTGCCCTCGGTTTCCAGCACGCGCTGGATCACGAACATCACGTCCGGGCGCCCGGCGTCATATTCGTCGAAGACCAGCGCGGTCGGGGTCTGCAGCGCCCATGGCAACAACCCTTCGCGGAACTCCGTGACCTGCTGGCCGTCGCGCAACACGATCGCGTCGCGCCCGACGAGATCGATGCGGCTGATGTGCGCGTCCAGGTTGATGCGGATGCAGGGCCACTTCAGCCGTGCCGCGACCTGCTCGATATGGCTCGACTTGCCCGTGCCGTGATAGCCCTGCACCATCACGCGGCGGTTGTGCGCGAACCCGGCGGCGATCGCGAGCGTGGTGTCCGGATCGAACACATAGGCGGGGTCGAGATCGGGCACGCGCTCGTCCGCTTCGGAAAAGGCGGGCACTTCCATGTCCGAATCGATGCCGAACAGGTCGCGCACGCGCACCATCTTGTCGGGTGCGTCCAGGATCGTGGTGTCGCGGCTGTCGGGCTGCGTGTTCGGAATGTCGGTCATGCGGGTACGCCGTCTTGCTGGAGTTGCCCGAACCACTGCGAAGCCGGCGCGCCCACGTCAACCCGCCGCGGGCGTCCGCCCCGCCGCGATCGGTCGGTGGAACTGGAGCAGAACGCCCGCGCCGCCGCACGGTTGCCCGCCGATCTGCCTGTGCGGCGGACCGCCCGCCAGGCGCGGTGCTATTTGTTACGATCGCGCACTTCCCGGTTGCCTGCTCCGCACATGCGCGCATCATCCGCGCAAACGACGACTCGGAGTGGATGCGCGATGCGGATGATCTTCGTGAACCTGCCGGTCGGCGACGTGGTGCGTGCCACCGCCTTCTACGAAGCGCTTGGCTTCGAGCGGAATGCCGACTTCTCGAACGACTCCGCCTCCGCGATGCGGTGGTCCGATGCGATCAGCGTGATGCTGCTCGATCACCAATTCTATGCGACCTTCACCGACAAGCCGATCGCCGACACGCACAAGGTCAGCGCCGCATTGCTGTGCCTGACCTTCGACAGCCGCGACGAGGTCGACGCCATCCATGCCGCGGCGCGCGGCGCGGGCGGGCGTGAGACGCGCGCGATCCACGACCAGCAATTCATGTACGGCGGTGCCTTCGAGGATCCGGACGGCCATACATGGGAAACGGTGTTCATGGACATGGGCGCCACACCGCCGGCCTGAGCGCGACACGGCGGCGAGCCGAAATGGGAGAGGGTATGACCTACGTCCAGGGGTTCGTGACGCCGATCCGCACTGCCGGGCGGGCCGAATTTACCGATCACGCGCGACGCGCCGCGGTGATCGTGCGCGATCTCGGCGCGGCGCGCGTCGCCGATGCCTGGGGAGATGTTCCCGCCGACGAACCCGACCGCTTCGCGCCGTTGGTGAAGCTGCGCGATGGCGAGACCGCCGGCTTCGGCTTCATGGAGTTTCGGGACAAGGCGGCCGGCGACGCGTTCGGCAAACGGATCGGAAGCGATCCGCGACTTGCCGGCCTCGGTGCGCCGCCGTTTGACGGCAAGCGGATGATCTTCGGAGGGTTCCGCGTGATCCTGACGGTCGGCGAAGCGCGCGCCACCGGCTATGTCGACGGCTTCGTGCTGCCGGTGCCCGCGGCGAAAGAGGCCGGATATCTGCGCCACGTCGCGGCCGCGGCGGCGATGCTGCTCGACCATGGCGCCACTCGCTACGTGGCCGCATGGGAGGACGACGTGCCCTCCGGCACCGTCACCGACTTCCGCAGCGGGGTCTCCGCGACTCCCGAGGAGATCGTCGTCTTCTCGTGGTGCGAATGGCCGGACGCCGCCACCCGCCATGCCGGCATGACAGCGACCATGGCCGACCCGCGGATGGGCGAGATGTGGGATACGATGCCGTTCGATCCCGAACGGGTCGTCTATGGCGGCTTCGTAATGATCAACGACGAAGGGGAGGCGATCGCATGAGGAATCCGCACGGAACGCCGATCTGGTACGAATATCAGGCGCAGGACGCCGATGTCGCGCAACGGTTCTACGCCACGGTGCTCGGGTGGTCGGTCGCCACGCCGCCCGAAGGCGGAATGGACTATCGCATCCTCACCGCGTCCGACGGCGGCGGTGTCGGCGGACTGATGCCGACGCCGCCTGGATCGCTGCTGCCGCCGGGTTGGCTGATCTACGTGGGCGTCGACGATGTCGACACGACGCTCACGCAGGCGACCGACGCGGGCGCGAGGGTGCTGATGCCCGCCACCGACCTGCCCGGCGCGGGTCGACTGGCGCTGCTCGCCGATCCGCAGGGCGCGCGCTTCTACGTCATGCGCGGCGCGGTGGACGACCGCTCGCGGGCCTTCATGGACAGCAACGACGCGACCGCCGGCCATGCCGTGTGGAACGAATTGGCCGCGCCGGATCAGGACGCGGCGATGGCCTTCTATGCCACGTTGTTCGGCTGGCGCCACGACGGCGCGATGCCGATGGGGCCGCTCGGCGACTATCGCTTCGTCCATGCCGGCACGACCTGCATCGGCGCGACGATGCCGGTGCCCCCGGAGGGAACCCCGGGGTGGCTGGTCTATTTCATGGTCGACGATGTCGACGCCGCGGTCGCGCGGTTGCGCGAGGCCGGCGGCACGCTGGAATGGGGACCGAACGAGATCCCGGGCGGCAGCTTTTCAGTCACGGCACGCGATCCCGCAGGTGCGCGCTTCGGCTTCGTCGGTGAGCGGCGCGGATGACCGACAAGGTCACGACCTGGCTGTGGTGCGACGGCACCGCCGAGGAGCAGGCGCGCTTCTACACCTCGCTGATCCCGGACAGTGCCGTCGGCACGGTGATGCGCGCCCCGATCGATTATCCGGGTGGCCCGGCGGGCAAGGTGCTGACCGTCGAATTCACGCTTGCCGGACGCAGCTTCGCGCTGCTCGACGGCGGTCCCGGCCCGACGCACAGCGAGGCGATGTCGCTTTCGATCGATTGCGCGGACCAGGCCGAGGTCGATCGTTATTGGGACGCGATCCTCGCGGACGGCGGCAGTGAAGTGCAGTGCGGCTGGATCAAGGATCGCTGGGGCTTGGCGTGGCAGGTCGTGCCGCGCCGCCTGACCGAATTGATGACCGACCCGGTTCACGCGGCCAACGCGATGGCGGCGATGATGACGATGGTGCGGATCGACGTCGCGGCATTGGAACGTGCGATCGCCCCTTGAGCGGCGGGACATAATAGCTACGTAGGCGGTGACGGGCACGGTTTGCGGCACGCCGCTCGATCGTGTATCCGACGCCCGACTAACGGCGCCGGTGCGCCTCCTGCGCGCCGACGGACCACCGACGAAGACGAGACGCGCGCATGGCCGAGTTCACGCTCCCGAAGAACAGCAAGATCAAGGGCGGGCAGAAGCACCCCTCGCCCCAGCCGGGCGGCACGATGCGCAATTTCAAAGTGTATCGCTACGACCCCGATTCGGGTCAGAACCCGCGCTACGACACGTTCGAGGTCAATCTCGACGAATGCGGCCCGATGGTTCTGGACGCGCTCATCAAGATCAAGTCGGAGCAGGATCCGTCGCTCACCTTCCGCCGCTCATGCCGAGAGGGCATCTGCGGATCGTGCTCGATGAACATCGATGGCAGGAACGGCCTGGCGTGCACGACCGCGATCGAGGACGTGAAGGGCGAGATCAAGATCACGCCGCTGCCCGCGATGGACGTGATCAAGGACCTCGTTCCCGATTTCACGCACTTCTATGCGCAATATGCGTCGATCACGCCGTGGCTGCAGACCGTCACGCCCCCGCCCGCCGGCAAGGAGCGGCTGCAATCGCCCGCCGAGCGCGCCAAGCTCGACGGCCTGTACGAGTGCATTCTGTGCGCCTGCTGTTCCACTTCGTGCCCAAGCTATTGGTGGAACGCCGACAAGTTCCTCGGCCCGGCGATCCTGCTTCAGGCATATCGCTGGCTGGCCGACAGCCGCGACGAGATGGCCGGCGAGCGGCTCGATGCGCTGGAGGACCCGTTCCGTCTGTATCGTTGCCACACGATCATGAACTGCGCCAACACGTGTCCCAAGGGACTCTCCCCGGCAAAGGCCATCGCGGAAATAAAGAAGATGGAGGTCGAGCGGCTGGTCTGATCAGGCCACCGCCACCTCCGCTCCGCCGGACCGCCACGTTGGTGCAGCAATCATCCGTGGCTTGATCCTGCCGCAATCCTTCCGCAAGGCCATGTGCTTATTGTGCATGGCAACATAAAGCGTGGCAGCGACCACGCCGCGGAAGGTTCGAACGACATGGGCAAGGTTCTCGCCGCCTATCAGAAGCTGATCGACGCGGACGAGCTCCGGCCCGACGCGGAGCAGGCCGCCGGCGCCGCGCGGCTCGACACGCTTGCCGCGGAACTCGAGAAACCACGCACCATCGGCCTGTTCCGGCGCCGCCAGGTTCCGGCGCGCGGCGTCTATCTTTGGGGCGGTGTCGGGCGCGGCAAGTCGATGCTGATGGACCTGTTCTTCGCGCATGTCGCGATCGCGCGGAAACGCCGGGTCCACTTTGCGGAATTCATGCTCGAGGTCCACGCACGCATCGCTGCGGAGCGCCGCAAGGAGCAGGGTGATCCGATCGTCCCGGTCGCCGCCGCGCTCGCAGAGGAGGCGCAGCTGCTCGCGTTCGACGAGATGATGGTCACCAACTCGCCAGATGCGATGATCCTCTCGCGACTGTTCACCGCGCTGATCGAGGCGGGCGTGACGGTGGTCACGACCTCCAACCGCGCGCCCGCCGACCTGTACAAGAACGGGTTGAACCGCGAGCATTTCCTTGGCTTCATCGGGCTGATCGAGGAGCGGATGGACGTCGTCGCGCTCAACGGCCCGGTCGACTACCGCCGCGATCGGCTCGGCGCGCAGAAGACGTGGTGCGTACCGAACGGCGAACAGGCTACCGCCGATCTATCCGCCGCGTTCTTCCGCCTGACCGACTATCCGCCCGAGGACCGCGACCACGTCCCCTCGGAAGAGTTGATCGTCCAGGGTCGCGCGCTGCGCGTGCCCAAGACGCTGAAGGGCGTGGCGGTATTCGCGTTCAAGAAGCTATGTGGCGAGGCACGCGGAACCGCCGACTATCTCGCGATCGCACGCCGTTATCACACGGTGATCCTCGTCGGCATCCCCGTCCTTGGCCCCGACAACCGCAACGAAGCCGCGCGCTTCGTCCAGCTTGTCGATGCCTTGTACGAGCACAAGGTCAAGCTGCTCGCCTCCGCCGATGCCGCTCCCGATCAGCTATATCCGCATGGTGACGGCGCGTTTGAATTCCAGCGCACGGTCAGCCGGCTGGAGGAAATGCGCTCCGAAGACTACCTGTCGCAAGGCCATGGAACCGCTTAATGATGTTGCGAACCATTTGCGATTAAACTTTCTGGATTGGTGCTTTACGGGTTGCCCCCTGCCCCCGAAGGGCGTAGTCGGCATGACCATTCACACGTCAACGACGGAAGGGATGGGATGCCCCGCAAGAAGATCGCGCTGATCGGTGCCGGCAATATCGGTGGTACGCTCGCGCACCTCGCAGCACTCAAGGGTCTGGGCGACATCGTCCTGTTCGATGTCGTCGAGGGCGTGCCGCAGGGCAAGGCGCTCGACCTGTCGCAGTGCGGCCCGGTCGAAGGCTTCGACGCCTCGATCAAGGGATCGAACGATTACGCCGACATCGCCGGCGCAGACGTCATCATCGTTACCGCCGGTGTCGCGCGCAAGCCCGGCATGAGCCGCGACGACCTGCTCGGCATCAACCTTAAGGTGATGAAGGCGGTTGGCGAAGGTATCCGCGACAACGCTCCCGACGCGTTCGTCATCTGCATCACCAATCCGCTCGATGCGATGGTGTGGGCGCTGCGCGAATTCTCCGGCCTGCCGCACAACAAGGTCGTCGGGATGGCCGGCGTGCTTGACTCGGCACGCTTCAGCCACTTCCTCGCCGAGGAATTCGTCGTATCCGTGAAGGACGTGAACACGTTCGTGCTCGGCGGCCATGGTGACACGATGGTGCCGGTGCTCGAATATTCGACCGTGAGCGGCATTCCGGTCGCCGATCTGATCGAGATGGGCTTTTCCACCAAGGAGAAGGTCGAGGAGATCATCAAGCGGACTCGCGGTGGCGGCGGCGAGATCGTCGCGCTGCTCAAGACGGGCTCGGCCTATTACGCGCCCGCCACCAGCGGCATCGCGATGGCCGAGGCCTATCTCTATGACCAGAAGCGCATCCTGCCCGCCGCGGCGCACCTGACCGGCCAGTACGGCATCGACGATTTGTACGTCGGCGTGCCGGTGGTGATTGGTGCCGGCGGCGTCGAGAAGGTCGTCGAGGTAAAGCTTTCGGACGAGGCCAAGGGCAACCTCCAGGTCTCGGTCGATGCGGTCAAGGAACTGCTGGTCGCGTGCACCGCGATCGACGGATCGCTGGCGAAGTAAGGAACGGACTACCACCCCGGCGGACACCGGGGTCCAGTTGGAACGCCCCCTGCGATGATTGGCGCGGCCTATGTCTACATCACGGTCAGCCGCCGCAACGGGACGCTTTATCTGGGTTCGACGGTCAATCTGCCGAGACGCGCATGGGAACATCGCACCGGCATCGTCGAAGGGTTTACGAAGACACACGGCTGTCATCTTTTCGTCTGGTACGAGGCGCATGATAGCTGCGAAGGCGCACGGCAGCGCGAGCTGCAGATGAAGGAGTGGAGGCGGAGCTGGAAGCTGCAGGAGATCGAGGGGCTCAATCCCGAATGGGACGACCTTTACGATCGGATCGCGCAACCATGACCGCCTTCCCAACTGGAACCCGGCGTACGCCGGGGCGGTAAGGACGGAACGCGAATGAGCATCCTCGTCGACAAGAACACCAAGGTCATCACGCAAGGGATGACCGGCAAGACCGGCACCTTCCACACCAGGGCGGCGCTGGACTACGGCACGCAGATGGTCGGCGGCGTGACGCCCGGCAAGGGCGGCACCATGCACGAGGAGCTGGGCCTGCCCAACTTCAACACCGTGCACGAGGCAGTCGCCGCGACCGGTGCGAACGCAAGCGTCATCTACGTGCCGCCGCCCTTCGCCGCCGATTCGATCCTGGAGGCGATCGACGCCGAGGTGCCGCTGATCGTCGCAATCACCGAAGGCATCCCGGTGCTCGACATGGTGCGCGTGAAGCGTGCGCTGTCGGGCAGCAAGTCGCGGCTGATCGGCCCGAACTGCCCCGGCGTGCTGACGCCGGGCGAGTGCAAGATCGGCATCATGCCGGGCACCATCTTCAAGAAGGGTTCGGTCGGCGTCGTATCGCGCTCGGGCACGCTGACCTATGAGGCGGTGTTCCAGACCTCGAACGCCGGACTCGGCCAGACCACCGCGGTCGGCATCGGCGGCGATCCGGTCAACGGCACCAACTTCATCGACGTGCTGGAACTGTTCCTGGCCGACGAGGCGACGCAGTCGATCATCATGATCGGCGAAATCGGCGGCTCGGCAGAAGAAGAGGCCGCGCAGTTCCTGCAGGACGAGGCCAAGCGCGGCCGCAAGAAGCCGATGGCCGGCTTCATCGCGGGCCGCACCGCGCCTCCGGGGCGTCGCATGGGCCATGCCGGTGCGATCGTCTCCGGCGGTCAGGGCGGCGCCGAGGACAAGATCGCGGCCATGGAAGCGGCGGGCATCAAGGTGGCGGCAAGCCCCTCGGAGCTCGGCTCGACTCTGCTGAGCGTGCTGAACAAGTAACTGCTATACCACGTCATCCCGGCGCAGGACTTACCTGAGAAGCGAAACTTTTCAGGGGTCCACCGGCCGGGATCCAGAGCGGCAGGCAGACCGCTCGTGGCTCTGGATCCCGGCCGTTGCCGGGGGACGTACAGGAAACGAAGCCGGGCGGTCGAGGAAGCGTGACATGGGCTACGAAGGCCAGGATTTCAGCGACATCGCCGGCGGCGTCAGCCCCGCGTTCATCGACGCGCTCTATGCGCGCTTCAAGGAATCGCCCGATTCGGTCGACACCGGCTGGCGCGCGTTCTTCGAGGGGCTCGAGGGATCGATGGCAGCCCCGTCCTGGACCAACAAGCGCTGGCCGCTGACCACCACGGACGACCTGACTGCCGGGCTCGACCCGACGCAGATGGAGCCGGCGCCGAAGCCGGCGAAGGGCGGCAAGCCTGCGCCCGCGACGCCGGCCGCCGCCCCCTCGCAGGACGAGATCGTCAAGGCCGCGGCCGATTCGATCCGCGCGCAGCTGCTGATCCGCACCTACCGGGTGCGCGGGCATCTCGCCGCCAAGCTCGATCCGCTCGGCCTGTCGTCGGCGCGTGAGCTGCCGGCCGATCTGAAGACCGATTATCACGGCTTCTCCGACGGGGACATCGATCGCCCGGTCTATCTCGGCGGTACGCTTGGCCTGCAATGGGCGACGATCCGCGAGCTGGTCGACACGCTGCGTGCCAATTATTGCGGCAACGTCGGCCTCGAATACATGCACATCGCCGATGTCGAGGAGCGCAAGTTCCTCCAGGAGCGCATGGAAGGCAAGGACAAGGGCGTCGAGTTCACCACGCAGGGCAAGAAGGCGATCCTGAACAAGGTGATCGAGGCCGAGCAGTGGGAGAAGTTCCTCGGCCGCAAATATGTCGGCACGAAGCGCTTCGGGCTCGACGGCGGGGAGAGCATGATCCCTGCGCTGGAAAGCGTCATCAAGTACGGCGGCGCGGCCGGCGTCAGCGAGATCGTGTTCGGCATGGCGCACCGCGGCCGCCTGAACGTGCTCGCCAACGTCATGAACAAGCCGCTGCGCGTCATCTTCCACGAATTCGCCGGCGGCTCGGCCAACCCGGACGACATCGGCGGTTCGGGTGACGTGAAGTACCACCTCGGCACCTCTACCGACCGTGAGTTCGACGGCCACCACGTCCATATGTCGCTGGTCGCCAACCCTTCGCATCTCGAGGCGGCCGATCCCGTCGTGCTCGGCAAGATCCGCGCGATCCAGACGATCGCGGGCGATCTCGAGACGCACGACCGCTCGCTGCCGGTGCTGATCCACGGTGACGCGGCGTTCGCCGGCCAGGGCATCGTCTGGGAATGCTTCGGCTTCTCGGGCATCCGCGGCTACAACACCGGCGGCTGCGTCCACTTCGTCATCAACAACCAGATCGGCTTCACGACCAGTCCGCAGTTCGCGCGCTCGTCGCCTTATCCGTCGGACGTCGCCAAGGGCGTCCAGGCGCCGATCTTCCACGTCAACGGCGACGATCCGGAAGCCGTGACCTTCGCGACCAAGATCGCGATCGAATACCGCCAGAAGTTCCACCGCGACGTCGTGATCGACATGTGGTGCTATCGCCGCTTCGGCCACAACGAGGGCGACGAGCCCGGCTTCACCCAGCCGCTGATGTACAAGGCGATTCGCGAGCATCCGCCGGTCAGCCAGATCTACAGCCAGCGGCTGATCGCCGAGGGCGTCGTCGACCAGGCGTGGGTCGACGACAACGTGAAGCAGTTCACGACGCGGCTGGAAGGCGAGTTCGAGGCGGGCGCGAGCTACAAGCCGAACAAGGCGGATTGGTTCGCCGGCCGCTGGTCGGGGCTTCACGCCCCCGCCGACGCGGAAAGCGCGCGCCGCAGCGTCGAGACCGGGATCGAGCAGAAGCTGTTCGACTCGATCGGTCGGACGCTGACCACCGTTCCCGACAGCATCGCGATCCACAAGACGCTGGCGCGCGTGCTCGACGCGAAGCGCCAGATGTTCGAGAGCGGCAGCAACTTCGACTGGTCGACCGGCGAGGCGCTGGCGTTCGGCTCGCTGCTTCACGAGGGTTACGGCGTGCGCCTGTCCGGCCAGGATTCGGGCCGCGGCACCTTCTCGCAACGTCATGCGGTGTGGGTCGACCAGAATGACGAGCACAAGTACGTGCCATTGTGGACCGTCCCGCATGGCAGCTTCGAGGTGCTCGATAGCCCGCTCAGCGAATATGGCGTGCTTGGCTTCGAATATGGCTATGCGCTCGCCGACCCGAAGACGCTGGTGATGTGGGAGGCGCAGTTCGGCGATTTCGTCAACGGCGCGCAGATCATGATCGATCAGTTCATCGCGTCGGGCGAGGCCAAGTGGCTGCGCGCCAACGGCTTGGTGATGTTGCTGCCGCACGGATACGAGGGCCAGGGGCCGGAGCACAGCTCGGCGCGCCCCGAGCGCTTCCTGCAATTGTGCGCGGGCGACAACATGCAGGTCGCGAACTGCACCACGCCGGCCAATTATTACCACCTGCTACGCCGGCAGATGCACCGCAACTTCCGCAAGCCGCTGGTCGTGTTCACGCCCAAGTCGCTGCTCCGCCACAAGATGGCGGTCAGCAGCACCGCGGATTTCCTGGGCGACTCGCACTTCCGCCGCCTCCTGTCCGATCCGTCGGCGCCGGCGGATGCCGAGACCAGGCGGCTGGTGCTGTGCACCGGCAAGGTCGCCTACGACCTGATCGAGGCGCGCGACGCCGCGGGCGACCGCAACACGCAGATCGTCCGGGTCGAACAGCTTTACCCATTCCCCACCGACGCGCTGGCCGAGCGCATCGCGCGGATGACCAACCTGGAAGAGGTCATCTGGGCGCAGGAAGAGCCGAAGAACAACGGCTATTGGTCCTTCGTCGAGCCGTTCGTCGAGGAAGCGCTCGGCATGGCCAGGGCACGCGTGTCGCGTCCGCGCTATGCCGGACGGACGGCGGCGGCCTCGCCCGCCACCGGGCTGATGAAGCGCCACCAGGCCGAACAGGGCGCGCTGATCGCAGACGCGCTGGGGCACAACGTACGCGACGAGATCCGCCGCACGCGTGAAGCCGAGACGACCAAGAAGGCCGCGGCCCCGACCGCATGAACCGGTCCCGGCCCCGGCCGGGATCTGCTAACGACACTTATCGGCCACGGCCGCGACGACGAGGTTAGAGATGGCAACCGAAGTTCTGGTCCCCACGCTGGGCGAATCGATCACCGAAGCGACGGTCGGCGAATGGCTGAAGCAGCCCGGCGACCCGGTCGCCGCCGACGAGCCGATCGCCAGCCTCGAGACCGACAAGGTCTCGGTCGAGGTGCCCTCGCCGGTCGCCGGCGTCATGGGGCAGCATGCGGTGAAGGTCGGCGACACCGTCGAGGTCGGCGCGCTGATCGCCACGATCGAGAGCGGTGACGGCGCGCCCGCCAAGAGCGCGGCACCGCAGCCTGCGGTTACCGAAGCGCCTGCCGCCGCGCCGGCCCCCACGGCGCAGGGCGACGCCGCCGCTGCACTGTCCCCATCGGTCCGTCGCGCGGTCCTTGAGCACGGGGTCGATCCCTCGACGGTCAAGGGCACCGGCAAGGACGGCCGCCTGACCAAGGAAGACGTCGCCGCCGCCGCTTCCAGCAAGCCGGTCGCTGCGGCGCCCCCGGCCGCCCCTGCCCCCGTCCCGGCTTCGTCGGGTGGGCGCAAGGAAGAGCGCGTTAAGATGACGCGCCTGCGCCAGACGATCGCCAAGCGATTGAAGGAAGCGCAGAACAGCGCCGCGATGCTGACGACGTTCAACGACGTCGACATGACCGCAGTGATCGAGGCGCGCGCCAAGTACAAGGACCTGTTCGAGAAGAAGCACGGCGTTCGGCTGGGCTTCATGGGCTTCTTCGTGAAGGCAGCGACGATGGCGCTGAAGGACATTCCGTCCGTCAACGCCAGCATCGAGGGCGACGAGATCGTCTATCACGATTACGCCGACATCTCGGTCGCGGTCAGCGCGCCGAACGGGCTGGTCGTGCCGGTGATCCGCGATGCCCAGGACCTGTCGGTCGCCGGGATCGAGAAGACGATCGGCGACTTCGGCAAGCGCGCGAAGGATGGCACGCTGAAGATGGACGAGATGAAGGGCGGCACTTTCACGATCTCGAACGGCGGCGTGTTCGGCTCGCTGATGTCGACGCCGATCATCAACCCGCCGCAGTCGGCGGTGCTGGGCCTGCACCGTATCGAGGAGCGTCCGGTCGTGCGGGACGAACAGGTCGTGGTACGCCCGATGATGTACCTGGCGCTGAGCTACGACCACCGCCTGATCGATGGTCGCGAAGCGGTGACCTTCCTGGTCGCGCTGAAGAATGCGATCGAGGATCCGACGCGCATCCTGATCGACCTGTAAGGCGCCTTGACGCTCCGGTTCGGGCTGGTGCCCGCGCCGGAGCGTGACGGCAGATGTAACCGGGCGCGGCGCTTACCATATCCGGCCCGTAACTGGACCGTGGCGCACGCCGCGGTGGAGGCATGGAAATGGCTGACGAACAGCAATACGACTATGACGTCCTCGTGATTGGCGCCGGCCCTGGCGGGTACGTGGCCGCGATCCGCGCCGCGCAGCTCGGGCTGCGTACCGCCTGCGCGGAGAGCCGCGAGACGCTGGGCGGAACCTGCCTCAACGTCGGCTGCATTCCGTCGAAGGCGTTGCTCCACGCATCCGAGCTGTACGACCACGCCGCCAACGGCACGATGGCGAAGCTGGGGATCAAGACGACGGTCGAGCTCGACCTCGACACCATGCACGGCCAACGCCGCGATGCGGTGAAGCAACTGACCGGCGGCATCGAATATCTCTTCAAGAAGAACAAGGTGACGTGGCTGAAGGGCCGCGCCGCGTTCAAGGACGCGCACAGCGTCGACGTCGCAGGCCAGACCGTCACCGCGAAGAACATCGTGATCGCGACCGGTTCAAGCGTCACGCCGCTGCCCGGTGTCGAGATCGACCAGAAGGTGATCGTCGACTCGACCGGCGCGCTGGACCTGCCGACCGTGCCGGACCATCTGGTGGTGATCGGCGGCGGCGTGATCGGGCTGGAGCTGGGTTCGGTATGGCGCCGGTTGGGCGCGAAGGTGACCTGCGTCGAGTATCTCGACCAGATCCTGCCCGGGTTCGATGGCGACATCCGCAAGGAATCGAACAAGATCTTCAAGAAGCAAGGCATCGAATTCCAGCTGTCGACCAAGGTGACGAAGGTCGCGGTCGAGGGCGATAAGGCGGTGCTGACGGTCGAGCCGGCGCAGGGCGGCGAAGCGACGACGATCGAGGCCAGCCATGTGCTGGTGTCGATCGGGCGTCGGCCGAACACCGACGGGCTGAACCTCGAGGCTGCCGGGCTGTCGACAAACCAGCGCGGGCAGATCGAGATCGACCACGATTTCCGCACCGGGGCGGATGGCGTGTGGGCGATCGGCGACGTCGTTCCCGGCCCGATGCTGGCGCACAAGGCGGAGGACGAAGGCATTGCGGTGGCCGAGAACATCGCCGGCCAGCATGGCATCATCAACCACGATATCATCCCGTTGGTCGTCTATACCTGGCCGGAAGTGGCGGGCGTCGGGCTGACCGAGGAAGCCGCGCGCGAGCGGGGCGAGATCAAGGTCGGCAAGTTCCCGATGATGGCCAACAGCCGCGCGAAGACCAACCACGAGCCCGACGGGCTGGTGAAGGTCATTTCCGATGCGAAAACCGATCGGGTGTTGGGCGTATGGTGCATCGCCAGCGTGGCGGGCACGATGATCGCGCAGGCCGCGCAGGCGATGGAATTCGGCGCGACCAGCGAGGACATCGCCTACACCTGCCATGCGCATCCGACGCATTCGGAAGCGATCAAGGAAGCGGCGATGGCGGTGCAGGGCAAGCCGATCCACATCTAGGCGCAACCTGGTTGTAAATGCCCGGCGGGCAGGTTCGCGGGCCGCGCGGTAAGAAGCGCTGCCCGCGGACCCGCCCTCCCTGACGAGAAAGTCTGCCATGAAGATCAGCGCCCGCAACCAGATCGCCGGCACCGTGACCGCGATCACCCCAGCGCGGTGAACGGCACCGGGAAGGTCGACAACGGCAACGGGCCGATCGCTGCCTTGATTACCGAGGCAGTGATCGCCGGCCCCGGGCTCGCGACCTGTGACGCCGTGACGGTGATCGTGAAGGCCAGCGACGTCCTGATCGGCAAATGACCTCGCGCGGTGAGCGCGAACGGCACTGGCTCGCGCTCACCCGCGAGACGCTGCCCGCGCTCGCCGCCGCACGCGACTGGCCGGTCCGCGCCGACCATTGCTTCCAGCGCATCCTGCTCGACCATGCCTGCGGCGGGCGCTGGTACGATCATATCGCCGGGCGCCCCGCCTATGCGCACGCCGCCGATGCAATCCTCGACGCCGCGAGCGCGCTCGGCGAGCAGGTCGCGGCCGGTACGGCCGACCTCACCACCTTGAACGCCCGATCGCTGCGCTGGCGCGGCAAGCGGTAGCGCACCTGCGGCTTGCCTGACCCCATCGATCGGCGCAGCATCGCGCGCATAGCCGGGGAGAGGATGAAGATGCCGGGGCCAAGCAGCACCGCCACGCCACCGGGACCGCGGTCGGGCAAATCGATCCTGCTATTCTCCGACGGCACCGGCAACAGCAGCGGCAAGCTGTTCAAGACCAACGTCTGGCGGATGTACGAGGCCGCCGATCTTGGTCCGCCACCGCCCGGCCTGCGCCCGCAGATCGCCGTCTATGACGATGGCGTCGGAACGTCCTCATTCCGGCCGCTGGCGTTGCTGGGCGGGGTGTTCGGCTTCGGGCTGAAGCGCAACGTGCTGGATCTCTATCGCTTCGTGTGCCGCAACCACGCACCGGGTGACACGATCTACGCCTTCGGGTTCAGCCGCGGCGCGTTCACGATCCGGCTGGTGATCGCGCTGATCGCATCGCAGGGGCTGGTGCCGGCCGCCACCGAGGCGATGCTGGAGCGCGGCACCGCCGATGCGTGGCGCGCCTATCGTCGCCGCTATCTGCCGCGGCGATTGCAATGGCCGACGAAGGCGTGGCGGTCGGCGCGCAATGCCGTGATCCGGACCTTGCGACAGCCCGAGGACCGTTATTCGTTGCGGCGCAACCGACGACCCGACATCCGCTTCGTCGGAGTATGGGACACTGTCGCGGCGTATGGCGGCCCGATCGCCGAGATCACGCGCGCGATCGACGACTGGTTCTACGCGCTGTCTATGCCCAATTACGCGCTCAACAAGCGCGTCGGCCGCGCCCGCCACGCGCTGGCGCTCGACGACGAGCGCGACGCGTTCCAGCCACTCGTGTGGGACGAAGTCGCGGAGGAAGCGCTGGTCGCCCGCGGCAAGGCGCCGCCCGATCGCCTGCGCCAGTTCTGGTTCACCGGCATGCACGCCGATGTCGGCGGCGGTTATCCCGACGAAAGCCTCAGCTACGTTTCGCTGCTGTGGATGCTGGAGGAAGCACGCGCGGCGGGGCTGCGCACGCTCGACGTCATCACCGATCGCCACCGCGCACTGGCCAACAGCGCCGGGCCGATCCACGACAGCCGCGCAGGGTTTGGCCGCTATTATCGCTACCAGCCGCGCCGCATCGACGCCTTGCTCGACCCGCCGGCTGCGGAGACGCGTGCCGCCTGGCCGCGTGAGCGCGGGCTGCTGACCGCGGCACGTATCCACGAAAGCGTGCTGGCGCGGATCGTCCGCGGCACCGATCGCTACGCGCCGGTTGCGATCCCGCCGACGTTCGAGATCCACCCGCCGCAACGCGCCGGCGAGAACGCGCCGCAACCGGCCAGCGGCGCGGATGCGGCGCAGGCCGTGCAGGTCGCGCCCGGGGCGGTGGTGCCCTTGCTGTCGAACGTCGAGCGACGAGTGCTGCTCGACCCTGCAGGAGCGGCAGCGCGCGCGACGACGATGCCACGGATCTGGGATCGCGTCTGGTGGCGGCGCGTCGTCTATTTCGCCACAATCCTCGCCACGGCGATGCTTGCCTCGATGCCGCTGTGGAACGCGCCGCTCGGCATGGAGCGGCTTTGCGACGACGCGCGCTGCATCTTGCCGGGGCTGTTCAGTCCGTTGAAGGCGATCCTGCCCGGTGCGGTCGCGCCGTGGGTCGATCGCTATGCCGCACAACCCGTGACCGCCAGTGTGCTGCTTGCGTTGCTGGTGGCGCTGATGGTGTTCGGTGGGCGACTGGAGCGAGCGATCCGGGCGCGTTCCGCCGCGGCATGGGCGAGCGTGCTGCACGGCGCGGCGCCGCTTCCCGATCGCGGCGGCGTGGCGCGCGTGATCCGCCGCTCGCCGATCTATCTGGCCGTGCTGCGTTTCGTGAAATGGCAGGCATTGCCGACCGCGGCGGCGCTTGTGCTGCTCCTTACGCTGTTCGCCGTGCCCGGCGCGCTGCCGACGCAGGTGTGGCTGGCAACGGCCGAGCGCGACGGTACGCTCTGCCGCGATCCCGGCGATACCCCGGCGATCCCCGGCGCGTGGATCGCCTTTGCGCCGGATCGGCCCTGCACCGATCTGCGGCAGGATGCTGTACCCGGCACGCGCTACGTCGTGACGGTGCAGATGACGCGGCAATGGTGCGACGCTGCACTGCCAGCCGATCCTGCGATGGGTGTCACCACCGGTGGGTGGCGGCTGCTGCCGTTCCGTTTCCATCGACGCGTGACCGGGGCGAACTGGCTCAAGCCGCTCGTGATCCTCCGCCGCCCCGACGCGCAGGACACCACTGGCGACGGCGCGAAGGTGCGCGTCGATCCGCTCGACCTGCGCTGGTCGGGCGGCAATACCTATCGCGGCAGCTTCGTCGCGCCGGGTCACGGGGGTCGTCTTTACCTCGCGCTCAACGACGTCGCCGCGCCGCTGTTGCCGGACCTGTTCTATCGCAACAACCACGGTGCGGCGCGGGTATCGGTCGCGGCCGGAAGTGGCGGTGATTGCGATGGAGGCGGTTGCGCGATCGCCTCGTCGCCGCCACCAGCACAGGCGTGCGGCGCTGCCATAGCGCCCGTGACGAAGAAGGAACGGGAATGATCGAGCGGCTGATCTCCATCATGGCGCGCTTGCGCGGGCCGGACGGGTGCGAGTGGGACCGGGAGCAAACCTTCGCCACGATCGCACCCTACACGATCGAGGAAGCCTATGAAGTCGCCGACGCGATCGCTCGCGATGACCTTGCCGAGCTGAAGGACGAACTCGGCGACCTGCTGCTCCAGGTCGTGTTCCACGCCCGCATCGCCGAGGAACAGGGCGCGTTCGCCTTCACCGACGTCGTCGCGGCGATCAGCGACAAGATGGAGCGCCGCCACCCGCACATCTTCGGCGATGAGAAGGAAGGCGGACACCACCGCTGGGAAGAGGTGAAAGCTCAGGAGCGTGCCGCCAGGGGTGCCGACAGCATGCTGGACGGCGTCGCGGTCGCGCTGCCCGCGTTGTTGCGCGCCGAGAAGCTTCAGAAGCGGGCGGCGCGCGTCGGCTTCGACTGGCCCGACGCCGCCGGGCCGCGCGCCAAGATCGACGAGGAACTCGCCGAGGTCGAGGCGGCGACCACGCCCGCCGAAGTGGCCGACGAGATCGGCGACCTGCTGTTCGCGACCGTCAACTGGGCGCGTCACCACGACGTCGATCCGGAAGCCGCGCTACGGACCGCGACCGCCAAATTCGAACGGCGTTTCCGGGCGATGGAAGACGCCGCCGGGGTGGCCTTTGCGGAAATGACGCTGGACGAGAAAGAGGCGCTTTGGGCGGGCGTGAAGGCGTCCGAAACGTCCCCGTCACCCGCGTAACCTCTCCCGACGGATCGCCGGGTCCGGCCTCGCGCCGACGCCCCGCCCGTCGCCAGTCGACGGGCGGGTTCCGGATCAAGCCCGGGGCGACGAAGCGGCGACCCCGACCCCGCCTACGTCACTCCCCACGCAGCAGGAAGCGCTCGTGGTCGGCAGGCGACATTCGCACTTCGTAGACGACGCGGTCGTCATCGACCTCCTGCCCCAGCACCTCGCCATGCGCGTGCAGCCACGCCGCCGCCGCGCCGTCGCCGGCGTCGAGCGTCAGCGCATAACGCTGGTGCCCCTGCGTCAGCAGGTCCCCGATATGCCGGACCAGCGCGTCGACGCCTTCGCCGGTCAGCGCAGAGATCGCCACAACGTCGTCGCGGCGCTCCGCCTCGACCGTCAGGTCCTCGCGTTCCTCGCCGTCGATCAGGTCAAGCTTGTTCCATGCCTCGATCACCGGCGTCTCCTCAGTGACGCCGACCTCGGCCAGCACTGCCTCGACATCCGCCTTCTGTGCGGCGCTGTCGGGATGTGCGACATCGCGAACGTGGATCAGCAGGTCGGCGGACACGACCTCTTCCAGCGTGGCCTTGAACGCCGCGACCAGCTGTGTCGGCAGTTCGGAAACGAAGCCGACCGTGTCGGACAGGATCGCCTTGTCGATCCCCGGCAAGCTGATCTGACGCAACGTCGGGTCGAGCGTCGCGAACAGCAGGTCCTCCGCCATCACCTGCGCGCCGGTCAAGCGGTTGAAAAGTGTCGACTTCCCTGCGTTCGTGTAGCCAACCAGCGCGATCACCGGCCACGGCGCGCGCTGTCGTCGCTCGCGGTGCAGCCCGCGGGTGCGCGTCACCTGCTCCAGCTCGCGCCGCAGCCGCGCCATGCGATCGCGGATCAGCCGGCGATCAGCCTCGATCTGCGTCTCACCCGGCCCGCCGAGGAAGCCGAAGCCGCCGCGCTGCCGTTCGAGGTGGGTCCAGCTACGCACCAGCCGCCCCGACTGATAATCGAGATGCGCGAGTTCGACCTGCAACCGCCCCTCGGCGGTTGCGGCGCGCTCGCCGAAGATCTCGAGGATCAGCCCGGTGCGGTCGATGACCTTCGCTTCGAGCGCGGTCTCCAGGTTACGCTGCTGGATCGGGGTGAGGTTGCCGTCGATGACGATCAACCCGGCGTCCTCCATCCGCGCACGTGCGGCCAGCTCCTCGATCTGCCCGGAACCGATCAGCGTCGCAGCGCGCGGCGTGCGGATGCGCAAGGCGACGCGGTCGACCACGACCACGCCGATCGCCTCGGCAAGCCCGGCGGTTTCTTCCAGCCGTGCGTCGGCGTCGCGGCTCGATCCGCCAAGGTCGGGATACACGACGACCGCACGCGCGCCGCGCGTGAATTCGTCGCGATCGCGCTCGAAACCCGTGGTTACAGACGTGATATCAATCCTCCCCGTCGTCGTCTTCGTCCTCGGACTCGTCGTCGCCGTCGTCACCGGACAGGTTCAGCGGACGCGACGGCTGGATCGTCGACACCGCATGCTTGTAGACCAGCTGCGCCATGCCGTCGCGCTGGAGCAACATGCAGAACAGATCGAATCCGGCGATCGCACCCTGCAACATCACGCCGTTCACGAGGAACATCGTCACCGGATCTTCCGACTTGCGGACGGCGGTCAGGAAGATATCCTGCAACAGCGGTTGCTTGCGGGTATTCTCGGCCATCTGCCCGACGATCCCGGCAACGTCGACCTGGCCTGCCGGCATGATCGTCGAAATGGCGTGCTTGTAGATCAGCTGCGACTGGCCGTCGCGACGGAGCAGCACCGAAAAATTGTCGAACCAGGTAACGATACCCTGGAGCTTGACCCCCTTGACGAGGAACATGGTGACGGGCGTCTTGGACTTGCGGAGCGCATTGAGGAACAGGTCCTGCAGCGACGTCTGCTTGTCGGCCATGGAAAGCGTGTCCTTGTTTTTGGCGGGAGGTTCCCCGCGAGGTGCGCCGTTGCCGGCGTCGGTAGAGCGTCACATGAAAAGCGACGCCACCAAGTTAGGGTTCCGGGTGGCCGGCGTCCAGATGCGCGGGCGCGTTCCGGCGCGCGGACCGGCGCGAAATCGACAAAGTTCGCGGAAGGTGAAGCGTCATCGTCTCGACCGCGGCCAGGTCCATCGATGCGGTGGCGGTTGCGGCGATGCAGCCCGCTCGGTCACTGCGAGCATAGCGATGCAATCCAGCGCGCCATGGTCCGGGACCGGGCTGCCTTGCTACGCTCGCAATGACGGCGGCCGCGCGGCGAGCGGCCGGAACGGGCTCGCCCCGCCGCCGGTCACTCCTCGCGTGTCTCGGTAATGCCCAGCAGCTTCAGTTTCCGGTGCAGCGCCGAGCGCTCCATTCCGATGAAGCTCGCCGTGCGCGAAATATTCCCGGAAAAACGCCGGATCTGCACGCGCAGATACTCGCGCTCGAACGTTTCGCGCGCCTCGCGCAAGGGCGCGCCCATGATCGCGCTCGCTCCCGTGCCGGCATCCTGCGTGCCCAGCACTTCGGCGGGGAGCAGGTCCAGGTCGATCCGTCCGATCCGGTCGCCGGGCGTCAGGATGATCGTGCGCTCCACCACGTTGCGCAGTTCGCGAACGTTGCCCGGCCATTCGTAGGATTGCAGCGCGACCAGCGCGTCGGTGGCGATCTCGGGCGGCGGCACGCGACGTTCGGCAGCATAATGCGCGACGAAATGCTCGACCAGCGCCGGGATGTCCTCGCGGCGCTCGGCGAGTGGCGGGATCGTCACCGGCACCACGTTGAGCCGGTAGTAGAGATCCTCGCGGAAACGTCCTTCGGCGATCTCGGTGCTCAGGTCGCGAGCGGTAGCGGAGACGACGCGGACGTCGACCTTGACGACGCGCGTGCCGCCGACCCGTGTGAAGCTCTGGTCGGTCAGCACGCGCAGGATACGCGCCTGCGTCGCGGAAGGCATGTCCGCGATTTCGTCGAGGAACAACGTGCCGCCGTGCGCCTGTTCGAGCAGGCCGGTGCGTACGAGGTCGCCGCTCTCCTCTACGCCGAACAACTCCTCCTCGATCCGCTCCGGATTCATCCCGGCGGTGCTGGCGATCACGAAGTTGGCGTGCGCGCGCTGGCTCCAGCCGTGGAGCAGGCGGGCCGCCACTTCCTTGCCGACCCCGGCCGGGCCCATGATGAGCACGCGGCTGCCGGTTGCGGCGACACGCTTCAGCGTCGCGCGCACCGCATTGACCGACGTCGAACTGCCGGTCAGGTCGGTGCCGCGTCCGCTGGCGGCGCGCAGCGACTTCACCTCGGCGCGCAACCGCTCGGTCTCGGTCGCGCGCTCGACCATCAGCAGCAGGCGCTCGGCCTGGAACGGCTTCTCGATGAAGTCCGCCGCGCCTTTCCGGATCGCGGCCACGGCGGTGTCGAGCGTGCCGTGGCCGGAGATCACCAGCACCGGGATCGACGGATCGCGGCGCTTGATCTCGCCCAGCAGGTCCAGCCCGTCGAGCCGCGACCCTTGCAGCCAGACGTCCAGCAGCACGAGGCTGGGGCGGCGCGTCGCGATCGCCTCCAGCGCGGAGTCGCTGTCGCCGGCCATGCGTGTGTCATAGCCCTCGTCTTCCAGCACGCCGGCCACGAGTTCGCGGATGTCGAGTTCGTCGTCGACGACGAGGATGTCGATCGCCATGGGATCAGATCCGATTTCTGGTCAACGCCGCGATCGTGCGATCGTCGTCGTGGGAAGGGAGATGGTCGTCGCTGGCGAGCGCCGCCAGCGGTACGGTGTCGAACGAAAGCGTGACGATCGTGCCCCCGCCGGGGCGATCGGCGAAGGTCATCGCGCCGAAATGCTCCTCGACGATCTTCTTGACGATCGCGAGGCCCAGGCCGGTGCCGCGCGCGCGCGTCGTCATATAGGGTTCGACGATCCGGTCGCGCTCCAGCGGCAGGCCGACGCCGGTGTCGGCGACCGCGATCGTGACGCGGTCCACGGCCTGCGACAGCGTCATGGTGATGCTGCCCTCGCTGGCATCGGCTTCCTCGACGGCCTCGACCGCGTTCTTGACGATGTTGGTCAGCGCCTGGCCAAGCTGGCGACGATCGCACACCAGCGACGGCGCGGGATCGTCGTGGTCGAGCACGAAGCGGATGCCGGGGTGCGCTACCTCATGGAGGAACATCGTCTGGCGGGCGATATCGACCAGCGACTCCTCGCGGAACACCGGCTTGGGCATCCGCGCGAAGGAGGAGAATTCGTCGACCATGCGACGCAGGTCGCCGACTTGCCGGACGATCGTGTCGGTCAGCCGCGCGAAAGTCGTGTCGCCCGCATCGATCTTGCTGCCATAGCGACGCTGCAACCGCTCGGCAGCGAGCTGGATCGGGGTGAGCGGATTCTTGATCTCGTGCGCGATGCGGCGCGCGACATCCGCCCACGCGGCGCGGCGCTGGTCGGTCAGCTGCTGCGTGATATCGTCGAAGGTGATGATCGGGCCGCTGCCGTCCCGTGCGATCCGCGCCGCAAAGGTGCGCATCTCGCCCTGCACGTTCAGCTGCACCGCCGCCTCGCGCCCCGGCTGGTCGAGCAGTGCGTCCAGTTCCGGCGCGACGTCGTGCAGCTTCAGGCCGACCGGCGGCTCCGCCAGTCCCATCAGCGTTTGCGCCGAACTGTTGATGAGGCGGATCGTGCGATCCTTGGCGTCGATCGAGATCACGCCCGCCGACACGCCCGACATCACCGCCTCGATCAGCGCGCGGCGGCTGTCGAGCTGCGCGTTCGCGGTGACGAGTGCGGTGTTCTGCGCCACCAGTCGCGCGGTCATGCTGTTGAACGCGGTAGAAAGCGTGCCGATCTCGTCGCGCTCCAGCGTCTCGGGCACGCGCGCCGACAGGTCGCCGCCCTCGACCCGGCGGGCGGCATCGACCAACTCGCCGACCGGGCGGACGAGGCGATCGGCGACGGTCAGCGCGATCCACACCGCCACCCCGACGATCAGCAGCGACACGATCAGCAGCGCGGCGTTGAAGCGGAGTTGCAGCGAGCGCGCGCGCGCGATCAACTGTCGGTAATCGCCGAGCACCGCATTGCCGCGGTTCATCTGCGTCTCGACCGATTCGTCGATGACGCGCGCCGTGTAGAGGTAGGTGCGCGGCCCGTAGTCCAGCTTCGTCACCGTTCCGGTGCGGTTGGCGACGCGCACCACCACCGCGCTGGCTCCGGCATCCAGCCGCTGCAGCATGTCGGGCTTGATGAAGCCCTTCAGGTCGACCTCGTACGGATTGACGAACGCCAGCGTCCGCAACTCGCCGTCCTCGCCGCGCTGCACGATCAGCACCTCGGACAGGTTGCGGTAATAGACCTGCTTGACCAGCCCGACCTGGAACTTCTCGCTGTCGATCGGCGTGTCGCGCAGGTAATCGGCCAGATCGCCGGCCATCACGATTGCGGCCCGCGACACGCGATCGACTTCCTGGCGATAGCTTTCCTGCGCGATCGACGCCGCATTCTCGAACATGCCGCGTGCGCGGTCCGAATACCAGAATTGCACGCCATATTGGAACAGCAGCGAGGCGAAGATCGTCACCAGCAGCGCCGGGACCGCGGCGACCAGCGAGAACAGCAGCACCAGCCGGACGTGCAACCGCCCGCCCGCCCCGACCGGCGAACGCGCCGCGCGGCTGAGCGCGATCCGCCGCCCGAGCAGCATCATCAGCGCGATCCCGGCGACGAGATTGGCGACGAGCAGCGATGCGACCAGCGGCGGTTCGATCAGCCGCCCCGGATCGCCTTCGCCACGCAACGCGAAATAGCTGCCGAGCGCCACCGCGACGGCGGTGGCCAGCACCATCGACTCGAGCGCCGGGGTCACGCCGAACCGGCGGCCCGCCCCCGGCGGCAAAGAGGAGGAGGAAGTCACTCCTGCGAACATCCCCTCTTCGCTACAGCATCAGTGTTGCATGGAAAACACATATTTGACGGGAGGCCATCCCCGGCGGGCTCGTCATATCGCGTACGACGCTCCGCCTGCCGCTCAGCCGTCAAGCCCCTCCTGGCGCGCTCCGATGTCGATCCCGAGCATATCCAGTCGCTTGCGCAGCGTATTACGGTTCAGCCCGATCGCGCGCGCCGCCCGCAGCTGATTGCCGCCATGCCGCGCCAACATCGCCTCGATCAGCGGACGCTCGACCTCGCCGATGATCCGCGCATAGAGCGAGCCGTCGTCGAGCGCGCGCGGTTCCTGCCGCGCCAGCCGCTCGATCATCGCGCGCACCGCCGCCTCGATCCCCGGATCGGGCGCCGCCTCGGCCGTCCCGGCGCCACCGATCGTCGCCTGCACCTCCGCCGCGCCGATACGATCGTCACGCGACAGTGCCGCGAGCCGGCGCATCAGGTTCTCCAGCTCGCGGACGTTGCCGGGCCAGTCGTGCGCCTCCAGCACTGCGACCGCCGCAGCGTCGAGCGTCTTGCGCGGCAGCCCCTCGGCGCCGGCGCGATCGAGGAAGTGCCGCGCCAGTTCGGCCACGTCGCCACGCCGCTCGCGCAGCGCCGGCAGTGCGATCGGGACGACGTTCAGTCGATAATAGAGATCCTCGCGGAACTGCCCGCCGGCGACCGCCTGTTGCAGGTCGCGGTTCGTGGCGGCGACGATGCGGACGTCGGCGCGGATCGTCCGCGCACCGCCGACGGTCGTGAACTCGCCCGATTGCAGCACGCGCAGCAGCCGCGTCTGCGCCTCGATCGGCATGTCGCCGATCTCGTCGAGGAACAACGTGCCGCCCGCCGCCTGCTCGAACCGTCCGGCGTTGCGCTGCGCCGCGCCGGTGAACGCGCCGCGTTCGTGCCCGAACAGCTCGGCCTCGATCAGTTCGCGCGGGATGGCGGCCATGTTGATCGGCACGAACGGCGCAGCGCGGCGCTGACCGAGGTCGTGGATCGCGCGCGCGACCAGTTCCTTGCCCGTCCCCGACTCGCCCGACACCAGCACGGTCAGGTCGTTGGAGACGACGCGCGCGATCACCCGGTACACGTCCTGCATCGCAGGCGAGCGCCCGATCAGCGGCAGCGACGGGTCCTCGTCGGTCGCCTGCGCCTCGCTCACTCCGCTACGCCGTGCCAGCGCGGCGGCGACGGTGCGCGTCAGTGTGTCCAGGTCGAACGGCTTGGGCAGATAGTCATACGCACCCGCCTCGGTCGCGCGCACGGCGGTGGTCAGCGTATTGCGCGCCGACAGCACGATCACCGGCAGCTCCGGATGCGCGGCGAGCACCTGCGCCACGTTCTCGATCCCGTCCCCGTCCGGCAACACGACATCGGTCAGCAGCACGTCGGGCGTATCGCCCGCCAGCTCGCGGCGCAGCTCGGCAAGGCTGGCGGCGGTACGCACCTCGTGCCCTGCGCGGCGCAGCGCATGCGCGACGACGGTGCGGATCGCGTCGTCGTCGTCGACCAGCAGCACGCGCGTCATGTGCGCGCCCGCGGCAGCAGGATGCGAAAAACGGTCTGGTGGGGCGTGCCCTCGCGCGAATATTGCACGATCCCGCCCATGTCGCGCACCAGCTTGTCGACCAGTGCCAGCCCCAGCCCCTTGCCCTCGGGCCGCCCGGACACGAACGGATCGAAGAGGTGATCCGCGATATCGGCCGGCGCGCCGGGGCCGCTGTCGATGACGCAGATCTCGATCGGCAGCGGGGTTCGCCCGCGCCCCTTGCCCGCCGCCACGGTCACGCCATGCCGATACGCGGTGGCCAGCGTGATCGTCCGCTCGCCGCGCTCGCCCAGCGCCGCAGCGGCATTCTTGAGCAGGTTCACGATCACTTGCAGCAGCGAATCGCTATTCCCCAGCGCCTGCGGCAGCGACGGGTCGTAGCGCTCCTCGATCGCGATCCCGCGCGCAAACCCGGCCAGCGCGACGCCGCGGGCATGCGCCAGCAACGGGTAGATGTTCATCGCCGTCACCTCGCGCGGACGGGTGTCCGTGAAATCCTCCATATGATCGATCAGCGCCGCGACCCGGTCGACCTCGGCGATCATCAGCTGCGTCAGCCCGGCGACGTCGACGCCGTCGGCGATCAGCTGCGCGGCACCGCGAATGCTGGACAGCGGGTTCTTGATCTCGTGCGCCAGCATCGCTGCCGCGCCCACCGCGGCACGCGCCGCCGCCGCGCGCTCGGTCGACACGCCCAGCCGCCGCGACGCGCCGGCATTGTGGAGCGTGATCGCGCGCCAGCCGGGATGATCGACCACCGCCGCCTCGACCAGGTCGACGCGCAGCCGTACCCCGCGCGACGTCTCCACCGCGGCGTCGAAGATCGCGAAGGCATGTGCGTCGCGCCGCCCCGCGGCGTCGGGGAAGTCGAGCACCGCCGCCAGCGGCTGGCCGACCAGCGCCCGCTCCGACAGGTTCAGCAGCGTCTCGCACTCGGCATTGACCCGCGCGATCCGGTCCTCGGCATCGACGACCAGCACCGCCACCGGCAGCGCCGCCAGCAACTCCGCCGCATCCGGGCCTGCGACGGTGCCACGCGGCGACAGCATCACGCCGCTTCGTTCAGCCGGTAGGGCGCGTAGAATTCGGAAAGCATCGCCTTCACGCGCGCCGCGTCCGGTTCCTGATTGACGCGGTTGCGGAACTCCGCCGACCCGTTCAGCCCCTTGGTATACCAGCCGATATGCTTGCGCGCCATGTTGACGCCGGTGAACGTGCCGTAATGCTCCAGCATCGCGTCATAATGTTCGGCGATGACGCGATATTGCTCGTCCAGCGAGGGGTCGGGCATCCGCTCACCGGTGCGCAGCCAGTGCATCACCTGTGCCAGCAACCACGGGCGGCCATAGGCGCCGCGCCCGATCATGATCCCGTCGGCGCCGGATTGCTCCAGCGCGACCTCCGCATCCTCGACCGAGCAGATGTCGCCATTGGCGATGACCGGGATCGACACCGCGTCCTTGACGGTGCGGATGAAGCGCCAGTCGGCCGTACCCTTGTACATCTGGTTGCGCGTGCGACCATGGACGGTGACCATGCGGATGCCGAGATCCTCCGCGATCCGTGCCAGTTCCGGCGCGTTCAGGCTGTCGTGGCACCAACCCATCCGCATCTTCAGCGTCACCGGCGCGTCGACCGCCTTCACGATCGCCTCGATCAACTGCGTGGCGAGCCCCAGGTCGCGCATCAGCGCCGACCCGGCATCGCCGTTCGTCACCTTCCGCACCGGGCAGCCCATGTTGATGTCGATGATCGCCGCGCCCTTGTCGCGCGCCAGCTTTGCGGCCTCGCCCATCTCATAGGGGGTGCAGCCGACCAGCTGCATCGACACCGGCTCTTCGGAAAGGTGCCACGCCGCTTTCTGGATCGACTGCCGCGTCTCGCGGATCGCGGCCTGGCTGGCGATCATCTCGGTGACGTTCAGCCCCGAACCATAGCGCCGCACCAGCGTGCGGAACGGCTGGTCGGTCACGCCGGTCATCGGTGCGAGTACGACGGGTTCGTCGATCGTCACATCGCCGATCTGGATAGGTCGAAGCATGGGTTTCGGAAGCTGCCTGAAAAACGGGCAGATAGACGACAGCGGTGATTCTGGCAAGGTTGCCGCGGTCCCCCCTGCCGACGCGGCCAGGGCGGCGGAAGGTAGCGGCGGCATTCCCATCCCCGGCAACCTGCTCTAGGGCGCGCGGATGACCACGGCCGCCCTGATCGTCGCCGCCGGCACCGGCTCCCGCAGCGGCAGTGCCCTCCCCAAGCAATTCGCCGTGCTCGCCGGTCGCGCGATGCTGGCCTGGAGCTACGAAGCACTTGCCGCGCATCCTGCGATCGACCGCGTGCTGGTCGCGATCGCGCCGGGTCAGGAGGCGCTGCTGCGCGCCGCCGTTCCCGAGGCCGAGTACGTGATCGGCGGCACCGAGCGGCGCGACAGCGTCGCGGCGTGCCTTGCGGTGCTGGACGGCGCGACGCGCGTGCTGGTCCATGATGCCGCACGCCCGTTCGTGCCCGCCGCGGTCGTCGACCGGTTGCTGGCCGCACTCGATGCGGCCGACGGCGCGATCCCGGTGTTGCCGGTCGCCGACACGCTGGTCGCCACCGACGGTGCGACGGTCCCCCGCGACAGCTTGCGCCGGGTCCAGACCCCGCAGGCGTTCCGCGCCGCGGCGCTGGCGGCCGCGCATGCGCAATGGGACGGAACGGTCGCCACCGACGATGCGCAGATGGTGCGCGCGCTGGGCAAGACGGTGGCGATGGTGGAAGGCGCTGCGATGCTGGATAAAATCACCTACCCCGCCGATTTCGCGGCCGCCGAGGCGCGCGTCGCGACCGAGACGCGCTCGGCGAGCGGCTTCGACGTCCACCGGCTGGAGGATGGCGAGGAATTGTGGCTCGGCGGGGTGCTGATCCCGCACCACCAGGGCCTGTCGGGGCACAGCGACGCCGACGTCGCGCTGCATGCGATCACCGACGCGGTGCTGGGCACGATCGCGGCGGGCGATATCGGCACCCACTTTCCACCGAGCGACCCGCAATGGCGTGGCGCCGAATCGGGTCAGTTCCTCAGTCACGCACGCACGTTGGTCGAGGCGCGAGGGGCGCGCATCACCTTCGTGGACCTGACGCTGATGTGCGAGGCGCCCAAGATCGGGCCGCATCGTGCCGCGATGCAGGCGCGTATCGCGGAACTTCTCGGCCTGTCGACCGATCGGGTCAGCGTGAAAGCAACAACCACCGAGCGACTTGGCTTTACCGGTCGCGGCGAAGGGATCGCCGCGCAGGCGGTCGCGACCGTCGAGCTGCCGCGCGCGTGGCCGGCATGAAGGCGCTGGCCGGACTCGCCGGCATCGCGGCGCTGCTCGCGACGCAAACCGCTGCGGCGCAGGCGCCGTGCCTGAGCACGACCGACGCCGAGTCGATCGCACTGGTCGCGATGCCGGACATCATCCGCGATGCCGGACGGGTCTGCGCCACCTTGCCGGCGACGAGCCTGCTTCGTCGTCAAAGCGGTGATTTCCTTGCCAAATATGATCGCGAGGCCGATCGCGCCTGGCCCGCGGCGCGCACCGCGATCGCCAAGCTTAGCGATCCGGCGGTGGAACTGCTGCTGCTCAGCGACTATGCGCGTCCGATGCTCACCTCGATCTTCGCGCCGCAGATCACCGGACGCATCCAGCCCGCCGACTGTCCGACGCTCGACCGCCTCGTCACCCTGCTGGAGCCTTTGCCGGCGCGCAACACCGCCGGGATCGTCGTGGCGACGCTGCAATATCTCAAGTCCGAGAAGAACAAGGGCAAGCGCACCGACATCCCCGACCTTCCGGTCTGCACAGCGGCGGGCAACCCATGAGCGAGGTGACGCTGCCCCCCGAACTCGTCGATGCCGCGCGGCGCGTGGTTGAGGCGAATCGCGCCGCCGGGCGCCGCATCGCAGTGGCGGAAAGCTGCACCGGCGGGCTGGTCGCGGCGGCGCTGACTGAAATTCCGGGCTCTTCCGAGGTGCTGGAGGCCGGGTTCGTCACTTATTCGAACAGCGCGAAACAGAAATTGCTGGCGGTCAGCGGCGACGTGCTCGACACGTTCGGTGCGGTCTCGATCGCCGTCGCGTGGAGCATGGCGCAGGGCGCGCTCGCCAGATCCGACGCCGATGTCGCGGTCGCGATCACCGGCGTGGCCGGGCCGGGCGGCGGCAGCGAGAAGAAGCCGGTCGGCACCGTCGTCTTCGCGCGTGCGGAGCGCGGCGGCGATCCGGCGGATGTGGTCGCCGACAAGCGTTTCTTCGGCGACCTCGGTCGCGGCGGCGTGCGGCTTCAGGCGGCGCTGTGCGCGCTGGAGCTGCTGTTGCCCGACGCGGCGTAGAGCACGGCGGCGCGTTCCTCGAAGGCGCCGATCATCCGACGCAGCGCGACGCCGAACACCTGCCCGGCCAGCATCTCGAACATCCGGTTCTTGAACGCGAAATCGACCGAGAAATCGACCAGGCAGCCGGCGTCGCCATCGGCGCGAAACCGCCAGTCGTTGTTGAGGTACTTCAGCGGCCCCTCGATATATTCGACGCGGATCGTCTCCGGGCGGTGCTTGGTCACCTTCGAGGTGAAGGTCTCGCGCAAGCCCTTGAAGCCGACGATCATGTCGGCCAGCGTCTCGTCCTCGCCGTCCTTGCGGACGCGCATCGCGCTGACCCACGGCAGGAATTCCGGGTAGCGCCGCACGTCCGCGACCAATTCGAACATCTGTTCCGGCGTGTAGGGAAGACGCCGCGTCTCGCTGTGCTTCGGCACCGGATCAGGCGGGCATCTTTGCGGCCAGCTTCGCGTCGCGTGCCGCCTTCATCTTCGCGAAATCGTCGCCGGCGTGATAGCTGGAGCGGGTCAGCGGCGAGGATGCGACCAGCAGGAAGCCCTTCGCGCGCCCGATCGCGGCATAGGCGTCGAACGCCGCCGGGGTGACGAAATCGGCGACCTTGGCGTGGCGCGGGGTCGGCTGGAGGTATTGGCCCATCGTCAGGAAATCGATGTCGGCGGAGCGCATGTCGTCCATCACCTGATGAACTTCCAGCCGTTCTTCGCCCAGGCCGAGCATGATGCCCGATTTGGTGAAGATCGAGGGATCGAGTTTCTTGACGCTCTCAAGCAATCGCAGCGACGCATAATAGCGCGCACCGGGCCGGATCGTCGGGTAAAGTCGCGGCACGGTTTCCAAATTGTGATTATATACGTCCGGGCGTGCGGCAACGATTGCCTCGACCGCCGCCTCATGCTTGTTGCGGAAATCGGGGGTCAGGATCTCGATTGTAGTCAGCGGATTGGTACGGCGAATGGCCTCGATGACCTTCACGAACTGCTTCGCACCGCCATCGGGAAGATCGTCGCGATCGACCGAGGTCACCACGATATGCGCCAACCCCATCTGCGCCGCCGCATCGGCGACGTTCTGCGGCTCCATCGGATCCACCGCGCGCGGCATGCCCGTCTTCACGTTGCAGAACGCGCAGGCGCGCGTGCAGGTGTCGCCCAGGATCATGACGGTGGCGTGCTTCTTGGTCCAGCACTCCCCGATATTGGGGCAGGCGGCCTCTTCGCACACCGTCGTCAGGCTTTTCGAGCGCATCAGCGCACGGGTCGCGGCGAAGCCCTCGCTGGTCGGGGCCTTCACCCGGATCCAGTCGGGCTTGCGCTGGCGCGGAGGAGCCGGGAGCGGGGTCATGTCGTTCATGAGGTCGCAGATAGCGTTTACTTCCACCCGAAACAACGAAGGGCTTTTGTAGAATGAGAAAGTTCCACGACCTCATCGAGGGCTATTACCGCTTCCGCGGAAACGAGTGGATCGAGGAGCGCGAGAGCTGGAGCAAGCTGGCCGAGGGGCAGCAGCCGAAGGTGATGGTGATCGCCTGTTCGGATAGCCGCGTCGATCCGGCCACGATCTTCGGCACCGTGCCCGGCGAGGTGTTCGTGGTGCGCAACGTCGCCAATCTGGTGCCGCCGTTCGATCCGTCGGGCGGTTTGCACGGCGTGTCGGCGGCGCTGGAATTCGCCGTCACGGTACTGAAGGTGGACGAGATCCTGGTGCTGGGCCACGGCCAGTGCGGCGGCGTGAAGGCGTCGCTGTCGGGCGCGCTGCGCGATGCCAAGCCGGGTGAAGGCGGCTTCGTGGCGGAGTGGATCAAGCTGCTCGACGGCGCGCGCGAGAAGGTGATCGCCGAGCATGGCGACGGTCCGGAAGGCCAGAAGGCGCTGGAGCAGGAAGGCGTGAAGGTCTCGATCGAGAACCTGAAGACCTTCCCGTTCGTCCAGTCGCGGCTCGAGGATGGCTCGCTCGCGCTGCACGGTGCGGTCTTCGCGATCAAGGACGGCAAGCTGAACGTTCTGCAGGACGACGGGCATTACGAAGCGGCCTGAGCGCGGCGTCGTGATGTGAGGCGGCCGCTTCGCTCCCCGGGGAGCGGGGCGGCCGTTTCAATGGTCGGCGGCCCTTTGGCCCAGGCGTCACTTCCATAACGCCGTCCGATCAGCGGCGGGGATCTGGCGGCCGGCTTGCAGGCCAACGCACGCCGCCGTCATTGCGAGCGCAGCGCAGCAATCCAGCGCCGGATCAGGACGCCCTCGATTGCCCCGCTACGCTCGCAACGACGCTCTGCTTCGTGCCATCGCTTCCGCTTACTGCGCGCCGTGCGGGCTCACCGTCGCGCTGGCGTCCTTCCTCGGCGCATCCGCCGTCACGCGCACGCTCAGCTCGCGCAGCTGCTTGACCGAAGCAGGCGACGGTGCGCCCATCAGCAGGTCCTCGGCGCGCTGATTCATCGGGAACAGCGAGATCTCGCGCAGATTCTGCGCATCGCACAGCAGCATGACGATCCGATCGACGCCGGCGGCCATGCCGCCGTGCGGCGGCGCACCGTACTGGAAGGCGCGATACAGGCCGCCGAACCGCTCCTCGACATCGGCCTTCGACAGCCCGACCAGCTCGAACGCCTTGACCATCAAATCAGGGCTCTGATTGCGGATCGATCCCGACGCGATCTCATAGCCGTTGCAGACCAGATCGTATTGATACGCCTTGATCGTCAGCGGATCCTGCCCGGTCAGCGCGTCCATCCCGCCCTGCGGCATCGAGAACGGGTTATGCGCGAACTCGACCTTCTTCTCGTCCTCGTCATATTCGTAGAACGGGAAGTCGACGATCCAGCACAGCCGGAACGCGCCCTGCTCGATCAGGCCGAGCTGGTCGGCGACGCGGGTGCGCGCAAGGCCTGCCAGCTTGGCCGCCTGCTCGGGCTTGCCCGCCGCGAAGAACAGCCCGTCGTCCGGCCCCAGCCCCAGCGCGGCATACAGCGCCTCCATCCCCTCGGTGCCGTGGTTCTTGGCGATCGGCCCACCGAACTCGCCACCCTTGCGAGTGACGTAGCCAAGACCGGCATGTCCCTCGCCACGCGCCCAGTCGTTCATCTCGTCGAAGAACTTGCGGCTCTTCTCCGCGGTGCCGGGCGCCGGGATCGCGCGGACCACGCCGCCCCCGCCGACGATCTTCTCGAACAGCCCGAACCCCGAGGTCGTGAAATGCGACGACACGTCGGTGATGATCAGCGGGTTGCGCAGGTCGGGCTTGTCGCTGCCGTATTTCAGCATCGCCTCGTCATAGGGGATGCGCGGGAACGCGCCGGTCGGGGTCACGGTACGCCCGTCGGCGAACGCCTCGAAGATGCCGCCGATCACCGGCTCCATCGTCTCCCACACCTCTTCCTGCGTGACGAAGCTCATCTCCAGGTCGAGCTGGTAGAATTCGCCCGGCAGCCGGTCGGCGCGCGGATCCTCGTCGCGGAAACACGGCGCGATCTGGAAATATCGATCGAAGCCCGCGACCATCAACAGCTGCTTGTACTGCTGCGGCGCCTGCGGCAGCGCGTAGAACTTGCCGGGATGAATGCGGCTGGGCACCAGGAAGTCGCGCGCGCCCTCCGGCGAGGAGGCGGTGAGGATCGGCGTCGAATATTCGGTGAAGCCCACGCTCTCCATGCGGCGGCGCATGTCGGAGATCACCTTGGTACGGCGCACGATATTGGCGTGCAGCGTTTCGCGGCGCAGGTCGAGGAAGCGATAGCGCAGGCGGATGTCCTCGGGATAATCCTGCTCGCCCGCCACCGGCATCGGCAGTTCCTCGGCCGCCGACAGCACGGTCGCGCCGCGCGCATAGACCTCGATCTCGCCGGTCGCGAGATTGCCGTTCACGGTGCCCTCGGAGCGGCGCTTCACGCTGCCGTCGATCGTCACGACCGATTCGACGCGCACCGCGTCGAGGATCGCCAGCGCGGGCGAATCGCTGTCGGCGACGATCTGCGTGATGCCGTAATGGTCGCGCAGGTCGACGAACAGCACGCCGCCGTGGTCGCGCTTGCGATGCACCCAGCCGGACAGGCGGACGGTGTCGCCGGCCTGTTCGGCGGACAGCGCGGCGCAATTGTGGGTGCGATAGGCGTGCATGACGATGGTCTCTGACTAGGCGTCCCACGCAGGCGCGGGACGAAAGGTGCGATGATTGCGCCCTCCCCTTTCGGAACCCTCTTTGTCAACCCGGACGCACGCGGCTATGGACGACCACTTATGCATGTTCATCCGCTCATCACCGACAGCGCTACGCTCGCCAACCTGTGCGCGCGACTTTCCGACGCGCCCTTCATCACCGTCGATACCGAGTTCATGCGCGAGAGCACCTATTACCCGGAGCTCTGCCTGATCCAGATCGCCGATACCGAGGAGGCCGCGGCGATCGACCCGATGGCGCCCGGCATCGACTTGACCCCGCTGCTGAATTTGCTGGTCGACAATGAGGACGTGCTGAAGGTGGTCCATGCCGGCGGGCAGGATATCGAGATCATCTACAACCTGACCGGGCGCACCCCGCACCCGTTGTTCGACACGCAGGTGGCGGCGATGGCGCTGGGGCAAGGCGAGCAGATCGGCTATTCGAACCTCGTCGACAGCTGGCTTGGGGTGCAGATCGACAAGGGCGCGCGCTTCACCGACTGGGCACGCCGTCCGCTGGACGCGCGGCAGATCGAATATGCGATCGGCGACGTGACGCACCTGTCCGACATCTTCCCGAAGATGCTGGAGCGGTTGCGCACCACCGGGCGCGGCGCATGGCTGGACCAGGAGATGGAGCGGCTGGCCGATCCCTCCAATTACGCCAACGACCCCGACGTGGCGTGGAAGCGCGTGCGCGTGTCGAGCCGCAAGGCCGACGTGCTCGGCCGGTTGAAGGCGATCGCCCGGTGGCGGGAGCTGGAGGCGCAGGCCAAGGACCTGCCGCGCGGCCGGATCGTGAAGGACGAGACGATCGCCGATCTTGCCGGCCACCCGCCGCGCAAGCAGGTCGACCTGGCCAAGGTCCGCGGGCTGTCGCAGACCTGGGCGGGCAACGACATCGGCGCGCGATTGATGGCGGCGATCGAGGCGGCGCGCCCGCTGCCCGACGAGGAGATGCCGCCGCGCGAGGATCGCAAGCCGGGGCTGGGGCGCGAGGGCGCGCTGGTCGCCGACCTGCTGAAACTGCTGCTCAAGATTCGCGCGCGCGACATCGACGTCGCACCGCGGCTGCTGGCGCGCGGCGACGAGCTGGAATTGCTCGCCGCCGGGCAGCGGCACGGGTTGCAGATCCTGCAGGGGTGGCGCTTCGACCAGTTCGGGCAGGACGCGCTCGATCTCGTCGAGGGCCGGATGGCGTTCGCGGTGCAGGACGGGCGGCTGAAGATGACGCGGACCGGAGCGGTGGCATGACCCGCGCGGGCGTGGCGATGGCGCTGCTGGCGCTGGGTGCGTGCGCGAAGCCGCCGCTGCCGGTCGCAGCGGAGCCCGCGCCGGGCGTGCAATGCGACGCCAACGCCGCGCAGGCACTGGTCGGGCGTGCGGCCGCGACCGTCGCCGCGGAAGCGCAACGGCTGAGCGGCGCACGCTCGGTACGGCGCTACGCGACCGGCGACGCGGTGACGATGGACTTCCGCCCCGATCGGCTGAACATCGAGAGCGATGCCGCGGGGAACGTCGCGAAGTTCAGCTGCGGGTGAGTTGAGACGCACGCAGAACGAGGCGCGGCGACCGCCGATATCGCCCGCGCTTCGGTCTGCCGGACCTTAATCCGCCTTCAACACCGCGACGATCGGGAAATGGTCCGACGGGTATCGCGCACCGTCGTGCACGGTCAGCACCTCGGCCGACACCGGACGGAAGCCCTTGACCATCACATAGTCGATCCACTTGCCCGGCTCCGGCGTGCCGGTGAAATCGTGGAAGGTGCCGGTCGGCGCCGCGCGGGTGCGTGCCAGCTTCGACGCCTCGGTCAGGAAGGCGGTCAGGCGCTTCACCGCCGCGCTGTCGGGCGTGGTGTTCAGGTCGCCGGTCAGCACGATCGGGAGCCCCTTGGCGATCGTCGGCAACCGCTCGGCGATCAACGCCGCGGAGCGGTCGCGCGCCAGCTCGTCCTCTGCACCGCGATGCGCGAAATGCGTGTCGGCCATCAGGAAACGCAGCGGCTTTCCGCCGCCGACCGTCTCGAACACGCCCCAGGTCACCATCCGCGGCAGGTTCGCGCCCCAACTGATCCGGCCCGGCGTCTCCGGCGTTTCGGAAAGCCAGAAATCGCCCTGCCGCAGCAGCTTGAGCCGGTCGGTACGGTAGAAGACGCCCATATGCTCGCCGTCGTGCCCGCCCAGCCGGTCGCGTCCGAACCAGCGATAGCCGGGCAGCGCGCGGACGATGTCGTCGCCCTGCGTCTTGAGCAGTTCCTGCGTACCGATCACGTCCGGGTTCGCGTCACGGACGGTGCGCATGAACACGTCGCGGCGCGCCGGCCACACGTTCGGACCGTCGCTCGGATTGGCGAAGCGCACGTTGAACGTCATCACGCGCAGTTCCTGCGCCAGCGCGCCGCCCGCGCCCAGCAACGCCGCCGCCGCGGCAGCCGCTACCATCATCAAGCGCTTCATCTTCCATCCTTTTATCATCGAGCGACGCACCGCCCTATCGACCAAACCGAGCGGCATTGCGAGCGGAGCGAAGGATATGGCGACGTTCCGGCGTGCCGCGCGACGCCGTTCCCCGCACCAACGGCGCGCGGACGGCACAAGCTGCAATTGCCCCGCCGCAACCAATTCCACGCCCCGCTGTCGCGCATTTCCGCGCAAGGGATGACAGGCGCATGACGGCCGGGCACGCTGCCCGGGCGCGAAGGGAAGCGCCAAGGGAAACGAATGTCACCGTTGCTCGACAGGACCCGACTGACCCACCTGCAACGGCTCGAAGCCGAGGCGATCCACATCATGCGCGAGGTGGTGGCCGAGGCGGACAATCCGGTGATGCTCTATTCGGTCGGCAAGGACAGCGCGGTGATGCTGCACCTGGCCCGCAAGGCGTTCTTCCCCAGTCCCCCGCCCTTCCCGCTGCTGCATGTCGATACGACGTGGAAATTCCAGGAGATGTACGCGCTGCGCGACCGCATGGCGGCGGAAAGCGGCATGACGCTGCTGGTCCACCAGAACCCCGAGGCGGTCGAGCGCGGGATCAACCCCTTCGATCACGGCGCGCTTCATACGGATATGTGGAAGACCGAGGGGCTGAAGCAGGCACTCGACCAGCACGGCTTCGACGCCGCGTTCGGCGGCGCGCGCCGCGACGAGGAGAAGAGCCGCGCCAAGGAGCGGATCTTCAGTTTCCGCACCGCCACGCACGGCTGGGACCCGAAGAACCAGCGCCCGGAACTCTGGAACCTCTACAACGCGCGCAAGAACAAGGGCGAGAGCATCCGCGTCTTCCCGATCTCCAATTGGACCGAGCTGGATATCTGGCAGTATATCCACCTGAACGACGTGCCGATCGTCCCGCTTTATTTCGCCGCGGAGCGTCCGACAGTCGAACGCGACGGGATGCTGCTGATGGTCGATGATGCCCGCTTCCCGCTGCGCTCTGGCGAGGAGCCGGTGCTGCGCTCGATCCGGTTCCGTACGCTGGGCTGCTACCCGCTCACCGGCGCCGTCGAGAGCCGCGCGACGACGTTGCCGGAAGTGATCCAGGAAACGCTCCTGACCACCACCAGCGAGCGGCAGGGGCGCGCGATCGACAGGGATGCCGGTGGCGCGGGCATGGAAGTGAAGAAGCAGCAGGGGTATTTCTGATGAGCACCGCTCCCGCCGCCCCCGTCCCCGCTTCGGCTCCCGCGTCGGCCGCCACTTCGGCCGCCACTTCGGCCCCCACTTCGGCCCCCACTTCGGCCCCCACTTCGGCCCCCACTTCGGCCTACGTGGTCGACGATCTCGTCGCGCGCGATATCGACGCGTATCTGGACAGCCACCAGCACAAGACGATGCTGCGCTTCATCACCTGCGGATCGGTGGACGATGGCAAGTCGACGCTGATCGGGCGGCTGCTCTACGATTCGAAGATGATCTTCGAGGACCAGCTCGCCGCGCTGGAAAGCGACTCGCGCAAGGTCGGGACGCAGGGGCAGGAGATCGATTTCGCGCTGCTGGTCGACGGGCTTGCCGCCGAGCGCGAACAGGGGATCACGATCGACGTCGCCTATCGGTTCTTCAACACCGAAAAACGCAAATTCATTGTCGCCGATTGCCCCGGACACGAACAATATACGCGCAATATGGTCACCGGCGCGTCCACTGCGGATCTCGCGGTGATCCTGGTCGACGCGCGCAAGGGCGTGCTGACGCAGACCCGGCGGCACAGCTACCTCTGCCATCTGATCGGGATCAGCAACATCGTGCTGGCGGTCAACAAGATGGACCTGGTCGACTATGATCAGGGGAAATTCGACGCCATCGTCGCCGATTACGCCGCCTTTGCGCGCTCGATCGGGATCGCGGCCTTCACGGCACTGCCGATCTCGGGGTTCAAGGGCGACAACATCACCACCCGCTCGGCGAACACCCCGTGGTACGAAGGACCGCCGCTGGTCGAGCATCTCGAAACGGTGGAGGTTCTCTCCTCGATCGACGCGGACAAGCCGTTTCGGATGCCGGTGCAGTGGGTTAACCGCCCGCACCTCGACTTTCGCGGCTTCTCCGGGCTGATCGCGACCGGCGTGGTACGGGTCGGCGACGCGGTGCGCGTGCTGCCGTCGGGCAAGACCTCGACCGTGACCCGCATCGTCACGCTGGGCGGCGACCTGCCCGAAGCGGTAGCAGGTCAGTCGGTAACCCTATGCTTCGCCGACGAAATTGACTGCTCGCGCGGCGACGTTATCGCCGCCGCCGACCAGCCGCCGCAGGCCGCCGACCAGTTCGAGGCAACGTTGGTGTGGCTCGCGGACGAGGCGTTGCGCGTCGGGCGCGGTTACTGGCTGAAGCTCGGCACGCAGACCGTATCGGCAACCATTCAGCAGCCCAAGTTCGTCGTGAACGTCAACACGCTGGAACAACTCGCCGCCAAGACGCTCGATCTCAACGCGATCGGCGTCGCGGAACTGACGACCGACCGCGCGGTCGTGTTCGAACCCTATGCCGACAGCCGCACGCTCGGCGGGTTCATCCTGATCGACAAGCTGACCAACGCCACCGTCGCGGCCGGAATGCTGCACTTCAGCCTGCGTCGCGCGCAGAACGTCCACTGGCAGGCGGTCGATGTCGGGCGCGCCGCGCACGCGGCGCTCAAGGATCAGAAGCCGGCGGTACTGTGGTTCACCGGCCTGTCGGGTTCGGGCAAGTCGACGATTGCCAATCTGGTCGAGAAACGGCTGCATGCACTCGGACGGCACACCTTTTTGCTCGACGGCGACAACGTCCGCCACGGCCTGAACAAGGACCTGGGCTTCACCGAGGCCGACCGGATCGAGAACATCCGCCGCGTCGGCGAGGTCGCCAAGTTGATGACCGATGCCGGGCTGATCGTGCTCACTGCGTTCATCAGCCCGTTCCGCGCCGAACGCGAGATGGTCCGCGCGATGCTGCCCGACGGCGAGTTCGTCGAGGTGTTCGTCGACACGCCGTTCGAGGAGGCGGAGCGCCGCGACGTGAAGGGACTCTACAAGAAGGCCCGCGCCGGGCAGTTGAAGAACTTCACTGGCATCGACAGCCCGTACGAGCGCCCGGAGGCGCCCGAGGTGCGGATCGACACCACCGCTACCACCCCCGAACAGGCCGCCGAGCAGATCGTCGACCTGCTCCTGCGCCGCGCATGACGGCGGCAGCGACCGACGCCGCGCTCGCCGCGCATCTCGCGCATGTCGCGGGTGCGCTGCTGATGGCCGTGCGCGACAGCGGGACGCTGGCGGGCAAGCCGCTCGGCTACACCGGTGACATGATCGCCAACCGTTTCCTGGTCGAGGCGTTGCGCGAACAGCGGCCAGCCGACGGCCTGCTGTCGGAAGAGGAAAAGGATTGCCCGATCCGGCTCGACCGGTCGCGGGTGTGGATCGTCGATCCGGTCGACGGCACGCGCGAATATGCCGAGCAGCGCGGCGACTGGGCGGTGCACGTCGGCCTGGCGATCGACGGCGTGCCGACGACCGGCGCGGTGGCGCTGCCGGCGTTGGGCGTCGTGCTGCGCAGCGACCGGATCGTGCCTGTCCCCCCCGCCCCGCCTCGGCTGCGCATGGTGGTCAGCCGCTCGCGCCCCGCGCGCGAGGCGGTGGCGGTCGCCGACGCGCTGGACGCCGAGCTGGTGCCGATGGGCAGCGCCGGCGCAAAGGCGATGAGCGTCATCCTGGGTCAATCCGACATCTATCTGCACTCCGGCGGACAATATGAGTGGGACAGTTGCGCCCCCGCCGCCGTGGCGCTGGCGCACGGGCTGCACGTCAGCCAGATCGACGGCAGCCCGTTGGTGTACAACCGGCACGACACCTACATGCCCGACCTGCTGATCTGCCGGCACGAGCATTTTCCGATGGTGATGGACGCACTCGCTAGCGTCTGACGCGGCAATATCCCGGGATAGGGGCTGCAACAGATGTGTCATATATAACACGACTGCTGGAATTTAACCATAATCCCGCTTGCCACCGCCTAACGATGTTGCGGCAGCCACTGCCGCTCGCCCACAGTCTCCGCTCCGGCGCAATGATAAGCGCTTCGAAGAAGGGGACTATATGCGGCATTTCCTTGCTCACCGTGCGAGCGTCATCGCGTTCGTCGCTGCGGCCACCCTGCCGGCCACCGCCTTGGCGCAAGCCGCGCCTGAGCAAACGCCTGCCGAGACTGCCGCCACCGAGAGCGGCGACATCGTCGTCACCGGCTCGCGCATCCGGCGTGACCCGCTCGACAATCCCTCGCCGGTGGTCACGATCGACGACGCCGCGATCGCAAAGACCGGACTGTCTTCCATTGCCGACGTCCTGCAACGGATCCCGGCATCCTCGGGTGGTCTGAACAGCAAGTTCAACAATTCCGGCAACTTCGGCAATCCGCCCGATGGCGGCGGTGTCGGCGCCGGATCGGCAGCGATCGACCTGCGCTACCTAGGTGCAAAGCGCACGCTCGTGCTGGTAGATGGCTTGAGGTACGTCAACGGCTCCAGCGCGAGCGGCATTCCGGGAACGGTCGACCTCAACTCGATCCCTGACGTCATGATCCAGCGTGTAGAGGTGCTGCAATCCGCCGCCTCGGCACTGTACGGCTCGGACGCGATCGGCGGCGTGGTGAACATCATCACCAAATCGAACCAGAAAGGCTTTCGCGCGCAGGCGCAATACGGCCAGTTCCTGCGCGAGAACGACGGCGGCACGCAAAATTACCAGCTGAGCTGGGGCGGCGGGAACGACCGCGTCCATCTCGACCTTGGCGGCTTCTATACCAAGCAGGATCCAGTGCGCGCGGCCGACCGCTCGATCTCGCAATTCCCGAACCCCGGCCAGACCAGCTGCACCGACGCGATCGGCGGCTGTTCGGGTGCGGCGCTTAACGGACGTATCGTCTTCGCGAAGGGCAATTCTTTGCTGCCGGCCGGCGGCACGATCACGGTGCGCAATGCGCCGCTCAATGGCCGTGGCGTCTACGATCCCACGCTGGCAGGCGGCGACTTCCGTGCCTTCACCACGGCGGATCGCTTCAACTTCGCGCCGTTCAACTATTTCCTCACCCCGAACGAGCGCTACGGCGGGTTCATGAACGCGCGCGCCGAATTCTCGGAGGCGTTCAACGTTCGCTTGAAGGCGACCTGGGCGCACCGCGGCTCGCAGAACCAGGCCGCGTTCCTGCCGCTCAACATCGGGCCGGACGCCGGCAACGGGAACTTGCTCGACACGATCTCGGTCGATGCGACCAACCCGTACAATCCCTTCGGTATTACGCTCAATTCCGGTGCGAACGGCCAGCCAGCCACCTATTCGCTGATCGGCCGGCGCCTGATCGAGGCCGGGCGGCGGACCTACAACCAGACCGTCGATACTTTCACCGTCACCGGCACCGTCGACGGTCGCTTCTCGCTGTTCGGACGCAACTGGTACTACGATGCAAACGCGGTGCTCGGCGCCAACGACGCGCACCAGCTGTTCACCGGCAACCTGAACGCAGCGCGGTTGGCGCAGGCGCTCGGCCCGGTCGGTAATTGCACCGGGGAGTGCGTGCCCTTCAACATCTTCGGCGGCCAAGGCTCGATCACGCCGCAGATGCTGGCGTTCGTCGGTTTTGACGAGCGCTCGCGCAGTTCGCAGCGGCTGAAGGACTATACCGTCAACGTCAGCGGCGAGTTGTTCGACTTGCCGGGCGGCGCGGTCGGTGTCGCGCTGGGCTACGAGCATCGCGACCAGCAGGGCAGCTTTACGCCCGACCCGATCATCCAGGCCGGGTTGGGCGCCGACATCCCTGCGCAGGCGGCACGCGGGCAGTTCAACGTCGACGAATTCTATGGCGAGATCCGGCTGCCGCTACTCCGCGACCTGCCATTCATGCAGTCCCTGGAACTGAACGGCGCAGCGCGCCACTCGGACTTTTCGTCCTTTGGCGGGAACACCACCTTCAGCGGCGGCGCGTTGTGGAAGCCGGTCAGTGATCTGCTGCTGCGTGGCCAATATGCCGAAAGCTACCGTGCGCCGTCGATCGGCGAGCTATTCGGCGCGCAATCACGCTTCGACCAGACGCTCGACGATCCGTGCACCAGCGCGACCGGCGGGCAGTTCCAGGGCAATGCCACTGTGCGCGCGAACTGCGTCGCCAACGGCGTCCCGGCGAACGGCAGCTACATCGAGCCACAGGGCGGCCAGATCAGCGTGCAAACCGGCGGCAACCGCAATCTTCGACCGGAGACGGCGCGGACGCTGCTGTTCGGCGGCGTGTACAGCCCGCAATGGGCGCGCGACGGTTTTGCCAGCGCGATGAGTCTTGAGGTCAATTACTACGACATCAAGGTAAACGGCGCGATCGCGTCGATCCCGGCCGAGGTGCTGCTCGCACGTTGCGCGCAGTCCGGCGACGCATTGTCGTGCGCGGCGGTCAATCGCACGCCGAACGGCTTCATCTCTGCAATCAATGGCGTGCTGCTGAACACGGGCGGCATCCGCACCCGCGGGCTGGATGCGACCTTCACGCTGCGCACGCGCCAGACCGGAGCCGGCACCTTCGGGTTGTCGATAAGTGGCAACTATCTGCTGAGATACGAGGAGATCGTGCCCGCCACCAATGGCACCACGACCACCAACTATACCGGCACCGAGCGCGGTAGCCCCGACCAGGCCTATCCGCACTTCAAGGGGCAGGCGACGATCGACTGGGATCTCGGCGCCGTCGCGGCGGCGTTCACGGGCCGCTACATCGACAATGTCATCGAGAACCAGGGCGGCAACGCGCTGGACCGGCGTTTCTACGGTGACGTCCAGCTGACGTTCCGCCCGAGCTGGGTAAGCGAGCGCGTGTCGCTCGCGCTCGGTATCAACAACGTGTTCGACACCGATCCGCCCGCATGCTTCTCGTGCAGCCTCAACAATTACGATCCGACCACCTACGACGTGCCCGGTCGCTTCGGCTACGCGCGCGTCAGCTACGGCTTCTGATCGACATTCGCCGGGCGGCCGTTATGGCTGCCCGGCGACCGCATCGGGAAGCGGGCGGACCCGGAACAGCGACAGCCCGCCGAGCAGCGCCAGCGAGCCGAGCAGCAGGCAGAACGCGACCACCCCGCCCCATCCGGCGCGCGTCCACGCGACGCCACCCGCCGAGCCGAGCACGCTCGAGCCCAAGTAATAGAAGAACAGGTACCAGGCCGCGGCTTGCCCGCGGGCCGCCCCGCCGCGCCGGCCGACCCATGCGCTGGCGATCGAATGCGCGCCGAAGAAGCCGATCGTGACGATCGCGATCCCCGCAATCACGGCCCATAAGGGTGCCGCCGCCGTGAGCGCGATCCCGGCGATCAGGATCGCGACCGGCACCCAGAAGATCCGTCGGCGCCCCATGCGACCGGCGAGCGTGCCGAACCACGACGAGCTGGCCGAACCGAGGATGTAGAGCAGGAACACCGCCCCGACCGCCGCCTGTCCCAATCGGTACGGCGGCGCGATCAGGTGGAAGCCGGCGTAATTGTAGATCGTGACGAACGCGCCCATCAACAGGAAGCTCTCGGCATAAAGCAGTTGCAGCCCCGGATCGCGGAACAGCGGACCGGCGCCGCGCAGCATCGCGAGCCACCCGCCGGTACTCGCCCGGAACCGCCGCGAGGGCGGCGCCAGCCGGCGAAATGCTTCCGCCAGCGCCAGCCCGATCACGCCGACGACCGCCAATGCCCACCGCCAGTCCGCCACCGCAGCGACCAGGCTTGCGACCAGCCGCCCTCCCATCCCGCCCAGCGCGCTGCCGGCGATATACAGCCCCATCGCCGATCCGACCGACGCGACGTCGACCTCCTCCGCGACATACGCCATCGCGACCGCCGGCACCCCCGCCAGCGCGAGCCCCGCGAGCAGCCGCAACGCAAGCAGCGCGTACCAGCCCGGCGCGACGGCGGCGGCCAGCGTCAGCAGCGCCGCCGCCATCATCGCCGCGACCATCAGCGGACGCCGCCCGACCCGGTCCGACAAGGCACCGGCGACGAGGATGCCGAGCGCGAGCGGCCCGGTCGCCATCGACACCGCCAGCGACGCCGCCTCCGCGCTCAACAGGTAATGGCCCGCCAGCGACGGCAGCAGCGGCTGGACCGCGTAAAGCGTGGAGAAGGTTGCGAATCCCGCGAACAGCATCGCCAGCGTCAGTCGGCGGTAGGCCGGCGTGCCCGCGGACAGCGCGGGAACGTCGTCTGCGACAGTCATCCTCGTGGCTGGCTCAGCCGCGCGCCCGTTCGTGACGCGCGCCCGCGACCATGCGTGCGGCGATGCGTCGCACCGCCTCGTCGTCCTTGGTGCCATCGGTCGCCGGATCGCCGAGATGGTCGATGCTCGCCTCGAGATGATCGAGCAGGCCGGGATGCTTGCCCTCGACATATTCGATCAACCGGAACAGCAGGTGCTCGGTCGCGATCTCGCGCTGGCGGGTCTGTACGGGCGTGGTATCGTTCATCGTTCTTCTCCGGTCGCATGCGCCAACCGCCGGGCGCGCGGCGACGTTCCGGCTTCAGTCGAGCTTCGTGATCTGTTCGGTCAGCACCGCCACCGCGATGCCGAAGCGCTTGGCGACCAGACGGTTCGCGACGCTGCGTCCGTCCGGTGCCAACGTCATCGACTGGCGGATGCGAAAGCCGTCGTTGCTGACGAAGCGCAGCCGCATGCGGTTGCCGGTCACGATGCCCTCCACCGGGCCGCGCGCGTCGGTCAGCGTGCCGGCATAGCGGCCGGGCGCGATCCGATGAAGGCGCCAGTGGCGTTCGCGCGGCGGTTTGTCGCCCTCTGTCACGATCTGGTCGAGCAGCAGGCTGCCATCGGGCTGAAGCATCCCCTCACCGCGCACCGAAACCGGCTTTTTCGCCCGCAATATGACCTTCAGTCGCGCCTCGCCGTGAGTTTGCCCGGCGAAGAAACGGAGTGGATCGAAATCGGGTACGGAAGCGGCGAGCATGACGGCGAGCAACATGCGCGACCAACGCACGGCGCACGGATACGACCCGCTTTCCGCTTGCCCGATCGCGCCGCGCGCCATAGCCGGGGCCATCAGATCGAGGCTCACCGCATGCTCATCCACCGCTCCGCGCCCTTCGCATGACGATCATCTCGTCGCCGCTCGATTTCCGTCACGCCGCGCAACGCCGGTTGCCACGCTTCCTCTTCGACTATGCCGATGGCGGCGCGGGCAGCGAGATGACGTTGCGCGCCAATGTCGACGATCTCGCCCGGCTCGGGCTGCGGCAGCGCGTGCTGCGCGACGTGTCGGATATCGACCTGTCGACCGAATTGCTCGGCACGCGGCGCCGGTTGCCGCTGGCGCTGGCGCCGATCGGGATCGGCGGCATGTACCGGCGGCGCGGCGAGACGCAGGCAGCGCGCGCCGCAACGGCCGCGGGCATCCCTTTCACGCTATCGACGGTCGGGCTCTGCTCGCTGGCCGAGGTGCGCCGCGCGACGCCGGGGCCGTTGTGGTTCCAGCTCTACGTCATCCGCGACCGCGCCTTCATGGCGGACCTGATCGCGACCGCCAAGGCCGAGGGTGCGGAGGCGCTGGTGTTCACCGTCGACATGCCGGTGCCCGGCTCGCGGTATCGCGACGCGCATTCGGGGATGTCGGGGCCGCGCGGGCCGCTCCGCCGTGCGCTGCAGGCGATCGGCAAGCCCGGTTGGGCGTGGGACGTCGGCGTGCACGGACGCCCGCACGCGTTGGGCAACCTGCTGCCGGTGCTGGGCGCGTCGTCCGGAATGAACGATTACATGGGCTGGCTCGGCGCGAACTTCGATCCGTCGATCGCGTGGGACGACATCGCGTGGATCCGTGCCGCCTGGGACGGGCCGCTGATCATCAAGGGCATCCTCGACCCCGACGATGCGCGTGCCGCGGCCGATGCCGGGGCCGATGCGATCGTGGTTTCGAACCATGGCGGGCGGCAATTGGACGGAGCGTCCTCCACCGCGCGCGCATTGCCGGCGATCGCCGAAGCCGTGAAGGGGCGTGTCGCGGTGCTGGCCGACTCGGGCGTACGCTCCGGGCTCGACGTGGTGCGGATGCTCGCGCTCGGCGCGGACGGCGTCTTGCTCGGCCGCGCGTGGCTCTATGCGCTGGCGGCCGGCGGCGAAGCGGGGATCGCCGCGCTGCTGGCGCTGATCGAGAAGGAGATGCGCGTCGCGATGGCGCTCACCGGCGTGCGGCGCATCGCCGAGATCGACCGCTCGATCCTGATGGACTAGCGGTCGATCGCGGCGTGAGGTCAGGCGGCGGCCATGACCTCGCGATCCGCCCGCTGGCAGACCGCACGCAGATCGGCGGCCAACGCATCGACACGCTCGATCGCGGCATCCCACGCGAACATGAACCGCGCGCCGCCACCGATGAAGGTGTAGAACTGCCAGCCGCGCGCGCGCAGCCCGTCGAGCACCGCTGCCGGCGCGTCGAGGAAGACGGCGTTCGCCTCGACCGGCACCATCAGCCGAACGTCGGGCAGATTCGCCAGCGCGGCGGCGAGCCGGGCGGCGCAGGCATTGCCGTGCGCGGCGTTGCGCAGCCACGCGCCGCTCTCCAGCAATCCCACCCACGGCGCCGCGAGGAAGCGCATCTTGGACGCAAGCTGTCCGGCCTGCTTGCAGCGATAGTCGAAGTCGACCGACAAGGCGGGGTCGAAGAAGACGATCGCCTCGCCGACCCCCATCCCGTTCTTGGTACCGCCGAAGCACAGGACGTCGACGCCCGCGCGCCACGTGATGTCGGCGGGCGCGCAGCCCAGCGCGGCGCACGCATGCGCGAACCGCGCGCCGTCCATGTGCAGCTTCAGGTCCAGCGACCGGCATGTCGCCGCGATCGCCTCGATCTCGGCGACCGTGTAGACCAGCCCGGTCTCGGTCGGCTGCGTGATCGTAACGACGCGCGATTTCGGGAAGTGGATGTCGGAGCGGCTGGTCGCCAGCCGCCGTACCGCATCGGGGGTCAGCTTGCCGTCCGACGATGGCGCGACGAGCAGCTTCGATCCGTTCGAGAAGAATTCCGGTGCGCCGCATTCGTCGGTCTCGACGTGTGCGGACGACGAGCAGATGACGCTGTGATAGGATTGGCACAGCGCGGCGAGTGCCAGCGAATTCGCGGCGGTGCCGTTGAAGACGAAGAACACGTCGCAGGCGGTGTCGAACAGGTCACGGAACGCGTCGGTCGCGCGCTGCGTCCAGCCATCGGCGCCATAGGCGGTCGCCGAACCGGCATTCGCCTCCGCCATGGCCGCAAACGCCTCCGGGCAGATGCCCGCGTAATTGTCGCTCGCGAATTGCTGAGGCTGCGTCGTCGTCACGTCCGATACCCTTCCTTGTCCTGCACCGGGCAAGCGGGTCGACGTTCGTGCGGCTGGAGTCCCGTTTGTTGCCGGTCCGGCCACATCCCTCCCGATCTGGGAGGCACCACCTTGCTCGGGAGCAGGTTGGTGTCGGACGCCGGCCCGACTCTTGATGCTGGGCGCGCTATGACGAGGCAGAGGCGAAAACGCAAGATGCGGCAGCACCGGCACGCCGCCGGGGGGCGATCATCCTCCCTCCCGCGGATTGTCGCGCCAGATCCGCTCCGCCAGGACCGTCGCAAAGCCGAGCCACGCCACGAACGGCACCCCTACCGCCGCCGCCACACGGTCTTCTTTCGCCGCGGCAGCGACATAGGCGGCGCTCGAGGCGATCATCACGCCCGACGCCACCGCACTCGCCCCCAGCTTCTTCTCGCGGAAGAACAAGGCGGTCCAGCCCCCGATCATCGCGGTGTTCAGGAGCCACAGTCCGGTCGCCGTATTGCGCGCCGCCGAGCGCGGCCGCCGCAACAACCGATAGCCGCCGACCGCCAGCCCGGCTTCCAGCACCGGCCACACCGCGCCGAACGCCGCGTCCGGCGGCGTATAGCCCGGCTTGTCGAGCTTGCGGTACCAGCGGCGGATGCCGGGATGCGACGGATCGGGCGCGTTGCGCCGCCCGACCACGGCGCTGACGCCCAGCACCGCGCCGACGATGCCCAGCGCCGCCAACGGCGACAGGCCGGCCGCGCGCTGCTCTTCGGTACGGGAGCGGTCCGGGGCACGGGAACGATCCACCTCCTTCGTCCCTCCTTCGACCAACCCCCGCGCCGCGGTATTCCCGGCGACGCTGGCACCGGTGATCGGGATACGGCGGGTCATGGCAATGCTCTCCTTCGCATCGCCAACGATCGGCGGCGCATTCGGTCGCCCGCCGCATCCGCCGTGGACACGCCGCGGGCATGTTCTAAACAGGGCGCGGGAGCGAGCCGCGCGACGGTCGCCGGGGAGGACGTGCGATGACGTTGCAGACGATCGATCTGGTCGTAGTGATCGGCTATGCGATCGGCATTTTCGCGCTGGCGCAATGGGTCAGCCGCGACAAGGCCGGCGAGACCAAGGACACGTCCGACTATTTCCTGGCGTCCAAGTCGCTGCCGTGGTGGGCGGTCGGCGCGTCGTTGATCGCCGCCAATATATCTGCCGAACAGATCGTCGGCATGGCCGGGTCGGGCTATGCGATCGGGCTCGCGATCGCCTCCTACGAATGGATGGCGGGCGCGACGTTGCTGATCGTCGGCAAGTTCTTCCTGCCGATCTTTCTCCACAACCGCATCTACACGATGCCGCAGTTCCTGGAGCAGCGCTATGGCAGCTCGATCCGCACGATCATGGCGGTGTTCTGGCTGGCGCTGTACATCTTCGTGAACCTCACCTCGATCATCTGGCTCGGCTCGATCGCGGTGAACCAGGTGGCGGGCGTCGACCAGAACGTCGCGCTCGTTGGTCTCGGGGCGTTCGCGGTGCTCTACCAGCTGCGCGGCGGGTTGAAGGCGGTGGCGCTGACCGACATCGTGCAGGTGACATTGCTGGTGTTCGGCGGGCTGATGGTGTCCGCGCTCACGCTGAAGACGATCGGCGGCGATGCCGGGATCATCGGGGGCTTCGCGGAGCTGACGCGGCGCGTGCCCGGACATTTCGACATGATCCTGTCGCCCGACAATCCGCACTACAAGGAATTGCCGGGGCTGGCGGTGCTCGTCGGCGGCATGTGGATCGCCAACCTGAGCTATTGGGGGTTCAACCAATATATCATCCAGCGCGCGCTGGCGGCGAAGAGCCAGCAGGAGGCACAGAAGGGCATCGTCTTCGCCGCTTTCCTGAAGCTGTTGATGCCGCTGGTGATCGTGCTGCCGGGCATCGCCGCCGTGGTGCTGGCGCCCGATCTCGCCAAGCCAGACCAGGCCTATCCGGCGATGCTGCGGCTGTTGCCGCCGGGCCTGCTGGGGCTCGTTTTCGCGGCGCTGATCGCGGCGATCATCGCGTCCACCGCATCCAAGATCAACGCGATCGCGACGATCTTTACGCTCGATCTCTATGCCAAGCGCCTCCACCGACAGACCGCGGCGCAGGACGGCACGGCCGATCCGGCCGGCGAGCGCAAGCTGGTGCTGGTCGGCCGGATCGCCGCCTGCGTGTCGATCGTGATCGCGATGCTGACGGCGCGCCCCCTGATCGGCCAGTCCGATCAGGCGTTCCAGTTCATCCAGGAGTTCTCCGGCTTCTTCACGCCAGGCATCACCGTCATCTTCCTGCTCGGCTTGTTCTGGAAGCGCGCGAACGAGGCTGGCGCGATCGCCGCGGCCGTCGCGTCGGTGGTGCTGTCCTACGTGCTGCGCGAGGCGCTTCCCGACCTGCCGTTCCTCAACCGCATGAGCCTGGTGTTCTTCGCGAGCCTCGCGCTTGCGGTCACGCTGTCGCTGCTGGTGCGGTCGCGCGCCGATGCCAATCGCGTCACGCTGGAGGGCGTCGAGTTCCGCACCACCACCGGCTTCAACGCCGCGTGCCTGGGGATCGTGCTGATCCTGATCGCGCTCTACGCCACCTGGTGGTGACAAGGGCGTGCGGGGGGGGGGCGTGCGGCGGGGGTGTTGTCGCCACGCAGCCTGACGTGATCCCCGGCGGCTGCGCCGCGTGCGCGGATCGCATGCCCTCCAGCCGCAGCCGATCCGCCCGATGAGGAGACTGGAAGTCTAGGTAAACTGCTCGATCCGCTTCCCCGCCGCGCCGTCGAGGTAGAGATAGCGGGGGTCGAACTCCGCCGCCCGCCACAATGCCGCGCGGTCGAGGATCTTCACCCGCCCGGCGGCGAACAGCACGGCGCCGCGCTCGCGCAAATCCCGCAACACGCGGTTGACGGACACGTTGGTGAGCCCGGTGCATTCGGCGATGTCGGTCTGCGTCAGCCGCAGCTCATAGCCTGCAGCATCGGCGAGACCGACGAGGAACAGCCGCTGATGCAGTTCGCTCAACAGCATCGCGACGCGCGCCGAGGCGCTGCGACGTCCCAGCGACAACTCCCACTCGCGATGGATCGCGGCGTCGAGATTGGTGCTGAACCAATAACTGCGCGCCAGCGACGGGAAACGCTCGGTCAGGTTGCGCAGCGCCGTATGCGGGACGATGGCGAGCCGCGCCGGGGTCAACGACATAACGTCGTGATCGAGATACTTGAGCGTGAAGCTGTGCAGGTCGGCGAAGTCGCCCGCGACGTGCAGCTCGGTGATCTGGCGCTGTCCGTTGCGCAGATCCTTGTACCGGCACAAAATTCCGTCGAGCAGCAGGGTACTGTGATCCTGAACCTCATAGGCGGGCACGACGACGGCATCGGCGGGAACGGTGCGGATCTCGGCGACGGCGTTGCGGATCGCATGCTCTTCGTCTTCGGACAGCAGGCCGCGTGCGCGGAGCTTTGCAAAATGACGTTCGATCAAGCCGTTTCTCCCGCCGGCTGAAACGGCCACACTGCCGATTCACCCGTCGAGAGAGCGAAAGTAGCGGAACGGCAAACGTTCCGTCGCCCGGCTACGATCCGCGCCGCGATCGCAGGATTGCGCCCAGCCGGTCCGGCGTGTCGGGAAGGCGAACGAGACAGGGGTAGCGAAGGTGTCCGGGGATGCGCAGCATCACCGGGCGCACCGTCGAGCCGCGCTGCACCAGCAATTCCCGCTCCGCGTTCTCCGGTCCGATCAGCGCCGCGCGGAGTCGCTCCACCGAGAAAGAGCGCCCCTCGACCGCCACGATCGTCGCGCCGATCGTCAGACCGGCGTCGAACGCGGCGCCATGCCACAGCACATCACCGACGCGACCGTCGCCCGAAACGGTAAGACCGATCGTGTGCGTGAAGTCGGCGATACCGGTTTCGGCTTCCTGGCATTGCTGGAACGCATTGGGTGTATCCCCGTAATGCAGCCGGTATCCACCGCGCTCCACGCCGCCGAGCAGCGTTCCGTCGCGCGTATCCCGGAGCGCGTGCAGCAGGAAATCGCGCCAGTCGAAGGCGGCGAGCGCTTCCAGCGCGTCGATGACCTCGTCGATGTCATAAGGGCGGGTCGACCAGTCGCCATCGACGCCACCGAAGAAGCGGCGCGCGAAATCGTCGAGCGAGCAGGTGTCGCCCGACAGCTCGCGCAGGCGCGTGTCGACCTCGAGCCACAGCAGCGCGCCCTCCGCATAATAATCCTCGCTGCGCTGCCAGCTCGGCCACGGCAATGGGCTTCGCGCGGCGATGATCGGATCGCGCGTCGTGTCGAGCAACGGCCGCCAGCGGCTGCCGGGGCGCGCATCGTAACGGGCGGCGTTGATCGCCAGCGCGCCGAGGGTTTGCTCGGTGGTCCACAGGCCGGCGCGCGCGCACAGCACGTTGGTCCAATATTGCGTCTGTCCCTCGTACACCCACAGCAGGCTGTTCTGGATCGGGCGGTCGAAGGAGGCCGTGCAGGAATCCGCGCCGCGCCGATGCTTGCCGTTCCAGCTATGGATGAACTCGTGCGGGATCGTGTCGCGGCGGGTTACGTGATCGTCCCACTCGGCGAAGTAACCGGGTACGCTGACCGCCTCGAACGATCGGTGGTGCTCCACCCCGGCGGTGCTCAACGTGTCGCTGAGCGCCAGCAGCATCTCGAACCGGTCGAATGGACGCGAGCCGAACAGCAGCGCCGCCTCCGCCGTGACGGCGGCGTGCGCCGCGATCTGCGCCGCGTTCGCTTCCAGCAGGTGCGGTTCCGCCGCCGCGACCCGCAGATTGACGTACTCGTCCAGCGCATAGGTGCGCAGGTGCCGGGCGGCGAGCACCGGCGAATCGATCAGCGTGTCCAGCGAGCTTCGTTCGAACGTCAGCCGGTTGCGCTCCGTCCGACGCGACGGGATCGCGCAAGCCGCCGACCAATCCTCGGGCAGCGTCAGGTGCGCATCGAGCCGGATTTGGTCCGCGCCATGGCCCGCCGGATAGAGGACCGCTGCGTTCCACGGCAGGCAGAGCAGCTCGGGCGAACTGATCACCCTTCCCTGCGCTGCATCGGTTGGCGAGAGGAACTGGAATTCAGCCTCGATCGTCTCCACGCCCGGCGGCGCCGCTACGGCAAACGCGTGCACCATGGTCGGGTGGCGGCGCCATCCGAGTTGTCGCCCGTCCGCGGTGAACGACAGCCCGGACAGCAACTCGATCGGCGCGACCGGCGCATGGAAGCCGGGCAGCCACTTGGGATAGAGAAGAACGACCTCGCCCCCGCCCCCGACCGCGCCCGTGCCTGTGACCTCGACCGGGATGGTCTCGCGAACCCGCAGGATACCGCGCCAGCGGTCGCTTGCGTCGACGTGAAGGGTAAGCGGCGCGACATACGGGCAGTCCGATGGCGCAGGGATGACAAACGTGTCCGGATCATGCGCGGCGTCGCGCGCGGCTTCGTGCATCGGCACCGCCATCAAAACATCGCCGCAATCGCTTCCGCGCAATAGATGCGCGCGACGACGACACCGGTCGGATCCAGCACGTCGACCCGCCCCCGCGGGTCCAGCGCCGGCTGATTGCCGCCGACGAACGTTCGATAGAGGCGGCGGTTGGCCTGCGCCAATGCGTGTTGCGTATCGCGTGCCTGAAGTCGCTGATCGGCAACCAGCTGACTCGACTTGTCCATGAACAGGAGGGAGAACTTCGCCATGCAGCAATCAACACGGGGTAATCTGGGCCGTTCCCCACCTTAAACGGCTTTAAGACGATTTCGATAACACCTGTGCGGGCGGGGATGTAAATTCACAATCTTCATCAAAAAAATAAATTCGCCGGCCATCCAACTCTGCAATCCAGGGCGACTGTGGTGCTGCCCGTTCCTTTCAACAAAATACCAAGCCCATTCTCCGCAACAGACGAAGATAAATGCAACAATATTTGCAATTCAGGCTCAGTACTACCTGATTTCAATTGAATGTAGCGGCTGCCAGTTCATCAGGGCACCCCACCCGTGCGCGCCGCCGTTTCCATCGCTCGCACGTGACACCGCACCTGCACACCGGCCCCGCGCCCTTCCCTTCGCGCCCGGCTCTGTTACGCTCGCGCGGAAATCGGGAGGATGCATGGCCGGAGAAGACGACGCCCGCGCAAGCGGCTATGCGTGGTACGTGCTGGGGCTGCTGTTCCTGGTCTACGTCCTCAACTTCGTCGACCGGCAGGTGATCTCGATCCTCGCCGAAGACATCAAGCGCGACCTGAACCTGCGCGACGAGGATCTCGGCTTCCTCTACGGCACCGCGTTCGGGGTGTTCTATGCGCTGTTCGGCATTCCGCTCGGGCGATTGGCGGACAATTGGCACCGCGTCCGGCTGATGACCGCCGGCCTGTCGCTATGGTCGGCGATGACGGCGCTGTCGGGGCTGTCGGCGACCGGAGCGCAACTGGCGGCGGCGCGCGTCGGGGTCGGCGTCGGGGAGGCGACTGCCTCGCCGTCGGCTTACTCGCTGATCTCGGACTATTTTCCGAAGAAGCTGCGCGCCACCGCGCTGTCGATCTACTCCGCCGGACTCTACGTCGGTGGCGGCTGTTCGCTGTTCGTCGGCGGGCTGGTCGTCCAGAAGTGGAACCACGCCTATCCCGGTGGCGGGCCGCTCGGGCTCGCCGGCTGGCAGGCGGCGTTCCTCGCGGTCGGATTGCCCGGGCTGGCGCTGGCGGCAGTGGTCGCGACGCTGCGCGAACCGCTGCGCGGCGCTGTGGAGGGCTTGCCGACGCCACCGCCGCATCCGGCGCCGTTCCGCGCCTTTCGCGACGAACTCGTCACGATCCTCCCACCGCTGACGCTGATCGGCGCCGCACGACTCGGTCGCCGCGCGCTGCTGGTCAATCTCGCCGGGCTCGCCGTCACGATCGCGCTCGTGGCGCTGCTGCACGCCGCCGGCGAGCCGTTGCCGCAATGGATCGCGGTCGGGGTCGGGGCCTACGCCGTCTTCTCGTGGAGTTGCGCGCTGCGCCGCCGCGATCCGCCGACCTTCGCGCTGATCGTCGGCACGCCGGCGTTCCTCTGCACCGTCGTGGCCTACGGGCTAAACGCCTTCATGGCCTATGCGTCGAGCTTCTGGGCGGCGCCCTATGCGATCCGCGTGCTGGGCGTCGCACCGGCGCAGGCGGGGCTGTTCATCGGCGGCGCGGGCGCGGCGGCGGGGTTCATCGGCGTCACCACCGGCGGGCTGATCGCGGACCGGATGCGCCGCACCAACCCCGCCGGACGGCTGGTCCCGGTGATCGCCAGCGCGGTGCTGCCGGTCCCGTTCATGATCGCCGGCTATACGACCGCGGCTCCCGCGATCCTCTACGTCTGCGTCTTCTGCGCGCAGGTCTTTGCGGCCTGGGGGCTCGGCGCAGCCGCGGCGGCGACCCAGGATCTGGTCCTGCCGCGGATGCGCGGCACGGCGACCGCGACCTTCTTCATCGGCACCACGCTGATCGGGCTCGCACTCGGGCCGTATCTGGCCGGGCGGATCTCGACGCTGACCGGCAGCCTGTCGACCGGGATGCTGTCGCTGCTGCTCAGCGTCCCGCTCACGGTGGCGGCCGGGCTGGTCGCCTACCGCCGCTTTCCCGCCGCCGAACGCTCCCGCGAGGAGCGCGCCCGTGCGGCGGGGGAGCCGATCTAGCGCCAGCCGGCCGGCTCAGGCGGGCTGGAACACCCCGCACGCGATTCGCCCGCCGGAATTGCCGCTCGGGTCGGTCTTCAGGTCGTCCGCTTGCGCGTGGATCACCATCGCCGCACCGTCGGCGTCCATCATCCCGGCCAGCGTCGCCGCCGGAATGGTCGCGCCGATGTTGCCGCGCCCGTCCGTGCCGATCACGAGGTTCGGCAGGTCGCCCTGATGCGGCCCCTGCGGGTTCATCGTTCCATGCTTCATCTGCGTCGGGTTCCAGTGGCCGCCGGCGCTGGCGAAGTCCGGCGCATCGCAGCGCCCGACCATGTGCACATGCGCGCCGTGCGTTCCGGCCGGCATCCCGCTGGCGTCGATCGTGAAGCGCACGCCGCCGCCCACCTCGGTCGCGGTGGCGCGGCCCACCGGCGCGCCGGTCGCCGTCATCAGCATCGCGGTCGCGCTCGCGCCACCCGCCACCGGCGTCCCGGTCGCCATCTTGCCCTCGTCGTTGCACGCCGCCAGCGCCAGGCTCGCCAGGCCGATCCCCGCCATCATCGTCATCCGTCGCATATTCTCTGCTCCTCCCGTTATCGATCCGTCCCGCAACCCGCCGCGGCGGGCGCGGGTTCCGGCGGTGTCAGCGGTGACCGCTCGCGATCAGCCGCGCGATCCGCCGCCCCAGATACGCCGCCTGCATGATCGCCAGCACCAGCAGCACGTTCAGCACCACGATCTCGATGAGGAAGAACCACAACGGCGTCCCCGCGATCATGCTCAGCCCCAGCAGGATCGTCCGCGGATTCGCACCCAGCGCGGCCAGCATCGGCAGCGCGCGCGCACCCACCTGCCGGGCGATCTCCGCGATCCGCCGCCGTTCGGGCGGGTCGGCCTCGGCGCTGGCGACCAGCGCGTTGACGACCTGCGTCGGCCGCGACAGCGCATGCCACACGCTGAGGTAAAGGTTCGACAGCGCGACCCCGATGCCGCGCCCGTCCGAACGCGCGTTCTGCAGCCACGGCGTATTATAGGCCCACCATTGATAGGTGCGGCGCTGGCTCTCCGCGAACACCGACTGCACCGCGCGACTCACCCCCGCCAGGACCGCGATCGGCCACGCGATCCAGCCGATCCGGTCGTCCAGCGCGCCCGCCAGCATCAGGTAGAGCACGCCGTGCCCGGCATAGTCGCACAGCCCGTCGACGATCTCGCCCGACGGCGATGCGCGTCCGGACATTCGCGCCAGCGCGCCGTCGGCCCCGTCCACGACGTGCCAGCCGCAATGCAGGAAGAAACCGAGCGCGATCGCCGCCGGAGTCGCGACCCAGGCGTAGAGCACCGCAGTGATCATCACCATTATCGCTCCGGCGATCGACACCATGTTCGGCGTCACCGGCGTGGGTACCAGGGCCCGCGCCAATACGTGCGCGAGCGGATGATAAACGGTGCGATTCAAAAAGCCTTGCAACTCTCGCGGCTTTCCCGCCACAGCCGATTCAGATTCGTTCACGCGTCCCTCGCGAGATTGCCCCGGTGCGCCTATACAGGGCATCGGCTCGCTTGACAGATGCCACGTATCTGTCACGAAGCGGCAACGTTATATGGCTTTCGTCCGACTAAGCGTCGGCAAGTGGGGTAGAATGGCGACGATCAAGGTTGCGGTTATCGGCGTGGGCAACTGCGCGAGCAGTCTCGTGCAGGGTAAGTATCACTATGCCGGCAGCAACACCGCCGCTGGTCTCATCCATGAGGACATCGGCGGCTACAAGGTCGGCGACATGGAGTTCGTGGCGGCGTTCGACGTCGATTCGCGCAAGGTCGGGCTCGACCTGGGCGAGGCGATCTTCGCCAAGCCGAACTGCACGAAGGTGTTCCACGCGGACGTGCCGAAGACCGGCACGATCGTGAAGATGGGCGCCAAGCTGGACGGCGTCGCGCCGCACATGCTGACGGCGGCCAACGATCGCGGGTTCGAGATCAACGACACCCGTGATGCCGAAAAGGCGGAGATCATCGCCGAGCTGAAGAGTTCGGGCGCACAGGTCCTCGTGAACTTCCTGCCGGTCGGCAGCCAGGCCGCGACCGAATTTTACATGGAATGCGCGCTCGAGGCCGGTCTCGGCGTCGTCAACTGCATGCCCGTGTTCATCGCGTCGCGTCCGGAGTGGGAGAAGCGGTTCGCCGACGCCGGCCTGCCGATCATCGGCGACGACGTGAAGGCACAGGTCGGTGCGACGATCGTCCACCGCGTGCTCAGCAACCTGTTCGGCCAGCGCGGCGTGACGATCGATCACACCTATCAGCTGAACACCGGCGGCAACACCGACTTCATGAACATGCTCGACCGCAATCGTCTGGCGAGCAAGAAGGAATCGAAGACCGAGGCGGTGCAGGCGGTGATCGCCGAGCGTCTGGCGGACGAGAACATCCACGTCGGCCCGTCGGACTACATCCCGTGGCTCGGCGACAACAAGCTCTGCTTTCTCCGCCTTGAGGGCGACCTCTTCGGTGGCGTTCCGATGAACCTGGAACTGCGCCTGTCCGTCGAGGATTCGCCGAACTCGGCCGCGGTCGTGGTCGACGCGATCCGTTGCGTGAAGCTCGGCCTGGAGCGCGGCATCGGCGGCGCCCTGGAAGGTCCGTCGGCGTTCTTCTGCAAGCACCCGCCGCAGCAGGTGACCGACGACGTGGCAGCCGCGATGACGAACGAGTTCATCCACGCCGACACGCGCCTCGCTGCCGAATAAGGTCTATCGACCTTGCACGCGCTGATCGTCGCAGCCGGCTATGGTAGCCGGCTGCGCGAGGTCTCCCCGTCGAAGCCGCTGACGCTCGTCAACGGCATTCCGTTGATCGAGCGCGTGCTGCGCGCCGCGATCGCGGGCGGCGTGAGCGGGGTGACGGTGGTCACCGGGCATGAGGCCGATCGGCTCGAACGGCACCTGGCGCTCGCGGCCGCGACGCTCGGCGTGCCGATCCGCTGCATCCGCACCGGCGACTGGTCGTTGCCCAACGGCCATTCGGTGCTGACCGGTGCCGACGCGATCGGCGCGCACCGTCATCTGCTGATGATGGCGGATCATCTGATCGATCCGGCGCTGGTGGCGCGCGTCGCCGCCGCGCCTGACGCCGCGCTGACGCTGGGCATCGACCGCCGGCTCGACAACCCGCTCGTCGACCTCGACGACGTCACCCGCGTGCGCACCGACGGCGACCGGATCGTCGCGATCGGCAAGCACCTGCCGGATTATGACTGCTACGATACGGGCGTCTTTGCGGTCGATGCGCGGTTCCACGACGCATTGCGCGCTTCGATCGCCGCCGGTGGCGCCGGGTCGATCTCCGCCGGCGTGGAAGCGCTGGCGGCGCAAGGCGCTGCGCGCGTGGTGGATATCGGCACCGCCTGGTGGCTCGACGTCGACGATCCGCGTGCCCTGACGCAGGCCGAGGCGGCCGTCTCCGCGCAGGACGCACATTCGCGCGCGGCCTGACAGCAACAAAACCTAACGGCCCAGCGCGGAACACGTGCACAATCCAGGTTATTGGGACCGGCACGAACACTGGTGCCGGAGAAAAGTCCCATGAGCCACGAACCCCGTCCCGTCACGCAGCACAGCATGGCCGGCTGGCCCGCGCTGCTGGCGATCTGTGCATTGATCGTCGGCGTCCTGTACCTCACGCTGGGGCGTCGCGAACCGGCCGCGCGCGTCAAGCCCGCCACCGGGACTGCGCGTGCGATGGCGCTCGCTGCCGAGCCGCACCCCGCGCAGCGCTGACGCCCGACGGAGTGGTTCAGGCGGGCGGTCGGGATCGCTACGGCCGGTCGCGGCGTTGATGATGGATGACAGACCCCGTCGACCCCCAGCATCGCCGCCGGCCCGCCTTCGACAAGGACACCGGCACCTTCGGCCAGGGCTATACGCTTGACGACGAGCGGCGCCTGGCCGAGCAAATGCCGGCCGGATCGGTGTCGCCGCGCCCGTCCCGGGTCGATGACGGCGACACCGCGCTGCCGCCGGACAACGGCCGCCGTGCCTCGTTCGACCCCGTCACCGGCGCGGTACATGGCAGTGGCGCAAGCGCCGGCGGTGGCCACACCGGCGAGGACCCGGATGAAGACAGCGCCAGCGGCGACGGCCCGCAGCTGACCGGCATCGCCGCGCCCAAGCCCGACTGAGCCGAACATGGCGACCGACTTCGACATCGTTCTGTTCGGCGCCACCGGCTTTACTGGCGGGCTGGTCGCCGAATATCTCGCGCGCCGGCCCGACCATGGCGCCCGCTGGGCGATCGCCGGACGCTCCGCGGCGAAACTCGCCGCCGTTGGCACAGCGCTCGGCGTCGACGTACCGGCGCTGGTCGTCGACGGCACGGACGAGGCAGCGCTCCGCGCGATGTGCGGGCGTACTCGCGTCGTCATCAGCACCGTCGGCCCCTACCAGCTTCATGGCAGTGCCTTGATCGCTGCCTGCGCCGCGACCGGCACCAGCTATGTCGATCTGTGCGGTGAACCGGCGTGGATGCGCCGGATGATCGATGCCCATCATGACGAGGCGCGGCGCAGCGGTGCGCGGATCGTCTTCTCGTGCGGGTTCGATTCGATCCCCTTCGACCTCGGCGTCCTCACCGTGCAGGAGGCCGCGCAGGCGCGCTTCGGCACGCCGGTGCCGCGCGTCAAGGCGCGGGTTCGGCGGATGCACGGCGGCTTTTCGGGCGGCACCGCCGCCAGCCTGAAGGCGACGCTTGCCGCGGCCGCGCGTCAGCCGTCATTGCTCGGGCTGCTCACCGATCCCTTCGCGCTCTGCCCGGGCCATGCCGGCCCGCACCAGCCGACCGGGCTGATCCCCGAATATGATACCACTCTCGCAGCGTGGGTCGCGCCGTTCATCATGGCGCCGATCAACACCAAGAACGTCCACCGCAGCAATTTCCTGCTCGGCCAGCCGTGGGGCGATCTGGTTTATGACGAGATGGTCGTCACCGGCCTCGGTGATCTCGGCAAGACCGCAGCCGAGGCGCTGGCGAAGCTCAACCCGTTCGCCGGCGACAAGGGTCCGAAGCCCGGCGAAGGCCCGTCGAAGGAAGAGCGCGATGCCGGACATTTCGACATCCTGTTCGCCGGGTTGATGCCGGACGGCACGCGGATCGATGCGGTCGTCACCGGCGACACCGATCCGGGTTACGGCTGCACGTCGAAGATGCTGGCCGAAAGCGCGCTGTGCCTGATCCACGATGTCGCCGGGGCCGGCGGGATCTGGACGCCCGGCGCGCTGATGGGGGCGGCGCTACGCGAGCGGCTACGCGCCCACGCCGGCATGACCTTCACCGCCGCATAGCGCCGTCACCCCCGCTCGCCCTCGCGTACCCGCGCCGGGGCCTCGTGGAGCGCCGTGAGCACGTCCCGTGCGCCATATGGCTTGGATAGCAGGTGCGCGCCCGGAAGCGCGCCCTGCACCGCCGCGATGTCCCCGCTGGCGACCACGATCCGGACGCCGGGGCGTAATTCGGTGGCGCGCGTCGCCAGCTCGATCCCGGACGATCCCGGCAGGTGCACGTCGGTGACCAGCACGTCGATCGGCGCGGTCTGGAGCGCCGCCATCGCCTCTTCCGCGCTCGCCGCCTCGACCACCACATGCCCGGCTTCCTGCAGGACCTCCGCGGTCGCGCTGCGGATCAGCATGTCGTCCTCGACCAGCAGGACGGTGCGACGCAGCGCTGCCGGCTCCTCCGCCGGCAGCGGCAGCGGTTCGACGGCACGCGGCGCCGCCGCCGCCTGCCGCTGCCCCTGGTTCGCCAGCACATGCCGCACCTTCCGCGCCAGCGCCTCGCGTGTGTACGGCTTGGACAGCAGCTCCACCCCGGCATCCAGCCGCCCGCCGTGCACGATCGAATTCTCGGTATAGCCGCTGGTGAACAGCACCGCGACGTTCGGCAGTCGTTCGCGCGCCTTGCGTGCCAATTCCGGGCTTTTCAGTGCACCGGGCATCACCACGTCGGTAAAAATCATGTCGATCGCGATACCGCTCTCCACCACGTGCAACGCGCTTTGCGCATCCACCGCCTTCAGCACGCGATATCCCAGGTCGCCCAGCATCTCGACCACCGTCGCGCGCACCTCGTCATCGTCCTCGACGACCAGCACCGTCTCGGTCCCGCCGGTGATCGGTCCGCTGTCGTGCACCACCTCCACGTCCTCGCTTTCCATCGCGCGCGGCAGGTAGAGGCGGATCGTCGTGCCGTGCCCCGGTTCGGAATAGATGTTCACGTGCCCGCCGGATTGCTTGACGAAGCCGTAGACCATCGACAGCCCCAGCCCGGAACCCTTGCCCTCCGCCTTGGTCGAGAAGAACGGCTCGAACACCTTGGCGACGACGTCTTCGGACATGCCGCAACCGGTGTCGCTGACCGCAAGCATCACATATTGCCCGGCGATTACCTCATCGTGGCGTCGCGCGTAATCGTCGTCGAGATGCGCATTGGCCAGTTCGATCGTCAGCCGCCCCTGCCCCTCCATCGCGTCGCGCGCGTTGATCGCCAGGTTCAGCAGCGCATTCTCGATCTGCCCCGGATCGATGAAGGTGTTCCAAAGCCCGCCACCGAAGACGGTCTCGACCGCGATCCCCTCGCCGATCGCGCGCCGCAGCATGTCGTCCATGCCGCGCACGAAGCGCGTGACGTTCACGACCTTCGGCTCCAGCGCCTGCCGTCGCCCGAACGCCAGCAGCTGCGATGCCAGCCGCGACCCGCGCGACACGCCTGCCAGTGCGTTGGCGACGCGCATCTCCGCACGCTCGTTGCCCGCGATATCCTTTTGCAACAGCTGGAGGTTGCCAGACACGACCTGAAGCAGGTTGTTGAAATCGTGTGCGACTCCGCCGGTCAGCTTGCCGACGGTCTCCATCTTCTGCGCCTGCGCCAGCTTGCGCTCGGCGTCGTGACGCGACGCGATCTCGGCGATGACGCGCGTCTCCAGCGTCTCGTTCAGATGGCGCAACTGCTCCTCAGCGCGCTCGCGATGCCGCACCTGCCGCTCCAGCTGCTCGGCATGTTCACGTAACGCCGCCTCGGCCGCGCGCTGATGCGTGATGTCGGTGTGGACCCCGACCCATTCGGCGATCTCGCCGCGCGCATCAATCCGCGGCACCGCGCGCACCGCGAACGTTCGCCATGTCCCGCAATGTCGCCGTACACGGTGTTCGAACACGAAGGTTGATCGGGTCGCGACGGCGCGCTGCCACGCCGCCACCGTCGGCTGCGCATCGTCGGGATGGACCGCGTCCGCCCAGCCATAGCCTTCATATTGCTCCGGAGTCTGCCCGGTCAGCATCGCCCAGCCGAGTTGCTCGCCGAGCATTCTGCCGTTGGCGTCGTTGGTCCACAGCACGCCATGCATCGCCTCCATAGCGGCGCGGAAGCGCGCGTTGCTCGCGTTCAGCGCTTCCTCACGCAAGACGCGATCCTCGACGTCGAGGACGATCACCTGGAAACCGGTCACTGCGCCCGCCCCGTCGCGGCGCGGCAGGTAGCGAACGTCGGCACGGCGCCACGATCCGTCGCCATGGCGGATGATCGTGTCCTCGACGATCGTTTCGCCCGCCAGCGCCCGCGCCATCAACGCACCACGTCGCGCGAAATTGTCCGCCCCGATCACATCGCGCGCATGGCGCCCGACGACGTCGTTGGCGGCGATGCCGAACCACTCGAAATAATGCTGGTTGGCATAGCGATAGACGAAGTCGCGGTCGACGAATGCCACCAGCAACGGCAGCGCGTCCGTGACGATGCGCAGCTCCGCTTCGCTCGCCGCCACCTGCCGCTCGAGCGTCAGGCGCGCGGTGTTGTCGATGAGGGTGCACAGCACACCACCGACCGATCCGTCCGCTTCGAAGACCGGCGTATAGAACAGGTCCAGATAATGCTCCGCGGGCTCGCCGTCGCGGATCAGCGTCAACGGCTGGTCGCGGTAACTGACGACTTCGCCGGCGAAACCACGATCGAGGACGGCACGGTTCCAGTCCCAGATCTCGGGAAACACCGCCGCGGCGGTCTTGCCGAGCGCAGCCGGGTGGTGCGCGCCGACGATCGCGCGATAGGAATCGTTGTAGAGCAACACGCCCTCGCGACCCCACATCAGCACCTTGGGCACCGGCGAGTTCACGACGTTCGCCACCGTCACGCGCAACGCGGGAGACCATTGCTCGACGGGGCCAAGCGGATGTCGCGTCCAGTCCGCCGTCCGGATCAGCCCGCCGGTCTCCCCGCCGCCCACCGGCCAGGCCCGCAACGGCTCGCTTGCGGCCGGGCGATCGCGCAGCAGCTTCAACGCGGTGCGCACCACCTCGCTGGCGTTGCCGTAATCGCCCGTCGTCAGGCTATTGGTGATGAACGCTTCCAGCTCGGGCGTGAGCGAGACGTTGCGCGATTGACGGTCGGCCATAAAGTGGATTTCTGCCTCGTCGTCAGCTGTGTCAACAAGTGACACAGTTACAGAGGGGTAAACTGGCAAGGTTAATTATTCGTCAAGCCATTTGCTGCGGAACGCTCGCTGGCGTGCGCTGAGCTTCCCCCCATCGGCCTCGACCCGCACGACTTCGACTGCCGGATCGGCGGCGACGCGAACGACACGCTGCTGTTCGGCCCCCATGCGGGTGTAGCGGATCGTGACCGTGGCGCCGGGTGCCAGCCCGTCGAGCGCCGCCGTCCACGTCGCCGCATCGGTGACCGGCGTTCGGCCAAGCGCCACGACCCGGTCGCCCCTGTCGAGCCCCGCGCCGTCGAGCGGCGATCCCGGTGCCGGCGCCTGGGTCAGCGTCGCGCCGCCGCCGAGCTGGGTGATGCCGATCCAGCCGCGGTTCGGCGCGATCGGCCGCACCACGAAGCCGGCCTGCGCCAGCAACGGCGCGAAATCGGGCAGCGCGCTGCTGTTTATCGACGCTGCGAAGAACGCATCGGCGAACGCCGCGTCGCCAGTGACATCGGCCAGCGCGCGCCGCAGGTCGTCGGGCGCATAGGGCCGCTCCGTCCGCCCGTTGGTCTGCCATAACCGGCGCATGTAATCGTCAAGCGAGAGCTTCGGGAACTTCTGCCGGATCGCCAGGTCAAGCGCCAACGCGACGATCTGGCCATAGGGATAATAGGACAGGAAGATATTCGGCCCGATCGGATCGACCGCGGTCGCGGCATCGGCGAACGCGGCGCGGATGCTCATCTCGGCAGGCCCGCCGTTGCGCCGCGCCGGCGACAGCAGCACCGTGTTGAGCGCCTCGCTGGTCGCCTTCAGCCATTGATCGGTATCGATCAGCCCGGCGCGTCGCGTCAGCAGCGGCGCGTAATAACTGGTGAACCCCTCCGCGAACCATAGTGACGGCGTCGGATTGATGCGCGTGAAGTCGAACGGCTCCAGCCCGCGCGGACGCAGCCGCTCCACGTTCCACGCATGAAAGAATTCGTGCGCGATCGTATCGAGCTGCTCCTCGTTGGTGCCGTCGAGCGGGGTCGGTCCGGTCACCACGGTCGAGTTGCGGTGCTCCATCCCGTCACCTGACGCCTGCGGCATGTAATCCGCCAGGAACGTGTAGCTGCCATGGTCGAAGCGCGGCCATTCGCCGAACAATTTTCGGTGCTGCGGGATCAATCGCTTGACCTGCGCAGCGAACTCATCGACCTGCACCGCGCTGCCGGGGTGATGCACCGCCAGCCGGATCGTATAGCGACGTTCGCCCTCGCCGACCTGCCACTCGCGCAGATCGTGCCGACCGACCTCCATCGGGCTGTCCATCAGATATTGCAGGTCTGGCGCGCTGTACGTGTTCGGTGCGCCCGCGACCGGCGGCAGCTGCGTCGCGATCGCCCAGCCGGGCTCCGGCGGCACGATCCGCAGCGTCACGGACGCAGCGTCATAGCCGCTCGCCCACATCAACGTCGCCGGCGGGTTGAGATGCGCGTGCGTGGCATCGACCTGTGCATAGGTGCCATCGCCGCGATTGCCGAACAGCGTGTAGCTGACCACCACCGTGCCGTCGTGCCCGGCGACGCTCCAGCCATACGGATCGGTGCGGATCAGCGACAGCGGGCGCCCTGCGGCATCCGCAGCGCTGACCGCGAAGACGTTCTTGCCGAATTCGTGCAGCGCGTACCGTCCGGGCGAGGACCGCGCCATCTGCACCCGCAATGGCCCCGCCGGCACCCCGCGCCATGTCGCGACGATCCGCGCCTGATGATGCCCGGCATCGGGAAACGACAGGTCGTAACGAACCTGCCGGGCGTCCCGTGCGGTCGCGGGAGCGGCCAGCGCCAGCCATCCTGCCATGCTCGCCGTGCCGATCGTCCTGCCGCCCACCCACATCGCCACGCCCTTCGATACGGTACATCGCGCACGGGCACGCCGCGCCGCCAATCGCCGGAGATTGCCAAATCGCCGAGGTCATATGAACCGAACCGTACGCGGCGGGTTGTAAGAATCATATTGACGAACATTGGGCTAACCTAAGATGGATCATTTGCGCGATAGCCTTCATTCTTCGGGGATGTCGCGATGAAGCCACAGCTTAAGCCATTGGCCGACCAGGTTATTCTCATCACGGGCGCAAGTTCCGGGATCGGATTGGTGACTGCTCGCCTCGCCGCGGGCCGCGGCGCGCGCGTCATGCTGGTGTCGCGTGACAGCGATACGCTGGCGCGGATCGTCCGCGAGATCGAGGCAGCGGGGGGCGTGGCGGATTTCGCCACCGCCGACGTCGGCGATCTCCGCGACGTCCAGCGCGCCGCCACCAAGACGATCGAGCGCTTCGGGCGCATCGATACATGGGTCAATGATGCCGGCGTCGCGATCTACGGCAAGTTGCTCGACACGCCGATGGCGGAGCACGAGCGATTGCTGCGCACCAATTATTTCGGCGCGGTCCACGGCTGTCTCACGGCCGTGGAGCATCTCCAGCGCGAGGGCGGGGCGATCGTCACGGTCGGCTCGATCGTGTCCGACATCCCCTCGCCGGGAATGGGCGCCTATGCCGCGAGCAAGCATGCGGTGAAGGGCTATGTCGATTCGCTGCGGATCGAGATCGTCGCCGATCGCCTGCCGATTGCGGTGACGCTCATCAAGCCGGCTGGGATCGACACGCCGATCGCCGATCACGCCGCCAACCATATGGACGGCGCCGCGCTGCTCCCGCCGCCGGTCTATGCGCCGGAGCTGGTCGCCGAGGCGATCCTCGATGCCGCGCAACACCCGCGCCGTGATGTGACGGTCGGCGGCACCGGACGATTGCAGGTGCTGGGCGCACTGCACTTCCCCGCGCTGCTCGACCGGCTCGGGCCGCTGCTGCTGCCGAAGCTCCACGATCGAACGCGGCGCGGCAGCGCACACGACAATCTCGCCGCGCCGGTCGGCGGCGGGCAGGAACGGTCACGCGACCAGCATGGTCGACGGCTCAGCGTCTACGAGTCCGCCGGTCGTCACCGCGTGGCCGCCGCGACGCTGGCGGGTGCTACGCTCGGCCTCGCCACATTGGCGTGGCTCCGCCCTCGCCGGGATGATTCCTGATGGACGATGGACGGCCATCCCTGCGTCTGGCATCACTTGCCGCGCAAAGGATGTCGGTACGATGATCGCGCCCCCCGCCCCCACGGTCCTGATCGTCGAGGATGAAGCGTTCGTCCGCATGATCGGTGCCGACGCACTCGAAGAAGCCGGCTATTGCGTGATCGAGGCCGGCTCGGCCGACGAGGCGCTGACATTACTGGAGCACGAGCGCGATGTGCAGGTGTTGTTCACCGACATCCGCATGCCCGGATCGATGGACGGCCTGCAACTGGCGGGCGTGGTCCATCGGCGCTGGCCGCTCATCCGTATCCTGCTGACCTCCGGCGACACCCACCCGAGCAGCGACGCCATACCGGACGACGGCCGTTTCCTCGCGAAGCCCTATCGTTTCGAAAGCCTGTCGCGCGAACTCGATACGCTCCTGTCGCAGCACTGACCTTGCGCCACTCGGTCGCGGCGCCTATCTCCTGCGGGTCAAGGTGCCGCATCGGCGCCCGGCCTCGCGCGCCTTTCCTTTTTTCGTCCTCTCGGCTAAGGCCGCGCGCACTTAACGCGAAAGAGACCCCGTTTGGCGAAAGAAGAACTCCTCGAGATGCGCGGGCAGGTAGTGGAATTGCTGCCTAATGCGATGTTCCGCGTCCGGCTTGAGAACGATCACGAAATCCTCGGCCACACCGCCGGCAAGATGCGCAAGAATCGCATCCGCGTGCTGGTTGGCGATGAGGTACTGGTGGAACTGACCCCGTACGACCTCACGAAGGGGCGGATCACCTACCGCTTCATGCCGGGTCGCGGCGGCCCCGGGCCGTCCTGACGACCGGTCGGCGCCCGCCGACGGGCATATTGCGATGACCCGCCTCGTTCTGGCCTCCTCTTCGCCACGCCGTCGCGACTTGCTCGCGCGGATTGGCGTCGAGCCCGCTCGTATCGTGTCGCCTGACATCGATGAGGCACCGCGCATGCGCGAGCTGCCGCGCGCCTATGCGTTGCGGTTGGCGGAGGAGAAGGCGCGTGCAGTGCCGCGCGCTGCGGATGAGGCGGTACTGGCCGGCGACACGACGATCGCGCTCGGCCGTCGGATCCTGCCACCCGCCCTCACCGAGGACATCCAGCGGGAATTGCTCCGCGCACTTTCGGGACGGCGTCATCATGCGCTGTCCGCGGTCTGCGCGATCGCGCCCGACGGCACCGCGCGCACGCGTCTGGCCGACACGATCGTCGCCTTCAAGCCGCTGTCTGCGGCCGAGATCAACGCCTATGTCGCGTGCGGCGAGGGGCTGGGCAAGGCCGGCGGCTATGCCATCCAGGGCCGCGCCGAGGCGTTCGTGCGCTTCCTGCATGGCAGCCATTCCGGCGTCGTCGGGTTGCCGTTGTTCGAAACGCGCGCTTTGCTGGCGGCAAGCGGCATCGCCTTTGCCTGAATGGCTTTATGAGGATGGGATCGGCGAGGCGCGCGCGGCGCTTGTCGAGAACGATCGCATTATCGCGGCCCGCATCGAGTTACCCGATACGCTTCGCGTCGGCACGGTCGCGCGTGCACGGCTGACCGAGAAGCTCGTCGCGACGCTCGACGACGGACGCGAGGTCATGCTCGATCGCGCGCCGAACGGCGTCACGCTCGGCGCGGCGTTCATGGTCGAGATCGTTCGCGAGGCGATCCCCGAACCCGGCCGCAGCAAGCGCGCGCGCGCCCGGAGTACCGAGGCGCCCCCCGCCCCCGGCCCCGACCTGCTGGCCCGCATCGCGGCCTCCCCACATCCGGTGCGCACGCTGCGCGCGCACGAGCCTGACCTGCTGGAGGCCGCAGGCTGGTCCGAGGTCCTGGAGGAGGCACGCACCGGAGAGATCGCTTTCGCTGGTGGCGTGTTGCGCATGACGCCGACGCCGGCGATGACGCTGTTCGACGTCGATGGCGAGGGCGCGATCGACGTGCTGGCGTTGCGCGCTGCGACCGCCGTCGCCGCGGCGATCCGCCGCCACGCGATCGGCGGATCGATCGGCGTCGACTTTCCGACCGTCACCGGCAAGGCGTTGCGTCAGGAGGTCGCCGCGGCACTCGACGCTGCCTTGCCTGCTCCATTCGAGCGGACCGCGGTAAACGGCTTCGGCTTCCTCCAGATCGTCCGCCCGCGCCCGCGCGCTTCGTTGCCCGAGCGCGTCCGCGACGATGCCGTCGGTGCCGCCGCCCGCGCCGCGCTGCGCCTGATCGAACGCACTCCGCCCGGCGCGCCCAACCGCTTCCGCCTGCCGACGAGCGTGCGCGAGCGGATCGAATCACACGAGGACTGGTGCGCTGCGGTGGTGCGCCGGACCGGCCGCGCCGCTATGTTCGATCGATGAACAACGATCGCTGCCCGATTTGCGCCGCACCGGCTGCGCCCGCGCACAAGCCCTTCTGCAGCCGCGGCTGCAAGGATCGCGACCTCCTGCAATGGCTGGGCGAAGGCTATCGCCTGCCCGGTGCGATGATCGACACGGAATCGCTGGACAGCCGCTCCGACACCGATTAGGGGACGCGCCTCGCCGCTGAAAAGCGACGCGCCCAAGTAGCTCAGTTGGTAGAGCATACGACTGAAAATCGTAGTGTCGGTGGTTCGATCCCGCCCTTGGGCACCATTTCCCCGCTAAGTGCTGGAAATGATGCGAAAACCTCGGAAAGCCGTAGCCTCTACTCTTGAACCCGGTACAAACTTGGGTACGAAACAGCCTGTGGCAAAGAAGCTCGATTGGGTCCGCGAAGAAGCGAGCGGGCGACTAATCTATCGCCGCACCTACCCCGAAAATCTGCGTCCGTACCTCCCGAAGGCTGGACAGCGAGAGCTCAAGGTTCCGCTGGGTGTCCGCTCGGGCATGACGGATGAGGCGTGGCGGGCGTACAGCGCCGCGAAGCGCAAGTTCGATCGGGATGTGCAAAGGGCCCGTGCCGCTCGCGAGCTGGAGGAGAAGCAGACAGCCGGCGTCGCGGACCGCCTTACCGCCGACATGATCGCCCATCTCGTGGCCGACTGGAAAGCGGAGTTACTGTCGATCGACGACGAGGTCCGCTGGTTACCACGCACTCGGGAACGGAAGCAGCAGGCCCGCGCGGTCATCAAGGCCGAGGCAGAAGCGGACCTCGCGCTCGCGTTGGAGCTTAGGGCGCTCGGGGACCTTGATGCCATCGCGGAGCGGTCCGGCGACATCGCGATTGAACATGCGGGTCATCAGGGCGTCGCCATCGACAAGCAAGCCCCCGAGTTCCACGCGTACCTCAGGGCCCTCAACGATGCCGAGGTGGAAGCCCTAAGGATTATCTTGCGCCGCTTGGACGGCGAGGACGTGCCGACGCCCCAGGCCCCAGCCCGCCCCTCACCCGCGCCGATCAAGACGACCTCGCGTGACGTCGCAGCTCTCATCGTTGCCTATAAGGCGGCCAAGTGGGATGGATGGAGCCAATCCAGCCGGACCGCCGTGGCGCCAGTCTTTCGACTACTGACGGATACGATCGCGGACCGGGAGATAGGGTCAATCACCCGAGAGGACGCTAGGGGCTTGATGGACTTGGTGCGTCAGCTCCCGGCCGGCTTGGGGCGTAAGGCCGAGCTGAAGGACCTTTCGGTGCCAGCCGCGATCGAGAAGGGACGCCAGCTCGGCTTATCGACCATCTCACCCGGCACGGTGAACCTCGGGTATCTCGCCCACATGTCGGCCCTGTTCGGATGGGCCGAGAAGGAGGAGTGGGCGGACAAGAACCCGTTCAAGGGACTGGCTGTGCATGATCCGGTGGAGGACCGTGACAAGCGCGATCCGTTCTCCATGGACCAACTCGCCACGCTGTTCTCGGCGGCGCCGTGGGACCGTCCGCTCCCGCACAATGACAAGCGCCCAGGAAGGTTCTGGGTCCCCCTCATCGCCCTGTTCACGGGTATGCGCCTCGGCGAGATAGCCGGATTGCGCCTCATGGACATAGGGGACCATGACGGCGTTTCGGTCTTCAACGTTCGTCCCTACGAGGGCCGCTCTCTGAAGAACTCTGAGAGCCGTCGCGAGGTGCCAGTCCATTCCGCGTTGGTGCAGCTAGGCTTTCTCAGCTTCATCGAAGCCCGCCGGAAGGACGCACAGCCAGACGCACTGACCTTTCCGGACGCTAAGGCGAACGTCCGGCGCCAATGGGGCGCCAAGCTCAGCGAGTGGTTCGTGGCTCATCTACGCCGCAAAGGGCTGGAGGGCACCAAGCTTGGCTTCCACAGCTTCCGACATAATTTCGAGGATCGACTAAGGGCCGCGAAGCTGCATGGGACCCCTATCGGTCTGCGGTTGGCTGGCCGGAAGGATTCGGGCTCGGAGGGGAACTACGGGGACGGCTTCACGGTCCGCGATCGGGTCGAGGCCCTGGAACTGGTGACCTACAAGGCGATCGAGCTGAACCATCTACGCCAAGATGATGCCGCCTGAGGCCTACTCGCGATCGGTTCAGAAGCTATGACACGGCGCTCCTCTCAGAATAAGGCGCGAAGAGTCCGCAAGAGGCTCTAGATTGGGGCGAAGGCTATTTCCACATCGCCGGCTGCTTGGAAGGGTCGTCGCGGCACGCAGCCTGCCCTGCTTCGTTGTAGAACGATGGCGGATCGCATCAGCACCACGCAACGCAGCGCCCTCATGGGCAAAATTCGGCGAGCTGACACCAAACCTGAAATGGTGGTGCGTCGGCTTCTCCATCGGCTCGGCTATCGATTTCGCCTCCAGTGGAAGGCGGCTCCGGGCCGGCCGGACGTAGCCTTCCCTGGGCGACGAAAAATCATCTTTATTCACGGCTGCTTCTGGCACCAACATCCGGGATGCCGACACGCTCGCGTGCCGACGACACGCCCTGAGTTCTGGGCAGCGAAGTTCGCCCGGAACGAGGAGCGCGACGCACGCAACCTTGCTCTCGCGGCGGCGGAGGGATGGGAGGCTCTGGTACTGTGGGAGTGCGAGATCGTAGACGGGCCGGGATTGCAAGCACAGCTAGTGGAATTCGTTGGGCCGACGCGTGTGCTGCGGCAGGACGAAAAGTTGGATCTTGTCTGAGGTGGCGTGCGCGTTATATTGGCTCCTGAATATCGATGAAGTGGAATGAGTTCTTGCGAGCGGTGGACCTGTATGCTGGCATCGGCGGCTGGAGCCTTGGGCTGCGATTGGCAGGCATCGAGGTGGTTGCCTCGTATGAATGGTGGCAGCCTGCCATCGACACCCATAATGGAAATCATGGCGGCAGTGTGGGCCCGGTGGATATCCGAAAGCTGTCGCTGGATGACCTCCCCTGCGACATCGATCTCGTCGTAGGCAGTCCGCCCTGCACGGAGTTCTCGTACGCGAACCGTGGTGGTAGCGGCGACTTGGCCGAGGGTATGAAGGACCTAGTCAAGTTTTTCGAGGTCGTGGCCCACCTGAAGCCGCGCTTCTGGGCGATGGAGAATGTCCCGAGGGTCGCCGACGTGCTTGAGGCCGGTTTCGCCAACCGAAAGCACCCGCTATATCGCTTCAGGCACCTGGGCGCGCGGATCGAGGTGGTGGACTTTTCGGAATTCGGTGCCCCTCAAGCACGTCGGCGCTGCATCGCGACCAACATCCCCTTCGAAGCCATTAGGGCACTCGAGTCGAAGCTGAAGCCGAAGACCCTTGGCGACGTTATCTCCGCCCTCGCGGCAGAGGAGACCATTGTTGACCCGGTTTGGGGCGTTTCACTGCCTGCGGCGAAGCTGACGGAGATGGAGACTGAAGTGCCGCTCGGACCGGAAGAGCTGAGGATGAACAGGGACGCTAAGGTTTACCATTCGGTCTACAACAACATGGCGTTCCCCGACCTTCTTGACGCACCGTCCCGCACCGTGACCGCCACCTGCACGCGGGTGTCCCGTGAGAGTATCGTCCTCGCCGATCCGAAGGTCGCGGGCAGTTTCCGGCGTCTGACGGTGCGGGAGCGCGGCTGCTTGCAGGGCTTCCCTATCACCTACCAGTTCTACGGAAGGTCGTTCGCCGAGAAGGCGAAGATGATCGGGAACGCTATCCCACCAACCTTCACCTATCTCCTATCGCTGGCGGCGAAGGGCGTCACGCTGGAAGAATTCGAAGGCCTCGATGCAGTCGGTCTTACGTTGAGCCTTCCTGAAAAGCTGGCTCCGATCACACCCCCCGACCAGGAGGGACGAACCTACCCGCTGAGCCGCGGCTTTCGCGCTGCGTTGCCTAACCTCCGCTTCAAGAGTGGCATGCGGTTCGACCTGTCGAACGACACCTCCCGACCGTCTGCCGCATGGCGTGTGCGATTTTTCTTCGGATCATCGAAAGACATCAGAGAGGTTGATCTCGACGGCTCCACCATCGAAGACCTGCACGGTAATGTCCTGATCGGTGGTGCCTTGAGGTGCGCCGCCGCCGACATGCAGTCAATGGAGCGTGATCTAAGGGCCACCACACCGCAGGCCCTGCAGTCCATTTGGGCCCGGAAGTCAGAAGGGCGCGGTCCGTTCGCCCTCGTGGATGAGCTAGGTGAACTTGCGGCGACAGTTCATACACTGATCGAAGAGGCAATAGGCGATGATGAAAAGGTGGCAATCGAAGTGGAGAATTATATTCTCGCGATTGCGGCGGCGGCCTCTGTCGACAAGCCCCTCGTGAGCGCGTCCAAGCTCCGCAAGTACTCAAGTTGGGTACTAGCTGGCATGATCGTGGGCGATTGGTTCAACACGCTGGATTGGCATCAGCTGGACAAGCAACTTTTCAAATCTCGAGCCCGATCACCACAAGAGGCACTGCAGGTGTTCCCCGTCCCTGCCTGACAAGGTTGTTCAAGTCCTTTTCGTAGAAGGTGGGACCGGAAGACATATGCTCCTGGAGCGTCTTCATAGGGAGGATTTCAATTCCACACTTGATGCGACCCATCGAGAAAAACGTCATGTGCTTAACGAATAGGTCGTGAGCAACAAACGAATACTTGCCAAATTGCACCTCTACGGCGACCCCCTCCTTGACGAAGTCAACCTCATTAGAGGTTCGCCGGGGGATCAAGCCGGCAGCCTCAATGGCCAGCTTCTGCTCCGCCATGGGTACGTCGGCGATCTTTCTGTTCACGTCAGGGTCAGAGCAGACTAGGTAGTTGACGAGAAGCGATTCCCAAGGCGGGGTGCACTTGGCGAAGCCCCTTCGGAATGCCTCATTCAGCGCCGTCGGCGAGCAGAGCATTCGCCCGAGCTTTCGAGCCTCTTGGGACGTCTTCGTGAAGCAGAGGTTCGCGTTGACCCCCGCGATCACGGATTGAATTTCCTTCCACAGGTGGGGCTTCCGGGCTTCCAAATACTCCAGGCCGTTCAGATGCGAGTACACTTCGGCGATCTTCAAGCGAGCCCCCTCTCCCAGCTACGGCTTCCCCCTGAGCTCATATGGGTTGCGCCATCTAGCACTCTGGCTGTTACGGTCGGTCCAGTCATGAGTCGAGTCGGAGCGATGGATGTTCGAGCAGCTTGTCGCTCGCGGTTACGAGGTTCAGTTTCTTTCACACGCTGCAGCTATCGTGAGCGTGGATTTTCCGGTCGTTGTGGACGAGCTTGAAGCCGCTCTTCTAGAGACCCGCATTCCCATTGAGGAAATAATCGGCGGCGGCGGGGGCGAAGCCAGGAGCACTCAACGCCTGCGCAGGGCGCTGGTGGAGCAGGGTTGGCATAAAACCAAGTTTGTCGTGGAGAAGCGGATCAACGGAGTGCCCCGCGAGAGCCAGTCCCATGAAGTGGATCATGTGCGGGAATTTGCAGACGGAAGTCGGATCGCGCTGGAGATCGAGTGGAACAACAAGGACCCATTCTACGACCGCGACCTCGAGAACTATAAGCGTCTGCACGCGGACGGGGCGATCTCAGTCGGGGTCATCGTCACACGGGGACGATCCTTGCACGAGGGCATGAGAAGACTCGTCCGCCGCTTCCTCGACGAGCGCCAGATCAGCTCCTTCGAGCAGCTCAGTGATTGGCGGTATCTTCCCACTGCCCGCCAGAAGACGGCAATCCTGGATCGGATTAAAAGGCGTGGGCAAACTTTCAACGACGCGTTTACGGAGTCTTTCGTCGCCGACAAATTCGGTGAGGCGACGACACATTGGCGGAAGTTGGAGGATCGCGTCAGCCGTGGGGTTGGCAATCCGTGCCCACTCATCCTCATCGGCCTGCCAGACAGCGTGATCACCTTCGACGAAGGTCGGGCAGCGCTCGCCGAAGTAGCAGCCGCAGATGCTGAGGCGGCTGTGGCAGAGGATTGATTCGAGGGAAGCAGGCCCGCCATGGGCGCTCAGCGCCTCGCCCACGCTCAGAGGACGCGAGAGGTTTTAGGCCGCGAGTGGGCCGCGAGGTGTCTGTGGACGCCCTCAGGCCCGAGTAGAGGCAGCGTCGCAAGGCGATCAGCGCGGGAACAGACGAGGCGCCAATCAGGCCAAGACGCCCTGCCCCGTAGTGACAAAAGAAGCAGGGCGTCCTGGTGAGGCGCTTCCGCCTCAACGCTGCCTCTAGCCCTCAATCGTGAAGATCGTGTGGCCACCACGAGGCAAAGTCGCCCCGCTCCCGACAGTTGCCGAGAAGCGGGGCGAGGTCATCCGTAGTGACCCGAACCTACCCTGTGCGCCTTCCGACCCCGGCGCAATCGCACTCCCGGTCCCGAAAGGAGACGCAGGGCGAGGAGAGGCCGACGTCATCGAGATTTGGTTCTAGTATGCTGTAAGGTACTGTACGCTACCTCAGGCTCTCAGGCCTGCCTTGATGGTCATCATCAATCACCATCCATAGCCATCTCAGGTCCTCAATGGACCCGAGGCACAATCAGCGGCCCGCCTGGCCTTAAAGCCGCGAAGTGCCGCGTGAAGGCATCGCGAAGCCGCTCTCGGGCAAGCTCAACCTTCGACAGCGGCACGACCAAGCTATCGAAGACCGGCAGCGATGCTACGTCGTCCAGCTCCCTCAGGTCGCGCATGGCCCAAGCGATCACCTCGGCCTCATGGAACTGGAGGTCCAGCGTGGAGACCTGGTGCTCGTGGAGCCGCTGGAGGACTGGATGGCACTCAAGGACGGCTTCTCGAACCTTGACGTACCAATTGCCTTCCCTTGGCTCCGTGGTGCCCGTTCCGAGCGCATACGTCAGCCACCGCTTCACCTTCGTGCGAGCTTGGCCGGGAATAGCGTATGGGTCGGCCGTGTGGTCGAAGGCCTCCCCGAGGAGGCCGTAGAGGACCGTAAGGTGGCTGGCGGACAAGTCGACCTCTCCGACCTTCTCGCCCTGGAGGCGAATGGCATCTGCGCGGGCCGCTTTGCCACCCTTCCAGCGCATGTAGTCGTCACCACCTGGCAGCGAGTAGAAGCGTCCGCCCCGCTGCCAAGCGAACTCGGGCTGATCCCCGTTGTTGAAGATGCGCCGGAGGCCTGAGAAGGCAAAGCCCTCGATCGGGATGGAGGACAGGAAGGCATTGATGCCCTCCAGCTCCTCGACGAGCCGAAGAGCCCCAGGGTCGTTGGGAGCGATGCTCAGCTCCGCAGCCGCACGGCGCCGGCCATCGACCTTGAGCGGCTTGGAGGCCCTGAGGACGAGAAGGTCCGTTGATGGTGGTGGAACAGGCCTCTCGATCGAGAAATGCTCCGGGAGGGTGTCGAGCGTGACCCCATAGGAGGCCGCCAGCTCCAGAAGCGCCACAGTCGGCCGGAAGAGCGTTTGACGCCCAGAAGCGACAAGTCCTCCCCGCTCATAATGGCCTGGAATGGTCTCGATGAACTGGCTGTCCTCGAAGCTCTCCTGCACCTTCTTGAACATCCGGCGGGTGACGGCTTCTCCGGTGAACGAAGAGGCCATGAGGGATCGGCGGGTCCACTGTCCGGCGCGAGCGGCGACTAGAAGGTCCGAGATGGTGGCCTCGACGGCGACTAGAAGGCCTGGACGGGAGGTCGGGCGGACTGGAGGCACTATGCCGTCCATGAGTGCGCTCGCAGCCCTACGTGCCTCCAAGGAGACTGCACGGCCCCGCAAGCCCATGACCCTCGCGTCATTGCTCGCACCACGCCGATCCGCTTTGGAATAGCCGAACCTGTCCCTTCCGTTCGTCGCCACTTCGCTGGGCTCGATCGCGGTGGATAGGGACGCCTTCACAGAGCCTCGACTGGGAGATGGCGGGTCCGAGGACAAGACCATCAATGCGTTTGCATCCGCCAACGGGCGGGGTCCACGCTTATCGTCGCTAAGTCCCTCCTTGTCCCTCGCGATCGGCATCCCTCACACCCCACTACAGCGTTCCACACCATCAACAATTAGACCGTATCGGACCTTAACGTGGCAGAAATCCTTACCTTTCGCGGGTACGTGCACCCGATTATTTGTCAGCTGAGGAATGGCGCTGCTCCACCCGTTGAATGGAGGAGCGGGCAACCCCGTAGCGCTTCGCCAACGCTCCGAGGGACACACCCTGCGACCGGCTCCTAAGTACGTCTTGTTGCTGCGCCGCTGTGAGCGCGGAGGGGCGCCCGAGGGTCTTCCCCTCAGCCTTCGCGCGGCTCAATCCCGACTGAGTGCGTTCAATCAGCAGGTCGCGCTCGAACTCCGCCACGGCGCTGATAACGGCCATGGTCATCTTCCCTGCCGCGCTTGTCAGGTCCACGCCACCAAGGGCCAAGCAATGCACTCGAACACCTCCGGCGGCGAGCGTGTCCACTGTCGCACGGACGTCCATGGCGTTGCGGCCTAGGCGATCCAGCTTCGTGACGACTAGCACGTCGCCTGCCTCCAGTCGGTCGACCAGCTTGGCGAAGCCCTTGCGCTCCATTGCCGGTGTCGACCCAGAGACTGTCTCGGTCACGATCCGCTTGGCATCGACCGCGAAGCCGGCCGCCTCAATCTCACGCACCTGGTTGTCCGTTGTCTGATCCGCCGTGCTGACGCGGCAATAAGAGAATGCTCGAGCCACGATTGCCCCACCTGTTCCGAAATCCTGTCCCGGAATATGGGGTGTACCGGAAGGTCCGTCAAGCTACTTTTCGGTACATATCGGCGAGGTGGCCCGCAAACGGTCGAATTCGGTACAGCTGCGCCAACCCCGGGGAACGTGCCTGCGCTTAACGCAACATCAACGCGGAGGAAGATAGCGGTCCAGGCATGACATCGCGCTCGCCGAAGGATGAACCACCACCGCACCCTGCGGAGAAGGTGATCGCATGGTCTATTGTCGTGATCGGCGTCGTCCATGTCATCGCGCGGGACGTGTTCCACCTCTTGTAGGCGCCCATGGCAGGCCAAAGGTTTAGGTCGAGGCTTTGATTGGCTCGCCCGTCCCATCGTAGGATCGCCCCCGAGGGCCGAGAGACGCTCGTCGCCATCGCCACGCCCGCAAGTGGCCGAGCGGGCATGCAGGGCCACACGAACCTGATGACCGGCAAGGACGGGAAGCAGCGTGTCGGGGCCACGCGGGCCTTGGAGCGCCTAGCCTTAACCCCGGAGGGCGCTGCGGACCTGGAGGGCGATGAGGACTTAAAGCCCACCTTCTCGCTTGCGCGATGTTCCTGGTTTGTTCTACTCTACCTGCAAGGACGGAGTCGAACCATGCCAGAGACCATCACGCCACACCTCATCGCCCAGCTCATCACCGAAGCGCCTGGCTGGGCGCGCGTGGGCCTCACAGCACCGACCGAGAGCATGAGGGACGCAGCGGCCGAGACGCTAGGCCGTTGGGTCTGGGAGGGACTGGACGCAACTGATGGTGCGGAGACGACCACGAACCAAATGGCCTTGCCGCTCGAAGCTTGATCGAGCGGGCCTAAATGTCGCCAGCGCGGACGGCACAACACCCGGCCAATGCCAATGTCCCCGCGCCACGCTCAGCCCTACCAGCACCACACGCCACCACGAGGGACGGCCTGGCCTCGTCTACCTCGGCGATGGATAAGTGCCGGAGGTGATTGAGGAAATGGACCAATGCTCACGGGTCCCCTCCGGGGCGCGGCGTGGTCCCAGCGGCGATCGGCCGGGTCCAATTCGTGATCGACGGGTTCGCTGCGGCACCACTGCTGCCGCTCGGACTCCGCCTCTATCCAGGCCCGTCTCTCAGTCAGCGCTAAAACGCTGGTTGAACATAGACTAGCGCTTCGCGCGATACCCGCTCAGCGTGGTGTATTAAGTACCGACCGCCCTGAAGATGAATAAACGCGCCAACTTCAGGCATGACTTGCTCCTCTCTCTCGCAGATGAACGCCTTGGGGCTGTGCCGACAGTAGGTGACCTTCATGCAAACATGAGGTAACAGGCGGTCCTGATCGAAGGAAATTCGTTAAGCATCTTTCCCGTTGTTGCTGTGGCGAAAGCGCCACGAAGCTGCTCACCTCGTTCGCCGCAGTGCTGGCGATCGACAGCAGCGCCGAGAGATACCGCCGACGCTCAGGGCGGGCCTTCGCGGACAGACTGTTGCCGACGCGGATGGATACGACACCTCCCCGACACCAGTGTCATCCCGCCCCGCTCAGCTCTTCCAGCACCCAACGCCCTGCGAAGGACGACTAGACCTCTCAGCCCGCCCGCCTCGCCAAGAGCATGCCGACTTGGAATTATGGACCAATGTTCACGGGTCCCATCCGGGTCCCATGAGCCCTAGCCGGTCCAGATAGACACCGTACCAGCCTTACTCTGTCGCCCGGCGCCGTTCGTGGACCGAGGGACCCAAAGGACTCCTGGGGGTCGCCGATGAGCGCCTTGCCGCCAATCTCGATCGAGGTTGCGATTGCAGGTCGTTACTGATGCCTATGTCAGTTGGATCGTTGCGGGAAGTTGGAAGTTTCCGCATTTATGGCAGCATCTACAGTCCCTTACGCCCTGATCGTGGATGACAACGCGATCATCCTCATGAACCTTGGGGACATTCTGACCAACGCCGGCTTCAGATGCTACGAGGCGGATCACGGGGAGGCGGCCAAGGCGATGCTCCCGAGCCACGCTGAGAACATCACGTTGTTGTTCTCGGACGTCGAGATGCCTGGAGACACCGACGGTTTCGCCTTGGCTCGTCATGTCGCCGAGGTTTATCCGTGGATTGAGATCGTGATAGCCAGTGGCCAGGTCAAACCGACGGCGGGCGACATGCCGGAGAACGCGACGTTCCTCAGCAAGCCATTCAGCGCCCAGATGGTGCTCGATCATCTTCGCGAGACCCTGCCGGACGGGAAGAAGCCTGAGCCACTGACACGAGCTGTGTAGTCGTCTCAATTGGTCGGGCCTGAGTGACGCCCCGGTAGCAACGGACAGCCCCTCTGGGCCTCTACCTTTCCGCGGACGCTGTCGTCTTCCCCTCCGGCAGCCTCGGCGGGTCCTTTCCGTGCCCGCAGGCAGCTGCAACCGTTAAACCTCACGCTGGCTTGCGCCCCCGTCGAGACGCGTGCGGTACATCGCGACACCTCTAAAAAGACTGAGCGAGGATAAGCCAGCGGATCAACGGGCCTGGACGAGCCGTTTAGTTTTCCCACGATCGAAGGAGGTCACAATGGAGGCCGAAGTTACGGCGAGCGGCGGCGTGATCCTTGTGGACCTGAAGCGTCCCGAGGCGTGCTGCTTGACCCTGGAGACGGGCGAGGCCCTCGACTTGGTCCAGAAGCTCCTCGAAGCGGTCGTAGAGGTCGGCAAGCCCCTCCGGTTCGATCCCAAGATCGTGAGGTCGCGGTAGGATCGGCGAATGCGTTGGGGCTCCCGCTGTGCGAGCTTGAAGCCCATGATCTTGCAACGTAATCGGAGGCCTACCGGAAGGATGGACAGCGATATTGAGCAGACGCCCGAGGAAGAGCGGACGCGCTTCGCTGTAACCCACGAGGCGGGCAAGGTGCTGCTCGACATCCAAGGACCGCTCGGCGCCGGCTCGCACACCCTGACGTGCGCCGAGACCTTGAACCTCGTCTATGAGTTGGTCCACGCATTGAGCGGCGCTTCCATGGCGACCGACGACACGCCTCAAGGCCGCTGAGGACCTACGGCGATCGTAAGGGCCTCCAAGGCCGACGAGAGCCCGTGATCCCTGCCAATGTCCACCTCAGCCGTCAGTGCGGTCCAGTAGCGGGTCAGCAGAGACGTGTCGGGACACGAGGGCATGAGGCAGCGCAACGCCAGCCTGACCGCAGCCATCTGTCCCTCAGTATGCCCTGGCAGTCCCACGGCCTCGTGGAGGACCTGAAGGCATAGATCGGTGAGGACACGCTGGTGCTTCGGGGACATGGCGAGCCCTGAGAACACATCAGGAACATGTAGGACAGCGGTTATGTGATTGATGAAGGGTAAGGCGAGGGATCAACTGATGCGGGTCCCATCCAGCCCCTTTAGGTTCCATCCCGGACCTATATTCCTGCCGCTAGGAACCCCCGGCCCCGTTTTGTGACGGAGGGACCCGCATGGGACCATCAGATGCTCCTAGGCTCGTGCTCGTCAGGAGATAACGATGGAAGCATCGTTCGCGACGGCCGCGATCGACTAGGCCCTGATGGACCTCGACGATCGACTGGCGTTGTCGAAATTAGGCCGCGTTGGCAGCCTCGTGACATCAGTGCGCAGCTCTCCACGCGCTCACGTCGCGCTTCGAGATATCGCCAACGTAGCACATGGGCGAGTAGCCACCTCCCCGGCTCCATGCGCTTCTCCTCCCGCAACTCGAACCATTACTGGCCGAGTTGTAGGGGCAGGCACAGTTGCCAGGGTAGTCACCGACTGATTGTCGTATGATGCGCTGCTTGACCTGCGCGTCGCTTAGTCTTCCTCTAGCTTCCGCGGCTCCGGTACTTAGAAGCGCAGCAATCGCCAGAAGCGTCGATCCGTGAACCCGCAGCATCAGTAAGGGCTCTGGTAGGTTGTGTCCGGCGTCTTATTTGGCCGCGTGCGGGCGGAACTATAAGGTTCATAGGCACTCTTCGTGCCCTCCCGCCCCGTGTAGGGATTTACATTCCCGCGTGTCGACCAATTGTCTGTACGAGTGCTGTTCGGATTTGTCCGCACGTGAGGCGCTACATAGGTTCCATCCTGGCGAGTGTAACCACGCACTCTATGCGAGCCCTGCGCAAAGGCGTTTGTGGCGGTAAGCAGGCACAACGCCGCGACCGCGATCGTCTTCAGTCTCATCTATTTCCCCCGTTCGTCTTTCGACGAGCAAAGGATGCAGAGCAAAATCAGGATCGACAAGATGATTCGCGAGTCTTTTCAGTATGTTGACCGAGATCAATCGCATGCGGACATGACGGTCTGGAGCTCGTTGCGGAGCCCCTCGGCGACATCACTGAAGCCTCGCCCCTCCACTGCGTGCCGATGAGTACCGAGAGGTATTAGCGCCGCTCGATGCACGACCCCGTCAAGCTCTCACCCACGCGACGCCTCAACCATCCGGGGAGCCACCCTATTGGATGCGGCAGAAGTGGCGGAGAACAGCCACTCCCGCATTAGTACTGACTTGAGGAAGTCCTCCACGATTGGCGATGTTCGCCATTAGTGCTGACTTTAGGACGACCCCGTCCGGTTACGTGGTCGATTTTGCCGGCATCTGCCGCCGCGCGTCCGAACCGACGCCGCACACCTCAACGACATCAAGGCATTTATGACACACACGCCCACGCCGCCCGGCGCTGGCCTCTTACCATTTCAAGGCTTCAGTGTCCGTTACCTCCTCGACGAAGATGGGTCCGCATGGCTTGTCGCGCGGGACTTCCTCTCGATCATGAACCTCGACGTTGCCCGCAATCCCGGACGATGGCTGGCGAAGACGCCTGACACCGACAAAGCCTTCCGGAACGTCCAGTCCGTGAAGGGCCCGCAACGATCCCTCGTCATCTCAGTCCCCGGCGCCTACGCGCTCACGAAGCGCTACAAGAAGCCGAACAGCCCGCTCGTCCGCTCCTTCCTGAACCGCGAAGCTGCACATCTCGTTCGACGTCATGATCGAGATTGAAGAAGTCGACTTCGCAACCGTCAGCTACCCAACGGCCACTCTCGACGGCCAGCCAGTCCCGATCGCCGTTCTTGACGGGAAGCCTTGGTTTTCCACGGCTCACATTCAGCACTTCATAATCGCCCGGTTCGATCCGGTAGCCTGCGCGATCTTCACTCCGGCTCACGTCGGCGCCCACCGTTTCCCCTTCGACGCTGATGACGACCTCTCGCATGTCATCTCGGCCCTTGCGGCCCGTGCGCTCGCCGAAGAACGCATGACGTGCTGGCCTAACCGGAAGCTGCGCGGCTGGCTGCTTCAGCAGGACAAGAGGCTCCGAACCGCACCTCCCGACGCGCCCGGATCGCTCTTCGCCGACGTTGCGGCGGTGGGGCGACTTACGACCAATGGCGGCCCCGTGGCGGACGAAAAGCGCCTTTGGGCCGAGCGGGCCGCATCCTCTCACCGTGAACAAACATGACCACAGAACAAACTCTACTCTTCGGCAAGAAGCCAATCCGCGTCGTCATCATAGACGGCGAGGTCTGGTGGGTCGCCAAGGACCTTTACGCCTCCCAGAGAGCCCTCACCAACAAGCGGCACCTCTCGTGCTTCGACCGCCAGCATCTCCGGCTCCACATCTTCCGTACGGACGGTATATCCGAGCGGCTGACCATTGTGTCGACCCTCGGCGCCTTGACGATCGCAACGCTTTTGCGAAGGCCCGCGAACCAAATGGTAGACGGTTGGGTCCGCAAACAGGTCGACCGGCTCGGCTTCGGGCGTCCTGCACTGACGATGTGTGCAGATGGTACGCTGCCAGTTCGACCGAAGGCCTCGTGGATGGCCTACGAAGCGTGGGATGATCTTGCCCGCGCCAATCCCGGCCGGAAGCGGAACCCTGAAACCGTTGGCCTTCCTGAGTTGGACGACGACGATCACGCCAAGCCATTCGTTCCCACGCCGGAACGGATCGAAGCCGATCGCAAGGCCATGATTGCGGATGAGCATGCACAGGTCGCCGCCGATCGCCGCGCCAAGCGTAAATAGGAATACTCAGATGGGCCTTTTCTCCGGCTCCACTTCGACCAAAACGAACGAGAAGTTCGACACGGGCCCCAGTAGCTTCCAAGCGCCCTACCTAAACGACGCTTTCGGCGCCGCGAAGGGCATCTACGCCTCCTCGAAGGACAGCCCTTACTACCAGGGCAACACCTACGCCGGGATGAGCTCGGAGGCCAAGGACGCCCTCGCGAAGCTGAAGGCCTATGCGTCCGGGCAGGGCCTCAACACCGCCACGACCTTGGGGAACCTTGGGTCCCAGATGGCCGGCTACGGCGCGAAGGCGGGCTCGACGCTCGACCAGTTCGCGACGATGGCAGGACAGGACCCGACCGAGGCGAACATCGCCGCTGCGACGGCCTACGCGAACAATCCGGCAATCTCCGGGATGATCGACGCGAACGCTCGCGACGTGACCCGCAACCTGTCCGAGAACGTCCTCCCCGGCATCGACCGGGCGGCCTCCGCGTCCGGCAACATCAACTCCTCGCGAGCTGGCGTTGCTTCCGGCGTCGCGCAGCGAGGCGCGGCGGATCGTATCGGCGACATCTCGGCCCAAATCCGAGGCGACGCCTACGACCGGGGCCTATCGCTCGCTCAGGGCGATCGGTCCATGAACCTGTCCGCCATGGGCCAGGCCGCCAGCTCCTACGGGAACCTTGCGTCCTTCGGGGTCGATGCGCTCGGCAAGTCCGATGCGGCGGCCTACGGCGCCTACGACGCCATCAGCGGCGCGAACCAGGCCGACCAGGCCGATCGACAGGGCCAGCTCACCGCCGACTTCTCCAAGTGGCAGGGCGAGGACACTCGCGCGACGGACCTTCTGGACCGCTACGCCAAGCTCGTCGCCGGCAACCAGTGGGGACAGTCGGGCACCAGCTCAGGCACCTCCAAGAGCACGCAGTCCCAGTCGATCCTAGGCCAGCTCGCCGGCCTCGCGGCGACGGGAGCGTCCATCTACACGGGCCTCAGCGCCCCGAAAGGCAGCAAATCTTGATCGACCCCACCATCCCTTCTGGATCACCCTTGTCGGGCTTCCAGTACCAACCACCCCGCATGGCACCACCCGCCGCCATGTCGTCGACCTTCAGTGCTCCAGCGCTCCTCCCGACAACGCCGGCCGCACCGCTTGCCCAGTCACTCCCCACGCCGCCACCGCGAAAGAAGTCGACGATCTGGGACAAGGAACACATTTCCGAGACCCTGGCTGGCATCGGTGCAGGCTTCTTCGCGGGCCAGAACTTCGGCGACGGTCTAGGCGCAGCGGCCCAAACAATCGCAGGGCGAACCAAGCAGCTCCGCGAGGAGCAGCGCCCCGACATCACCTATGGGGGCCCTGGCGACCGCTTCGAGATACGGACCGATCGCCGCACGGGCGAGCGGACGGTTCGCGAGGTTCCTGTGTTCCGACAGGCCGCCGAGCGCGACTCCGCCGCCAAGAACCGGCCGGACTTCAAGACCACACAGGACATGCGCGCTCGGGCCTTGGCCTCTGTCGCCCAGCTCCCGCCACGTGATCGGCCCGCCGCTTACCGATCCCTCTTCGCGAACGCCACGGCGTACGGCTTGGACACGACCGGGATGCCGACGGAGTGGGATGAGACCTACGGCACTCTCGGGGGCATGATGGGCCTCGACGTCAACCAGGCGCTCAACCAGAAGCGCGACGACGCCAAGCTCGAAGAGGACATGCGCCATAAGCGCGTGACCGAAACACAGGGCAGCCAGCGAGTTTCGCAGGGCGATGCCCGTGTGGCTCAGGGGGCCGCGAGGGTAGCTCAGGGCGCCCAGCGCCTCCGTCAGGCTCCCCCAAGCGCCCGCAAAGGCATCAACGCACCTAAGTCGCGAGCGGAGTTCGACGCCCTTCCGAGCGGCGCCAAAATCGTAGCCCCAGACGGCTCTATAAGGATCAAGCCATAATGGCAGACGACAACTGGTGGTCCGCGCTTCCATTCGCGACCGCCGCATCGGCCAAGGCCGCTACCGTACCAGCTCGCGCCAAGACGACGCAGCAGGATATGATGATGCTCCGGGACTCCACGGCCAAGGCGGAAACCGAACGTAGGGCACGGCGGGATTACGCGGCCACTCGTCAGGCCGTAGAGGATATGGGAACCAGCCCATCTAAGGCCGGCTACCTCGATGCAATCACGCCCGAGCAGGACGGCGACTTTCTCGACAAGGTCGGGGGGTTCCTCGGCACGCCCCTCCGGGCGTTCGTGTCGAACAAGACCATGGATGCTCGTGATCGGCTGAAAACCGTCAGCGCTCAAGTTGCCCTTGCCGGCTCACAGCAGATGAAGGGCTCGTCGTCCGACAAAGACACCGCCCTCATGCGCATGTCCGGCGTCAGTGACTACAAGGGTCGCAAGGAAAACCTCCGCATCCTCGACGACGCCGCTCGTCAGGGCGCCATAGAGGAACACCGGGCTAGCCTGAAGGCGCAGTGGATCAATCGCTTCGGTAGCATCTCGGCCCCAGGTCCTCACGGTCTCTCGTATGAGCAGGTAGCGACGCGGCAAGAGAAGACGGTCAACGAGGCCATGGATTACCGACAAGGGGTCAAGAAGCCGGCCCTTCGTACCCCGCCCCAGTCGGTGACCAGACGCGCCGCTCCGGGCCGTGCGGTCTATGACGTCAACGGGAACCCGGTCCGATGAGCACGACGACCATCAGGCTCCCGGACGGCAGCGAAGTCGACATCCAAACCAGCGACCCGAAGGCCGCCGCCGCCACCGCTCGAAAGATATGGCAGCAGCGCCAAGGTTCATCCGCAGAGGAAGCAGGACGCAAACCGCGATCCGGTTGGCAGACGGCCGGCGACTTCCTCGGCGACGCCATCGACAACTTCGTCCCGAACTTCGGCGATGAGATTGCCGCGATACCCGATGCCGCGAAGGCGGCCGTAAGGGGCCAGCCGATCGGCGAGGCCTGGAACAAGGGCCGCCGGGAATTTCGTCGCAATCAGGCCCAGTACGACAAGGAGCACCCCTACCTCGCGTGGGGGTCCACTCTGACGGGCGCTGGGGCCTCTCTGGCGCTTCCAGCGGGCCGCGTGGCCTCTGGGGCCGGGATGGCAACTAAGGTGCTCCACGGGGCCGCTGTGGGCGCTGGGTACGGTGCCGTAGCCGGTGCCGGCGAAGGTGACAGCCTGGGAGACCGGGCGACCAACGCAGCGAAGGGCATGGCAGCGGGTGGCGTCCTTGGGGGCGCTATGTCCCCGGTGGCGGCCGGCGCGGTCCGTGTGGGTCGAATTGCCCGCCAAGCCCTTCCAGGCGTGGATGGGGCAGTGCGGCGCCTCGCCAACGTGCCTCGCGCGGTTATGCGGCATCCGCTGCGCACCCCGGAGGACGCTCAGCGGCGCTTAGCAGCCCGGTTCATGGACACCCGCATGAACGAAGGCCATGTCGCCGCTGGCTTCGGACAACAGGGCGCCTCCGCAACCCCTGAGACCCTTCTGGCCGAGGTGGAGCGCCGCCGTGCCCTTGGCGTCCCTGCAATGCTGGGCGACGTCAGCGAGCCCATGAGGGCCACCACGGGCTGGGCGTCGCGCGGCATGGGACCAGGTCAGACGATGGTCCGAGAGCGGCTCGATGCCCGTAAGGCCCAGGAGGCAACTCGCATCCGCCAGCATATCGCTGACACGATGGGGGACCTCTCGCCTGATCCAGTTGGACAGTATCAAGGCTACGGCGAACGAGCCCGCCGAGAGGCAGGCCCGATGTACGCTGAGGCCTACGCGCAGCCGATGGTCCTCACGCCTGAGATTAGCGGCATCATGCAAACGCCGGCCTTCCAGGCCGCCGTGCCCCATGCGGTCCGCAACATCCGCAACGCCCAACGCAACCCCGAGGCCATCGGCTTCGTGATGCGGAACGACGGGATGCTCGATCCAGAGGCCTATCAGTCTCTTTCGACCGAGGGTTTCGACCAGGTCATCCGTGCCATGCGCGACAACGCCCAGGACCGTATGCGCCCCGCATCGTTCCCCGGCGGCCGACCGACCAACACCACGGACTCGGTCCACATCAACGCCCGAGCCGGCGACCTCCGTGACGAGCTTGCAAACCAGAACGGCGCCTATCGCGACGTGACCGAGATGTACGCCGACGAGATGGGGATGCGCGACGCCTTCCAGAACGGACAGGTTGTCGACAAACTCACTGGTCCTGACATCGCCGCTCAAGCCCGCCAGATGCCGCAAGACAATGCTCGCGAAGCATGGGCGATCGGCGCCCGAACGGCTTTGGGCGACCGGGCAAGCGAGTTTGGCTCGGCGCACCCGACTGGCGACGTGGCCGGTAACGTGCGGCGGATGCTGGGCCCAGACCAGAAGCAAACGGCTATCCAGCAGATGATGCCGGATCGACCAGACGCGGTCTCTGGGCTTCAAGATCGCCTTGAGGCTGAGCATCAGAGCAACATCCTCTGGCGAGAAGCCTACGGCAACTCTCGCACCGCTGATCGTCAGCAGTTCGACGCCGACATGGACCAGACGCTTGGAGCCCTTCCGATCCCGCCTGTCACCCCCTCGGCCATGGTGGCACGTGCGGCCAACCTCGTGCAGACAGGCGTTACCCGAGGGCGCCGTCAGTCCATGAAGGACCAGGTGGCCCGCTTCGTGACAGAGGAAAACCCTGAGCGGCTGCGTGCGTTCGTCAACGACGTTTCGGAGGTCGCCCAGCGCGATCGGGACTTTGCGGACCGGCTGCACCGCATGGGCGTCTTCGGGACGAAGGGTGCCGCTATGAACGTGAAGGGCGAAGAGCCCGGTGAGTTCCCGTCAGGCCAACACGAGCCTTACGAGGACGAACGAGACTACTGATCGCCATGCCCCCTGCCCCTTGAGCCCTTTGCGGCCCGAGGGGCTTTTTTCTCGTCTATGCCGCAGCCACTCCCGCTTCAGCGACTTGCGCCTCGACCAACAGCCGACGCGCCTTCGACCGCAAGTGGGCCTCTCCTCGTTCCGCCATCCGATCCCACGACACGGCCGCATGAAGGTGACGTCCCTTTGCCTGCATGAGACTGGTGTCGGCGGCGGCGAGGCGCTCTCGGCTGGCCCGCTCGCGGCAGAACTTCGGGTCTTCGTACATGTGAGTTTCCAATCTCGACACGAACGCGCGAGACGGGCGGATCGATGCTCAGCTCTCTAGGCAGTCACGCGAAAAGGGCCCCGGTTGCAGCCCGGAGCCCTCTCTGTCGACGATGCGGGGTCCGTCCGCCCGTCTTTCCCATAGCCCCGGCCTAGTTGCAGCTCGCCGTGGTCTTCAGGGTCTATGCGGGCCGCCTGGTCCCTCGACGGCCCGATTAGGTCTTGTGGCGTCAGAGCGCCGCTAAAAGTGCTTCAAGATCTGCCCGTTGCAATACGACGTTGTGGACGCAGCCCTTATCGTCTCGCTGCACAACGACAGCCACTCCGTCCCCCATGATGGTCGCCTCTCCGTCCACCAGGCCCATCGTCCCCTCGTCGATCTTCATTCCGTTGCCCCGTCCCAAGTAGAAGTCGTTTACGCTGTCATGCGCGGAACCGACGCTAGATGCCTAGAGTTAACCAAAGGTTACCGCAAGCAAATTCGTTGATGCTCCACACTTGGCGAACTTATCGATCTGTGGAGGATACTTTAACGTCCATTTTCAGGACTCTTGTTGCACTTGCACGTGTTGTCGGTTCTGCGCACGTAGCCCTCGAAAGGGGACCATCATGCGCAACGAACCTTCTACGTCGGAGCTGAAGAGACTTACCGGAGCGGCGGCTATCGATCACTATCTCTGTGAGAGCGATGCCCCCGAGTGGCGGCGACGAGGCGCGGCCCTCATCAAAGCCTCGCCATTAGGACGCATCCGGGTCGCAAAGCTCTCGACGTCGGACCTTCAGAAGTGGAGCGATAGGCGACTAGATCAGGTTTGCGTCGCGACAGTGCAGAACGACCTTCGGATCGTCCGCCTTTCCTACGAAGCGGTACGCCGGACCTACGGACTCAGTCTCCCAGCAAACCCGGCCTTGGACGTCGAGCTGGCCGAGAAGGACCGCAAGCTGACACGGGGGGAGTTGGCGGCCCTTCAAGCGGCTTTGGAGAAGGCGCCTATCATGAAGGCCTTGGTGACGGTGGCGGCCGAAACCGGCCTTCCTCGCGGTGCCCTGACGTCCGCTCAATGGCGAGACGTCGAGTTGGACCGTTCGGTCATACATATCCGGCAGCGCAGTACGGGACCGATCGTCCGGAGCGCCCCGCTGAGCGACGCGGCCGTGGAGGCGATGCGTTCGTTGGCCAAGACGAGCCCGAGAGTCTTCTCCATGCCGGTGGCAAACATCCGGTTGCTCTGGGAGCGAGCATGTCGGCGGGCGAAGCTGAGGCACGTTAGGTTCTTCGAGGCTCGCCACGTCCTCCCGTATGAGGGCCGTTCGTAGCCCAGCAGCCGCTTGCTTCCGAGCTCCGATCCGGTACGATAGTTGGTACAATCTCCCGCGCTCGAGAGTAATGGAAACAACGAATTTCTGCGGACTTCTGGGGCCTCGTGCCCTTCCCGCCCTTGGGCACCATTCCCTTCCTGGCCACGGCCGAACAGGCCAAAGACGTCGTGCAGCGTCGCGTCCTTGTCAGGATCCGGTACAAGGCGGCAAGACACGGACAAGGCAACGCCCCTGATCGGGTCCGCAAGGAAGCATCCATCGCCGCCGTCGGCCCGGCGCGACCCGCCCCCCCCCCCCGCCCCGCGATTCATATGGTTCGTAGGCAGCATGCGCCGGTTGACGGCACGGAGCGGCAAACCCGCCGGCCGCAGGCTCCGAAGCACTTACTCTGCATCGCCGACTAGCCAGTCGCGTGGTCGATGCCGGGGACCCGCCCCGACCTCGACCCTTCTCGGTCGCCTGGCCCCCCAACCTATTGCCGACCGCCCGACGTGACGCTGTAGCCGTGCAATCCGAGCGGGTACGGATTGATCGCGACGCGCGTTCCCATCTGCCCCTCCGGGCCGCCGAAGCTCGCACGATGCCAGCGCCCCTGCTTGGCGGTCAGCACGTCGCCGGGCTGGGCGGCCTTGATGAGCGGCTCGCCTTCGACCTGAAGGTCGACATTGCCCTCCATCACGAACCAGAACTCGTCATAACCGACGTGGAAATGGCCGAGGTTCGACGCGGGCGGGGTCGGCGTCGCGCGTCCGCGGATGTTGTTCACGAACAGATGTTGCGCAGCGACGAAGGCGGTGGCGCGCGCACCGCCCTGCACCACGTCCTTGTAATAATCGAGGTAGAGCGGGTTGGTGGCATCCGGGACGCCCGACCCGCCGGACACCAGCCGCCGGTCGTAGCGAAAGCCGGCAACGTCCCGCGGCCGCTCGCCAGTGCTGGCGACCGGGTAGAGCGGCAAGTCGCTGGCGGCGTGAATCTCGAACCACAAGGCGGGCGCGTCGCCGACCGTCTCCAGCGTGAACGGCACGCGCAACGGCACGTCGATCTCGAACCCCTTGCCCGCGACGAACGGCGGGTGGCCGGCAATGGCGACGCGCACCTCGCCGCGCCAGACGATAATGACGGTACGATTGTCGGCATAGGCGACCTCTGTCGTACGCTTGCCGGCCGCCTGCTGGTGCCAGTCCGCGACGAGATCGCGGCTGCGGACGATCGGCTGCGACCAGTCGGCGGCGCCCTTGTGCAGCGCGAGCACGTCCGCCAGCTTCCACCATGAGCGATTGGGCGCGTCATAGGCGGCGTAGGGCGTTCGCTTCGGCACCCACATCTCGACCGGGGGGGGCGGCGCGGGACGCGGGGCCTGCGCGGTCAGCGTCAGCGCGGTGAGCGCCAGCGCGGCGATGCGCGCGCGCGCGCGCCAGCCGTTCGTCATCGATCGTTTCCTTCCGTGCCCTGCAATCATTGTGTCACCGCCACGGCTGCCGCGGACGCAGGCACGCGCCCGGCACCGATCAGGCGACGCGGGTCGACGGCGGCCCAGGCCGCGATGCCGAGCACCACCACCCCCGCGCCGGTGCCGAACGCCGCCGCCCAGCCGTAGCGGGCGGCGAGCCACGGGGTCAGCGACGCGGTGAGCGCCCCGCCGAGCTGGCAGCCGACGTTCATCAACCCCGACACAACCCCTGTGTGGCGTCCCGCGATATCGGCGGTGACCGACCAGAAAGAGCTTTGCGAGAGGTAGATCGCGCCGCCGCCCAACGCGAGCGTGAGCACCGCCAGCGGCACGTTGTCGACCTGCGAGCCAACCAGCAGAAACACCGCCGTCAGCGCAAAGGAGATCATCGCCAGTCCCGAGCGCCCCCAATAAAGGCCATGCCGGCGCGATACCGCATCGTTGATCACGCCACCTGCCAGACACCCGACCGTCATCGCCAGGAACGGGGCCATGCCGAACAGCGCGCTCGCCTTGAGGTCGAGCCCGCGGGCCTCCGTCAGATAGATGAAGAACCAGCTGAAGAAGATCCAGATCACATAGCCGAAGGCGAAGTAGCTGAGGAACAGGCCCCACACCGCCCGACTTGTCAGGATGGCGCGCCACGGGATCGGCCCGGCCGCTGTCGCTACGACCGCGGGCAATCCCGCCTCGATATGCGCGCGCTCGGCCGCGTTCACCGCCGGATGGTCCTGCGGCCGGTCGCGCGCCACCGCGTACCACACCGCCGCCGCGACCAGCCCGATCACCGCGCAGACGTAGAACGAGGCGCGCCAGCCGCCGTATGCGATGACCGCACTGATCAGCGGCGGCGTCAGCCCCGAACCGGCACCCACGCCGGCGAAGATCAGCCCGTTGGCGCGTCCGCGCTCCTGCGAAGGCACCCAGCGCGAGACGAACTGGTTGCCCGACGGGTAGACGGCCGCCTCGCCGATGCCGAGCCCGAAACGGACCAGGATCAGCAGCGTGATCGCATGCGCGCCGCCGGGTTGCACCCACGCGGTCGCGACGCTGAACACGCCCCACCATATTAGCGCGAAGGTCAGCAAGCGACGAGGGCCGATGCGCGCCGCAAGCCAGCCGGCGGGCACCTGGAACGCGGCGTAACCGATCAGGAAAGCGCTGAAGATCCAGCCGAGATGGATCTGGTCGATCGCATATTCCTGCCGCATCTGCACGCCGGCGACCGAGATGTTCGTGCGGTCGAGAAACGCGATCGCGCTGATCACGAACAGCATCGCGACCAATCGTACCCGGACATTCGTTCGCCGTGCGTCGGCCGCCATCATACCCCTCCCGGACCAGCGGCTCGACCGCATTATATCCTATATGATTCGGTGTAGAGGCGTTGTAAGCGTGCGTAAAGCCCGGAGAATACGGGCGAACGGCAGTGAGAGGGTACAGCAGATGATACGACCAGGTGCGTGCGGCGCCGCCTTGCTGATGCTGGGCCACGCCGCCGTCGCGCAGCAGCCCGGGCCGCCACCGAGCAAGGCGGCGCGGCCGCTGGCCGAACGCATCGGGCACACCGATCCATCGCGCTACCGGCAACTCGCCAAGGTGCACGACGGGGCCGGCACGATGGCGTTCGCTCCGCTGCTTGGATCCGATGCGCTCTCCACCAACCTTATCTTCGTGCATCGCGGCGTGATCGCACCGCACAGCGGGATCGGTCAGCACTTCCACCACCAATGCGAGGAGATGTTCGTCATCCTCGACGGGGAGGCGCAGTTCACCGTCGACGGGCGGACCGCCACGCTCGTCGGCCCCGCCGCGGTGCCGGACCGGATGGGGCACGCGCATGCGCTGTACAACGCCTCCGACCGCCCGGTGCAGTGGCTGAACATCAACGTCGGCCAGACGAAGCGCTACGACAATCTCGATCTCGGCGATCCGCGCGAGGGCGTCGCGCTCGATCCGATCCCGCAATTCGCCGCGATACGGCTGGACCGCGCCAGGCTCACCTCTGACGGACCGGTCCGATCGCGCCGACTGCTCGGGCCGGAGGTGTTCACCACGCCCTGGACGTTCGTCGACCATGTGCTGGTGTCGCCTGGCGCGGCGCAGGAGGGTGCCGCTCCCGCCGGCATCAGCGAGATCATCTACGTCGTCGCCGGCGCCGGCGAAGCGACGGTCGCTGGCGAACGCGCGTCGCTGCGCGCCGGAGATGCGCTGCCGGTCGAGGTCGGCGTGCGCCGTTCGCTGCGCGCCACGGGCGATGCGCCGCTCGAACTGATGGTGATCGGGGTCGCGCGCGATCTCGCCACCAAGGCGGCCTACGCCGCCACGCTTCCCCCGCGCTGAACTGGAAAGGATAAAGAATGCAACGCCGTTCGCTCCTGCAACTGATCGCGGCCGCCGGTAGCGGCTTGGCGCTGCGCGGCACCGCGCAGGCCGCCACTGCCGCGACCCGCAAGCCGATCGTGCTCTATTGCGATCTCGCGGTCGATCCCGCGCGCGAGCACGAAATGCTCGACGCCTTCCATCGTCATTTCCTCCCGGCCGCGCAAAGCTTTCGCGGGCGTGGCTTCGTGGATTTGAAGATGCTCAAGCTGCGCACCGTCATTCAGGGTCAGCCCGCGCCGCCGGCCGGAGTCAATTACCGCTTCCAGCTTACCTATGAAAGCGAGGAACAGCGGCAGCAGTGGATCCGCTCCGACGTGCACCAGCGTAACTGGCCGCTGATCGAGCGCACGGTGCTCAACCGCGACTATCTCGTCCTGCTGACCGACGCGGTATGACGATGCGGCGTGCTTTCCTCCTGACCGCGGCGCTGATCGCGCCGCTCGCCGTTCACGCCGCCGCGCCCGCACAACAGAGCGAGGCGCGCATCGAACGGCTCACCCCGGCACTGGACGCGCTGATCGCGCCGGGCGCCGCGATCGAACGCGTCGCCACCGGCTTCGGCTTTACCGAAGGACCGCTGTGGCATGACGGTCGCCTGTGGTTCTCCGACGTAACCGGCGATACGCTGCGCGCGGTCGACGCATCCGGGCGGGTGCAGGAGCTGATCGCGAATGCCGGCGGGCTCACGGACCCGCCACCCGGCAAGAGCATCGGGCCGAACGGGCTTGTCCCCGACCGCGACGGCAGCGTGTTGATGGCGCAGATGGGGGCGCGCCGGATCGTGCGTGTCGGCCGCGACCAACGCGTCATGCCACTACTCGCGGACTATCGCGGGAAGCGGCTGAACAGCCCCAACGATCTTGCGTACGCCGCCGACGGCGCGCTGTGGTTCACGGACCCACCGTTCGGGCTGTTCAACGGCATGGACCGCGATCCCGCCAAGCAACTGCCGTTCAACGCGGTGTTCCGCTATGCGCGCGGTGTCCTTACCCCGGTGATCACGGACCTGAAGCTTCCGAACGGGATCGGCTTCTCTCCCGACGGGCGCACCTTGTACGTCACCGACTACGGGCCACCGGGGACGATCTATGCCTATCGCGTCGGACGTGGCGGTGTCGTGTCGGCACGGCGGGTGCTTATCCGATTCCCGGCCGGCGGGCCGGGTGGCGCGGACGGGCTGAAGGTCGATCGTCGCGGGAACGTCTGGGCGACCGGACCGGGCGGAATCCGCATCATCTCTCCCGCGGGCAAGGTGCTGGGCCGGATCGTGCTGCCGGAGGTCGCGGCCAACCTCGCCTTCGCGGACGACGGGCACACGCTTTACATCACGGCATCGACCAGCGTGTACCGCCTGAGAACCGCGGTGGCCGGAATCCTGCCGCGTTACACGCGGTAACGACGCGCGACGTGGCGGTCGCCGGGCTCAATGCCCGGCGCCGCCCGCATCCTTCCGGTCGCTCGCGACATGGGCGACGACATAGTCGCTCACCACCTTCTGCTCTTCCGGCGACAGTTCCGCTCCGCGATCGATCATCGCCTGCACCAGCCCCGGCCACTCCGCCGCGGTCTTGTTGGCCGCGAACACCTGGTTTGTCGTGTGGCAGGAACCGCATCGTTCGTTGATGAGGTCGAGCCCCGCTCCCGGCACTGGTGTGGCCGGTTGCTGTGCAGTGATCGCCGCGGCGCCGAGCAGCGCCCCGGCGGAGGCGACCAGGCGAGCGAGTAAGTTGAAACGCAACATGGCGGTAATCCTCAGCGCACGGCGAAAGCGACCACTTCGTCGCTGGTCGCGGGTTGGAAGGCGAATCCGCCGGTCGCCACGGTCGCGAGCATCTGGCGACCGTCGGCGGCCTGGTAGGTCATCGGGGTGCCGTAGTTCGAGGCGGGCAGCGCCGACGACCACAGCAGCGCGCCGCTACGGGTATCGAATGCGCGGATCGTGGCATCGCGGGTCGCACCGATGAAGGTCAGCCCGCTGGCCGTGGTGATCGGCCCACCGGCGCTGATCACGCCAGCGTCGGCGAAGGCGGGATCGTCGTTCTTGCCCAGCACCTTGCGCCACGCGATCGTGCCATTGTCGACGTTCACCGCGACCAGTTCGCCCCACGGCCCCTTCTGGCACGGCAGGCCGCTCTCCGGATCGAGGAAATAGGCATAGCCCGCCTTCATCCCCCACGTGCCGTCGGGCTGGCGCGCCAGCTGCTGCGGGCTGGCGAGGTTGTTGACGTTGATCACGTACAGGCCGGTGTGCGGGTCGAACGCGCCCCCGCCCCAATCCACGCCGCCGAGGCTGCCCGGGAAGAAGTTGACCGCGGAATCGGCGCGCAGCGGCTGGAACGTCTTGCTTGGTGCGACGGAGAGATCGGCGACCAGCTTCTCGCATTTCGCGCGATGGGCCGGCGGACCGTCGACCAGATCGCTCGCCGCATAGCTGGTCCGCGCGAGCGGCGGCGGCGTGACCGGCATCGGCTGGGTCGGCCACGGCTGCTCGCCCGGCACATCGGTTTCGGTCGGCACCGGCACCTCGCGCACGTCGTAGAGCGGCTTGCCGGTGACGCGGTCGAGGATGAACATCATCGCGGTCTTGTTCATCAGGGCAATCGCGGGGATCGTCCGGCCGCCGCGCCGCACCTCGATCAGCGTCGCACTCGGCAGGTCGACGTCCCAGATGTCGTGGTGGACGGTCTGGAAATGCCACAGATACTTGCCGGTCGCCGCCTCCACCGCGACGATCGAGTTGCCGTACAGGTTCTTGCCCTTGCGGTCGCCGCCCCAGCGATCGAAGGTCGGTGCGCCGACCGGCAGGTAGGCGATGCCGCGCTTGTCGTCGACGAGCACGAAGGTCCACACGTTGACCCCCGATCTTTTCTGCCAGCTGTCGCCCTCCCACGTGCCGAAATTCGGCTCGCCCGGCTGCGGGATCGTATGGAAGGTCCACACCAGCTTGCCGGTGCGCGCGTCCCAGCCGCGCACGTCGCCGGCCGCGCCCTTCACGGGCATCTCCTGCACGCGCGAGCCGGTGATGATGAGGTCGCGGTAGATCGCCGGCGGGCTGCTCATGCCCAGCGGCCCGCGGGTGCCGTTCATCACCTCCGGCGTCTTCATATCGACCACGCCGGCCGTGCCGAAGCCGGCCGCCGGCTGCCCGGTGGCGGCATCGAGCGCGAACAATTTGCCGCTGCGGCCGCCGAAGACGATGCGCGCGCCCGCCCCCTTTCCGCCCGGCCAATAGGCGACGCCGCGCGTCGACGGCTGGTCGTTGCCCGGCAACTGGAACACCCACCGCTCCTTGCCGGTGGCGGCATCGAGCGCGACGACGCGGCGATAGGGCGTCGCCAGGTACATCACGCCCTTCACCACCAGCGGCGTCGCCTCGGATGCGGAGAAGCCGGACCGGAACTTGGCCGGCACGCTGTCGGGCATCGGGATCGTCTCGCCCGACGTGCCCGCGGGGCGCATGTGATAGCTCCAGACCTGCCGCAGCCGCGTCACGTTGGCGGGCGTGATCTCGGTCAGCGGCGAGTGGCGCGCGTGGCTTTCGTCGCGGCCATAGCCCTGCCAGTCGCCCTTGCCCTGCGCCAGCAACGGCGCGGCGGCCCCTGCCAGAAGCGATGCAGCCAGCATCGTCGTCGCATGCGCACTACGCCGCAAGCGGCGCCCGTTCTTGCTGGCCACGTTTTCTCTCCTGGGTTCCATACGACGAGTCTCACCAGGTGAGCCCGACGTTGTCCTGTCATTTCAACGGTGCTAGCAAGCCGCACGATCCTATACAATATGATCCGTGTCGATCGGGCCTGACCATGGTCGGCAACAAGGGAGAGGAGAAGTCCAATGGCTGACTTGCCGCTGAAGGGGCTGCGGGTTCTTGATATCTCGCAGGTGATGGCGGGGCCATTCTGTTGCATGCTGCTGGGCGACATGGGCGCGGACGTCATCAAGATCGAGCCGCCACGCACCGGCGATTCGACGCGGCACTCGATGGGGTTCCGGCTCAAGGGGGAGGACAGTCCGGGCTTCCTGGCGCTCAACCGCAACAAACGCAGCATTACGCTGGACCTCAAGGACGAGGCGGACCGCGCCGTGCTCTACGCGCTGGTGAAGACCGCCGACATCGTGGTCGAGAATGCGCGTCCCGGTGTCGCGGGGCGGCTCGGGATCGATTACGAGACGCTCGCCGCGCTCAATCCGCGGCTGATCTATGCCAGCATTTCGGGGTTCGGCCAGACCGGTCCGTGGGCGCAACGTCCCGGCTTCGACCTGATCGCGCAGGCGATGTCGGGCGTGCTCAGTTCGAACGGCTTCCCCGGCATGGAGCCCGCGAAGAATTCGATCGCGGTGGCCGATCTCGGCGCCGGCCTCTTCTCGGTCTACGGCATCCTCAGCGCAGTGATCGGCCGGCAGTCCTCGGGACGCGGCCAGTATATCGACGCCTCGCTGCTCGAGGCGGCGCTCGGGCTGTCGATCTGGGAGACGACCGAATATTGGGGCACCGGCCACGCCCCTGCCCCGATCGGTTCGGCCAATCGAATGTCCGCGCCCTATCAGGCGGTACGCGCCTCCGACGACTGGTTCGTGATCGGTGCCGCGAATCAGGGATTGTGGCTCACCTTCCTGAAGGTCGTCGCGCGTCCCGAACTGCAGGAGGACGCGCGTTACGCCACCAACGCGGCGCGGGTCGCGAACCGGCAGTCGCTGATCGACGACCTCGCCCCCACCTTCCTCACGCGGACCAGCCAGGAGTGGATCGATGCGCTGCTCGCCGCCGGCGTACCGGCCGCACCGATCCTCGACTACGGCGAGGCGGTCGTCAGCGAACAGGCGGTCGCGCGCGAGATGGTGATGCAGGTGCCGCACCCGGTCGAGGGCGAGTTCAAGGCGCTCGGCTTCCCGGTCAAGATGCGCGGCACGCCGCAGGAGGTGCGGTTGCCGCCGCCGCTGCTGAACGAGCATGACGCGGAGATCCGCCGCGAACTGGTGGAGCGGGGGCTGCTGCCGTCGGCCACCGGGGCGCTGGCATGAGCGGCGTGGTCGTCACGCGCGACGGGCCCGCAGCGCACGTCCGCTTCGACAATCCGGCCGCGCACAATGCCCTGACCGGCGCGATGTGGAACGCCTTGCGTGACATTGCGCTCGAGCTGGCGGACGACACCTCCGTGCGCGTCGTCACGTTCCGCGGCACCGGCGGGAAGGCGTTCATCTCGGGCACCGACATCGCCAAGTTCGCCGACTTCACCACCGGCGCGCAGGGCGTCGCCTATGAACGCGACATCGACGCGTGCATGGCGGCGATCGACGCGATCCCCTGCGCCACCGTGGCAGTCGTCGAGGGTTGGGCGGTCGGCGGCGGGCTCAACATAAGTTCCGCGTGCGACTTCCGCCTGGCCACGCCCGACGCGCGGTTCGGCTCGCCGATCGGCCGTACGATCGGCAACTGCCTGTCGTCGGCAAGCGTCGCGCGGATCGGTGCGGCGATCGGCGCGGCGATGGCGCGGCGCATGGTGCTGCTCGGCGAGATCATCGGCGCGGAGGAATTGCGCGCGAGCGGGTTCCTGCTGGCGATCGTCGAGCGAGAAGCGCTGGACGCCGAGGTGGCGGCGCTGTGCGCGCGCGCAGCCGAGAACGCGCCGCTGACGACGCGCGCCACGAAGGAGACGCTGCGGCGCATGACCTTCGACGGCCTGCCCGACATCGAGCCGCTGATCGACCGCGTCTACGGCAGCGCGGACTTTCGCCGCGGGGTGGCCGATTTCCTCGCCAGGACCAGGCAGGTGCCGGACTGGTCGGGCGAGTGAGCCACGCGCCGTTCGGCGCGGCACCCGCGCACCCGGCGTAGAGCGCCCGGTGCCGGCCGTCAGGCGTCAGGCGTCAGGTAGAAGCGTATGTTCGTCATTGCGGGCGCAGCGAAGCAATCCAGTGCCGGACCAGAACGCCCCGGATTGCCTCGCTATGCTCGCAATGACAGGTCCTCGGACTACGGACGCATCACCCGCCGCACGGCCGGTGCCACGCCGGACGCCACGCGATTATCGCCGAGGCCTCCCGTCACCCCGGACTTGATCCGCGGTCCCGCTCCCGTCGACGTCAGGAAGGGACTCCGGATCAAGCCTCCCCTGCGCAAAGCGGAACGGCTCGGGGTGAAGGTCGATAGCGTCGCTTACCCCGCCGGCTTCGGCACGATCTTGATGCCGGCCGCCATCGGCTGGCTCGGCGGCAACGGCAGCGTGCCCGCGGGGAAGGCGTTGGCCTGGAATACATAGGCTTCGATATCCGCCACGGTGCGCCCGCTCAGGCTGCCGGGCGCGCTGAGCGGCATCGTCGTCTTGATGCGCGAGAACAGGTCGCCCGCCGACGTGTTGTTCCAGTTGTTCAGGAACCCGCCGCCGACCAGCGCCGGCGCCACATCGATGCCGGCCAGCGTATCGCCGTGGCACGCCGCGCAATTCTCGGCATAGGCCACCTTGCCGCGCTCGGCCTGCTCCGCGGTATAGACGCCGCTCCACACGCTGCGCTCGCTCGTCTGCGCGCGCACCACCACCGCGCCGCCGAGCGCGAGTGCCGCGGCGCCGAAGATCCACAGGCCGTGCCTGATCATACCGTCCATCATCATGCTGCTCCCGGAAGTCGATAGGCGACCAGTTCCGCGCTGGCGTTGCCGCCGCCGGTCGCCACCACGATGTATTGGCGCCCCTTCAATCGATAGGTCATCGGCGATCCGCTCTGTGGCGCGGTCATGTAGACCGCACCCTTCTCCTCGCCGGTGCCCTTGTCATAGGCACGCAGCATCGCGCCGCGGATACCGTATTCGTTGGTGTAGAAACCCGCCTCGCCGCAGATCACCAGCGTCTTGGTCACCAGCGGGCCGAGATTGCCGGCGCGGCCGGTCCGCGGGATTTTCTTTCCCTTCAACTGCGGATGATTGCGGATGTTGTCCGGCGTCTCGCCGTGCGCCACCTGCCAGGCGAGGTCGCCCTTGCTCAGGTCGATCGCCGTGATCCGCCCGTAAGGCGGCTTCAGCAGCGGCAGGCCGTCGATCGCCAGGAAGCCCGGCGGAGGTCCCTTCGCGCCGCCGGGTGCACCGCCCGGCGGTGGCGCGGCGGGCGGACCTTCCATGTTGCGCATACCCGGTCGCGAGGCGCCCATCGCCGGCATCGCTCTGGCCTCCGACCCGGCGACGCCGTGAACCTGCGGAAATTCGGAGACCGACTTGTCGGTGTTGGGGACGATTCCGATCAACGACGGCTGCGTCTTGGAATAGACATAGACGATGTGCGTCTCGGGATCGTAGCAGCCGCCGGGCCAGTTGGTGCCGCCCTGGATACCGGGGTTGGTGATCGTTCCCCACCGCCCTGGCTTGCTCACCACCGGCGGGGTGTAGAGCGGGCCGATCTTATAGGCTTTGACGAACTCGATCGCCTTCGCGCGCAATTCGGGCGTGAAGTCGATCAGGTCGTCGGTCGTCACGCCTTGCACGTCATAGGCCGGCGGTTTGCTCGGGAACGGCTGCGTCGGGCTGTACCATTCGCCCGGGACGTCGCCGCGCTCCACCTTGCGCTCGACGATCGGCCAGATCGGCTTGCCCGTCTCGCGGTCGAGCACGTAGAGGAACGCCTGCTTCGTCGGTTGCGCCAGCGCCTTGACGGTGCGGCCGCCGACCGGAATGTCGCACAGGATCGGCGCACAGGGGATGTCGCGGTCCCACAGTCCGTGATGGACCAGCTGGTAATGCCAGCGGCGCTGGCCGGTCTCCAGATCGAGCGCCACCAGCGATTCGCCGAACAGCGCGTTGCCGCGGCGGAACATGCCCATCTCGTCACCGGTCGGCAGCTCGACCGGGACATAGACCAGTCCCAGCTCCTCGTCGGCCGACATTTCGGCCCACACGCCCGCGTTGCCGGCTTCGTCGGCGTCGCCCTTGAGCCAGCTGTCGTAGCCGTACTCGCCCTTGCGTGGGATCGTGTGGAAGATCCACTTGCGCTTGCCGGTGCGCACGTCGAACCCGCGGACATAGCCCTTCACGTTCTTGCGGAGCGCCGGCACATCGCCCGCAGTATGCGCCGCGCCGACGACCACCGTATCGCGCGCCACCATCGGGGTGGCGTGCAGGCCGACATCGGCGGTCTCCACGTCCAGCTCCTGGTCGAAATCCTTCTTGAGGTCGACGATGCCGTTGTTGCCGAACGCCGGATCTGGGATACCGGTCGCGGCATCCAGCGACACGAGCTGATAGCCGATTGTGACGTAGAGGACGCGCTCGATCGTGCCGTCCGTCCAGTAGGACACGCCATGCCCCGAAAGCTGACGCGGCGAATTGAGCGCGCGCTGCCCTTCGTCCACCCGGTGCATCCACAGTAGCTCGCCCGTGCCGGCATCGAGCGCGATGCAGTCGCGGCGCGATCCCGCCGGCAGGAACAGCCGGCCCTTCACCAACAACGGCGTCGGTTCGAACTGATATTCCTTGCGGGCGCCGAACACGTCGGTCTTGACGCTCCAGGCGACCTCCAGGTCGTTGAAATTATCGGCGTTGATCTCGTCCAGTGGCGAGTAGCGCGTGTTGGCCTTGTCGGCGGCGTAGCTGCGCCACTCGGTATCCGGCGCCGGCGCGTCTGCGTCCTGCGCCGGCGCGGGCATCGCCAGCGCCGCGCGGTCGATCGCGAAGATCAGCGCCGCGGCGGCACTGCCACCCAGCAGGTGGCGCCGGGTAAGGCCGGGCGCGCTCACCATGTCACCGCGATATACTTGGCCTCGCAATATTCGATCAGGCCGTGGTGCGATCCCTCGCGTCCCAGCCCGCTCTGCTTCATGCCGCCGAACGGTGCCGCGGCGTCCGAGACGAGTCCACGATTGACCGCGACCATCCCGCACTCGATCCGCTCGGCGATCGCCAGCGCACGGCCGAGATCGGTCGAATAGACGTAGGCGGCGAGCCCGTACTCGGTATCGTTGGCAAGCGCGACCGCCTCGTCCGCGGTGTCGAACGCGACCACTGCGGCGACCGGGCCGAACACCTCCTCGCGCAGGATCTCCGATCCGGGCTGCACCCCCGCGATCACCGACGGCGGGTAGAAATAGCCTTCGCCGGCCGGCGCCTTTCCGCCCAGCCTGACCTCCGCACCGAGCGCCACCGCATCGGCGACGAGCCGCTCGATCTTGTCGACCGCCTTGCGGTTGATCATCGCACCGCACTGCGTCGCCGGGTCGGTGCCCGCACCCACGGTCAGCGCGCCCATCCGCTCGACCAGCCGCGCGACGAAGGCGTCGTGGATACCGCGCTGGACGTAGAAGCGGTTGGCGGCGGTGCATGCCTCTCCGGCGTTGCGCATCTTGGCGATCATCGCCCCGTCGATCGCGGCGTCGAGATCGGCATCGTCGAAGACGACGAACGGCGCATTGCCGCCCAGCTCCATCGACGAGCTGATCACCTGGTCCGCCGCCTCGCGCAGCAGCACGCGCCCGACCTGCGTCGAACCGGTGAACGACAGCTTGCGCACGCGCGGGTCGTGGAGGATCGCGCTGCACACCGGACCCGGCGTGCTGGTGGTGACGACGTTGACCACGCCGGCGGGCACGCCGGCACGACGCATGATCTCGGCGATCGCGAGCGCGGTGAGCGGTGTTTCGCTTGCCGGCTTCAGGATGCACGTACAGCCTGCCGCCAGCGCCGGCGCGATCTTGCGGGTCGCCATCGCCGCCGGGAAATTCCACGGCGTGATCAACAGCGCGACGCCGATCGGCTGATATTGCACCATGATGCGGTTGCCGCCCGCCGGCGAACCGGCCAGTTCGCCCGGAATCCGCACCGCCTCCTCGGCATACCAGCGGAAGAACTCCGCGGCATAGGCGACCTCGCCGCGCGCGTCGGGCAGCGCCTTGCCGTTCTCCAGCGAGATGAGCTGCGCGAGCCACTCGTGCTCGGCCATCATCGCGTGGAAACAGGCGAGCAGCACCTCCGCGCGCTTGCGCGGCGGTGTCGCGGCCCACGCGGCGGCGGCGGCGGCGGCGGCGTCGACGGCGGCGATCCCCGCGGCGGCGTCACCGTCCGCCACATGGGTCAGGACCGCGCCGGTGGCGGGATTGTCGACCGCGATGGTCGCGCCGCTCGCCGCGGCGGTCCACTGCGCGCCGATCAGCAGGCCGGTGGGGATGGCGAAGGGACCGTCGCCGGGCGGGGAATAGCTGGTCATCGGGCAAGTCTCATGAATCAGGCGTTGAGAAGCGTCGCGCGGTCGCCGGCGAAGGCGGCGCGCGTGATGGTCTGCATCGCGGCAAGGTCGAGCGGCCGCGGGTTGTTCTTGATCAGCCTCGCGGCGTTCAGCGAATATTCCGCGACATGATCCTGCTGGTCGGCGCGCAGCCCCAGTGCCGCCAGCGACAAGGGGATGCCGATCCGCTCGAACAATGCCGCCACCGCCTCGATGAACGCCTGCGCGCGTGCGGCGGGTGTCGCACCGGCGATCCCGACCAGGTCCGCCAGCTCGGCGAAGCCGTCGACGCACGCCGGGCGGTTGAACTGCATGACGTACGGCAGCAGCGTGGCGACGCCCTGCCCGTGCGCGGTGTGGGTGAGGTTGCCGACCGGATATTGCAGCGCATGCGCCGCCGCGGTGCCGGCCGTACCGAACGCACACCCCGCCGCCAGGGAAGCGAGCATCACGCCTTCGCGCGCTTCCATGTCGCTTCCGTCGACCACGGCGCGCTCCAGGTAACGGAACACGTTGGTCACCGCGAGCGTGGCGAAATGGTCGGAAAGCACGTTCTTGCCGACGAAGACGTGCTGCTCGGTCAGCATCGCATCGATCGGTCGCGCCAGCGTCGTATACGCCTCGATCGCGTGGGTCAGCGCGTCCGCGCCCGAAAAGGCGGTGAGCGCCGGCGGGCAGGTGACGGTCAGTTCCGGGTCACAGATCGCTACCTGCGCGATCAGGTGCGGGCTGGCGATGCCGACCTTGGCGCCGCGCTCCTCGTCGGCGACGACGGCGACCGGCGTCGCCTCCGAGCCGGTGCCGGACGTGGTCGGCACCGCGACCAGCGGCATGACCGGACCGGGCACCGCGAACTCGCCGTAGTAATCGCGGACGCTGCCGCCGTGCGTCAGCAGGACCGCCGCGACCTTCGCGAGGTCGAGCGAGCTGCCGCCGCCGATCCCGATCACCACATCGGCATCGAAGCCGGACACGGCGGCCACGCACGCATCGATGGAACGCAACGGCAGGTCGGGAACGGTCCCGTCGAACACGCGCGTCGCCACGTCGTGCGCCGCCAGATCGGCGAGCATCGCGGCGAATTCGGGCTGTGCCGCCTGCCGCTCGTCGGTGCAGATCAGTGCGCGGCGGCCGAGCCGCGCGCTCGCCGAACCGAGCGCGGCACGCTGACCGCGTCCGAACAGGATGCTGCGCGGCAGGCGTGCGGCGCCGAACAGGGCGGAAGCGGTAGGGTCGGACGTCATGCGTGTATCTCCGGAAGTCATGCAGCCACGATCTCGTCGGCGGTGGTCAGCTGCCGAGAGGCGTCGATCCGCAGGAAGAGCAGCGCCGCGACGGCGCAGAGCACCGCCAGGACGAGGAAGGCCGGGAACCAGCCGCCCATCGTCACGATATAGCCCGTCACCGCCGCGGCGATCGCCGCACCGAGATTTCCGAGCGTGTTCATCACCGCCGACACCGAGCCGGCGAACTCGCCGCCGATGTCGAGCGTCACTGCCCACGAGACGCCCACCGTCAGTTCGAGACCGAACAGCGCGACGCAGAAACAGACGATGCTCGGGATCGGTGCGTCGATCGCGGCCGCGAGCGGGATCATGACGGCCGCGATGACGAAGCCGACGACCGCGACGATCCGCCGGCCCAGCTTCAGCCCGGCACCGCGCTTGATCAGCAGGTCCGATGTCCAGCCGCCCGCCAGGTCGCCGACCACGCCGGCCATCAACGGCAGGCTCGCGAACAGGCCCATGACCGCAAGATCGTAGCCGCGCGCGTCGTGCAGGTACTTCGGGAACCACGTCAGGAAGATGTTGATGCAATAGGCGTAGCAGAAATACATCGCCGACAGCGTCCACAGCTGCGGCTGCGCGAGCAGCCGGCGCCACGGCACCTTGGCACGGGCCGGTCCGGCGCCAAGCGCGCCTTCGATCAGCGCGCGCTCCTCTGCATTGACGCCGCGATGCTCGCGCGGCGTGTCGCGATAATAGACGAACCACAGCAATGCCCAGGCGAGCCCGGCTCCGGCGAACAGCAGGAACGGCATGCGCCATCCGAAATCGACGATCAGCAGCGCCACGAACACCGGGGTCACCGCACCGCCCAGCCGCGCACCGGCATGGGTGAGACCCTGCGCCCATCCACGCTCGGCAGGCAGCATCCATCGCGACAGCGAGCGGGTGGCGATCGGAAAAGCGCCCGCCTCACCAAGGCCGAAAAGGAAGCGGCACACCATCATCGAGCCCGCCGACCAGGTCAGCGCCGTTGCGGCGGTGAACGTCGACCACCAGATGACGACGCCGGTCAGCGCCCGACGCGGGCCGAAGCGGTCGCCAAGCCAGCCGCCGGGAATCTGGAACAGCGCATAGGCGAACTGGAACGCCGCGAAGATCCAGCCCATCGTGACGAGCGAGAAGCCATATTCCTTCTGGATCGACGGCGCCGCGGTCGCGATCACCACCCGGTCCATATACGTGATCAGATATGCCAGCACGGTCAGCCACAAGACGGCATGGCGTACCCGCGTGGGCCGCACGGCGCCCTCAGCCGCGGCCGCGGCCGCCACCGGCTCGCGCAGCGCGCGCGTGGCGCTCACGGACGCCCCGCACCACACGCCTGCGCGGCGCGGCCGACGCAGGTCTGCCAGATCGTCGGCACCTTGCGGCCACCGACATAGACGGCGCGGATCGCGCGCGTGTTGCGGATGTCGCGCGTCGGATCGCGGTCGAGCACCAGCAGGTCGGCCCATTTGCCGGGGCGCAGCACGCCGCTTTCGTTGGCGGACAGGAAACTCGCGTTGGTGCCCGTCGCTGCCGTCAACGCCTGAAGCGGCGTGAGGCCGGCCTTGACCATCAGCTCAAGCTCCCAATGCGCGAAATAGCCGGGGAAGCGCGCGGTGGGTCCGCTGTCCGTGCCCATGCCGTAGCGCACGCCGCCCTTCACCTCGGCCGCAAGGCTCGCCATCGCGTTGCGCAGCACCGGCGGATATTTCGCGAACAGCGGCGAAGCCGCCAGCTTCTGCCGCCGCTCCGCGCTCTTCAGCGTGGCGATCGTCGACGGCGCGACGCCGCGCGAGAAGAAGGGGTCGTCGACGAACGGCAGCAGCGTGTAGGTGAAGCTTGCCTCCCGGCTCAGCGTCGACGCGAGTTGCCAGGCGCCGCTCGCCTTCATCGCCCCGATCAGCGCCGGATCGGCGACCCGGTCACGCACCTGATGCATGAACACGTCGACACCCTGTCGGGTCAGTTCGGCGGCGTTGTCGTAGTAGAAGATGTGCGCCGCGGCCGGCTTGCCGGCGGCATGGGCGGCGGCGATCACTTCGCGGCTGACCGGATACGGCATCCGCTTGGCGACCGTCCCGAACTCGTCGTCCATCCAGAGCTTGACGAAATCGTCGCCCTTGGCGGTTTCGCGCCGCACCATCGCGGTCGCCTCGGCCGGCGTGCTCACCGACTGGTCCAGCCCCGGCACCCCGCCGTAGCTGTCCTTGAAGACGACGCCGCGCCCGGCAGTATAGGCACGCGCCATGTCGATCCGCCCGGCGCGGCGCTGGTCCGCGATCACCTGATGGATCAGGTCACCGTCGGTGCCGAGCGTGTAGACCGACGTGACGCCATAGGCGGCGTACAGTCGCAGCTGCGCGTCGATGTTCGCGCGGTCGTAATATTTGGTGAAGCTCTGATCGACCCCGTTGACCAGCCCCAGATGAACATGGCTGTCGATCAGGCCGGGCATCAGGAACTTCCCGCGAAGATCCTCGACCGACGCGCCCTGCGTGGCCGGTCGCCGCTTCGCCGGTCCGACCCAGGTGATGCGCCCGTCGGTCATCACCAGCGCCTGATCGCGCTGCGGGGCGCTGCCGGTGCCGTCGAACAAGGTCACGTGATCGAGCACCACCGTCTCGGCCGCCACCGGCAGGCCGAAGCACATGGCCGCCGCCGCAACGCCGGCACGAATGATCGCCCGCACGCGATCTGGGCGAGTCACCCGCATCGCTTCCTCTCCAAGTCATATCCTATATGATCTGACTATGGTCCTGCGGCTGCGCCTGTCAAGCAAGATGCGCAATAAACGGCAAACGATGTCAGTTGCTTGCTGCGCTCCTCGCAAGCACGTCATCCATGCGTTGCTGCGAACATTCGAGGTGGTGACGAACTGCCCGCTCCGCGGCACCGGCATCGTGCGCCACCAGCGCATCGATGATCGCGCGGTGCTCGCGCGCGGCCTCGTGCGGGGCGTTGGTCGCGTAGAGCGCGCGGAAGATATGCAGGTGCGCATGGAGGCGTTCGACGGTTTCGGCGATCAGCCGGTTGCCGCTCCCGGTCGCGATCAAGCGGTGGAGCGCGGCGTCGGCCTCGGCGAAGCGCGAATAGGCGCGCGTATCACCGTCCGCTACGCCCGACATGTCGCAGTCGATCGCGCGAAGCGCCGCGATCGCCGTGTCGGTCATGGCTTCGGCGGCGCGCGCTGCGGCATATGGCTCGATCAGCTGTCGTAGCGTGTAGAGGTCGCGCACTTCGTCGCGGCTCATCTGCGGACTGGCGCGGTAGCCGACGTTCGGCATCTTGTAGACCAGCTTCTCCGCCTCGAGCTGGCTCATCGCCTCGCGCACCGGCGTCTGCGAGATGCCGAGCTGACGCGCCACCGTGTCGATCGCGATCCGCTCACCGGGCGCGATCTTCAGGCTCATCAGCATGTCGAGCAGATGGTCATAGGCCCGCTCGACCATGGTCGGCCCGGGGGCGGATCGCACGGCGCGCGAAGTGGCGGGAAGATGAGCCTTGGTGTCGAAATGCCGCAAGTCGGGTCGCCGGTCTGTGAGAAAGTAGCGACCCGATCATATATGGTTTGTACGACCGACGTAAGATGCCGCGGTCGGGGGCCTGCGCCGACCAGATGCGCAGGCCCCTCACCGGGCTCAGAAGCTGAAGCGCACCCCCAGGCGATAGGTGCGGCCCAGCACGTCGTACAACGCCGGATTGACGAAGAACGGCGACTTCGCCGGGTCGCGGTTGAAGAGGTTGTCGACCTTGAAATAGGCGGTGGCCGCCTCGCTCAGGTCGTAGGTCCCGCCGACATCCATGTAGAAGGCGCCGGGCATGAAGTTCTGGTCGATCGTCGGGTGCTGGTTGGTCGACACCGGGCACGTGCCCGGATCGCAGCGCACATACTGGTTGCCCAGCACGCCGTCGCTGAACCAGCGCTCCTGCAGCAGCAGCGAGAAATTATCCCCCTCGTACGTCTGCACCGCAAGCCACTTCCAGTCGGGCGTGTTGCCGGTGTTCACGCCGGCGGTGTCGTTGGGGATGGTCCCGTTCAGCCCGGTGTCGGTGACGAACTTGCTGATATGCGTCGCCAGTGCGCGCACGGTCAGGCGACCCGGCAGGCCGAGCGGACGCTGCCAGCGGTAGCTTGCCTCGATGTCGAACCCGGACGTATCGATCGACGCCAGGTTGAACGCCTGCACGTTGATGAAATTCGGGCCGGCCGGGTTGTTCAGGTTGAACGCGCTGCACGTCTCCGGCAGCACGCCGCGGAAACACAGGTCGACGATGTCGCCCGCGCCGAGGCTGGAGATGACGTCGGTGATCTTGAGCTTGTAGTAATCGAACGACAGGCTCAGCCCCGGAAGCAGGCTCGATCCCGAGAAGGCGATCCCGGCGGTGGTGTTGCGCGCGATTTCGGGGGTGAGCGCCGGGTTGCCGATCGTGTTTTGGATCGCCAGCACGTTCACGTTGCGGAACGGATCGAAGAAGTTCGGCTGCGTCGTCGTCACCGGCGCGGCGAACAGCTCGGACAGGTTGGGCGCACGCACGTCGCGCGACGTCACGCCGCGCAGGCGAAGTCCGTCGATCGGCAGGTCCCAGGTGCCGCCGACCTTCCACGCCCATACCGTGCCCGACGTGCTGTAGTCGGTGACGCGCGCGGCGCCGTTGACGCTCGCGCGGCCCACCGAGTCGCCGTTGAGCAGCGGCACGTCGAGTTCCACGAACGCTTCCTTGACGCTGTAGGCGCCGCTGCCGTTCTTGTAATTGCCGGCATACCAGTTGTTGCCCGCCGGCAGCTGGACGGGATCGAACGGATAGATGTCGTTGTACGAGGAATTTTCGATGCCGGCGCCATACGGATCGGCGGTCACGCGGTAATATTCGTGACGGAATTCGCCGCCGAACGCCACCGACACCGGGCCGGCCCACGAACTGAACGGCGATCCGGAGAAGTTGAGGCTGGCGACGTCCTGCGTCTGGCGGGTGCGCTGGCGCGGGCCGTTCGCCGGCATGACATAGTCCAGCGACTGCTGCGACGGGCTGTCGCCGAACACGTTGAGCGGTTGGCAACCGGCCGCGCGGGCGACCGGGTTGGCGCAGACGATCGCACCGTCGATCGTCGTCGCGTTGATCGCCTGGTTGAAGCGGTTGGAGAGCAGGATGTTGTCGACGTCGATCTTGGTCCGGTTGGTGCCGTGCTCGACGTAGATGTCGTAGCTCCAGTCCGATCCGAGCACCGGCTGCCGGCCTTTGGCGCCCACCACGAAGCGGTACTGGCGGCGGTCGGTGTGCACCTGCGTGTTACCGAGCGCGGCATTACTGGTGCCAAACTGGAATTGCGTGATACCGGCGGTCGCGCATGCCGACTTTATCTGTGCCGGAACGAACGGATTGGCGCACTGGATCGTCAGCGCCGGGCGGTTCTGGCCGCCGACCGGCTGGTTGTTGGACTTCACCTGCGCGATGTTGGAGGTGAAGTAGATCTCGTTATTCGGCGCGAAATCAAAGCCGATCCGACCATAACTGTTGAGCCGCTCGAGCCCCGACAGCAGCGAACGCCCCGCATCGACGTTGCCCGACAAGTCGCCGCCCTGGCAGAAACCGGCAAAACATCCAATCACCGCCCCCGACGACTGCCGCGACGGAACGCCGTTCGAGCCGTACTGGAACTGGAACGGGGCTCCCGCACGATCGAAGGCGATGCCCTGCAATGGGCCTGCGGTGATAAGGCCGTACTTCGAGAACGTGATCGACTGCGCCAGATCACGCAGCACATATTGCGGCGATCCGTCGTTGGTGACGTTGCGATTGACCAACGTGGTCTGCTTGAACCAGTCGCGGCCGCCGGCCAGCCCGATGCCGAACTCTCCGCCGCCGACGCCTTCGTCGCGCGCGTATTCCGTGCTGCCGACGATATGAAGCCGGTCTTCCAGCAGGCTTGTGCCCGCAGCAAGCTGGACGAGTACCTGTTCGTTATCGCCGTAATCGGTGATGCCGCCCTGGATGTTGCCCTTCACGCCTTTGAAGCGGGTGTCGGTGATGAAGTTCACCACGCCGCCGACCGCGTCCGAGCCGTAGGAGGCGGACGCGCCACCATTTACCACGTCGACCCGCTTGATCAGCAATTGCGGGAACTGGCTGACATCGGGAACGCCGGTCACGTTCGCGCCGACGACGCGCTGGCCGTCAATCAGCGTCAGCGTGCGGATCGCGCCGACACCGCGCAGCGAGAACGAACTGAGCCCCTGTGCCCCGCTGGAGGTGCTGAAGGTGTTGACGCTCGTACCCGTCGATCCCTGCAGCGACGGCAGCTGCGAAATGGTCGTGAAGACGTTGGGTTGTGCGTTGGCGGCGATCGCGCCGGCATCGATCACCGTCGTCGGGGTCGGTGCCGTGAAGCCGCCGGTCGTGATGCGCGAGCCGGTGACGATGACGTCCTGCGCACCGCCTTCATCCGCTGCCGGGCTCGCCTGGTCGGGTCGCGCGGTCGAGCCGGCGGTGGTTTGAAGCTGCGCGGGAACCTCCGGCGGTGTCGTCGCGGCGCCGGCTTCTTGCCCTGCCGGCGCTGATTGCGCCTGTGCCAGCGATGGCGCGCCACCGGCGGCGATCAGTGCGATCACGGCGACGCCGGTCCGCATGCGGGCGCGACGCCCCTCGATCAACGCTTTCATCATCATCCCCTAGCTCCGTTGTTTTTGTCACTTCTTCGCGGGCGAGCGTTTGCCGCCTCGCCGAAATCTCGCCGAACGTTGTTGTTCGGCTCGGCCAGTTCGTCACACCGTCACGACAAATCCAGCCTCAGGCACCAAAACATCACACCTGGATATCGCACCAATCTTCGCAGCCGATACGCATCACGGCGGCCAACTTTTTCACGACCATCCGTCACCGCACCTTTCAGGCGCAGCCTTTCTCCCTCCCGTTTGCAACAAAATCACTCCGATTCGCTCTTACCGGCGCCAAGGTAACGTTACCATTCGAATCTATACTTAAGCACTCGGGTGTCAACTCTTTGCCGTGGGAATTCTTAGGCTTCCCGCTGCCCGCGCCCTCTCAAGTCGAAACCGGCGCGCTCAAACGAACAAGCGATCCGCCACCACACTACAGCGTGGCGGCCGCGCTCGGGATCAATCGCGGAAAAGCAGCGGGGCCATTTCCCGCAGGCTTCGCCGCCATGACTGGAATTCGTGCCCGGTTCCGGGCGACACGTAGAAGACGCTGTTGAGTCCGGCGCGTTTAAGCGCCGCGGCGTTGGCCGCGGGATCGGTACTCGGCCGGGCCGGCGACCCGCGCGTCTGTCCGTTCTCCAACTCGCGACCGCCATAGCTGACGAAGGTCAGCCGCACCTTGTCCTTGTACCCCGGCACTTCCGCGACATCTTGCGGCGACATGGTGCCGCCGCTCAACAGGCCGATGTAGCCGAAGGTATCCAGATTCTTGGGCGCGATCAGCTTGGTTTCGAACCCGCCCATCGACAACCCGGCCATGCCACGATGCCGCTGGTCCGCAAGCGTGCGGAAATGCCTGTCCACATACGGGATGAGTTCGTCGACCAGCACGGTACGGAACGGCGTGATATCGAAGCTGGCGAGCCCGCCCGGGCTGCCGGGACGCACATCGTTCGTCATCCCATAAGTCATGACGATGATGAACGGGCGCGCCTTCCGCGCCGCGATGAGATTGTCCATGATCAGATTGGCATGGCCCTGGTTCGACCACGCGGTCTCGTCCTCGCCCCAGCCATGCTGAAGATAAAGCACCGGATACCGTGTGCCGCCCGTCGCGTCATAGCCCGGCGGCGTGTAGACGAAGGCGCGGCGATGCGAACCCGTACTCGGCGACGCGAACAGCACCTGTTCGACGCGGCCATGCGGCACATCCTTCACCGCGTAGAAGTCTGCATCGCGGGCCGGGATCTCGATCCCGCTTTCCCAACGGGTCGAACCATAGAAGTTGAGCGTGCCGGGATCGTTGAAAGTCCCGCCATCGACCGTGAGATGATAGTAATGGAAGCCTTCGTCGAGCGGCCCTTCCGAAGTGGCCGTCCACGCGCTATCGGTGCCCTTGTTCAGCACGGTACCGCCGCGGCCGCCCAGCCCGAGGCTCACCCGCACGCTCTTCGCTTCGGGGGCGAGCACGCGAAAGCGGACATAGCCTTGCGAGTTCACCTGCGGAAACGACTGGCCCGGCTGGTTCAGCGATGACGGTTTGAAATCCTCCACGACCGGCGCCGCAGCAGCGGGCGCGGCTCCCGGTGTGGCGACCTGCGCGAAGGCAGGCGGTGCCGCCAATGAACACGCCATTGCGGTGACTAGAGCAAGTCTCATCGGCCCCTCTCTCCTGGCTCCCGATCCCTGTTGCCGGGTCGGCGAATCCTATCTGATATGTTTTACAGCATTGAAAGCAGGTCGCAACCCGCCATGTTCGCGTGCATTAGATGTCAGCCACGGCACGCACCCGCGCGACGGGACACTATGCCTCCTCATAATGAAAATAGCTGAAGTCAGCGGCTTTCCCGGCACCTGACACGTCCTGACAAGCCATCCCGACGAAGGTCCCCGTGAAATTGGGCAGGCCCGCGATCGTGGCTTCGTCCGACAGCAGGTCTGCGGCGAAGATAGTGTCCAGCCATGTCCACCCGATTGCATCGCCCACACGGTACCCGAACCGCAGCACCTCGTGATCCACCTCGACCCGCAAGGCGACCAGCCCTTCGCCGATCGGAACCTGCTCGGTGGTCGCGCTCGCGCCGTCACCGATCGGCAGCGCCGACAGCACCTGGAGCGTTCGGCCACCCTCGTCGTCTCCAGCGACGTGAAGATAATGGAATTTGGTCGCGTTGTAATAACAGACCAGTCCCGCCGCCTGCTGGAAGGTATCGGGGCGGTAATCCATCAGCGTCTCCGCGCTGTATCGGAACGCCTGCTGTCGCCGCGCGACAAGTGCTTGCGTGAAATGGCTGCCGATCGTCTCGCGACCGTGCAGCCGAAGCCAGCCCGGTCGCGCCGACAAGCTAAAGATATCGTCCGGATAGGGCGTCCGCAGCCATTGGAACGCGGACGGCAGCTCGGGGCCGGTGAAATCCGCAAGGCTGCGCATTGGCGTGGACGGCGGCGCCTTAAGGCCATGCGGTACGTCAAGCATCGGCGCCGCCGTTCCGTCCAATGTGCGCAGCCAGCCGTCGTCTCCCCATCGGACCGGCTGGATGGCGGTTTCGCGGCCCAGCACGCAGCGGTCGCTGGTGGGCAGCGGCCGCCCGCAGAGATGGAACAGCCACGTCGTTCCATCGCTTGCCTCGACGAGGTCGCCGTGTCCGGCGCGCTGCAACGGGGCATCCGGACGCCCTCGCGCCGTGAGCACCGGCCCGTCGGGATGCACTTCATAAGGGCCGAACAGGTCGCGGGATCGCGCCATAACGACGGCGTGATTACGGTCCGTTCCGCCCTCTGCGACCAGCAGGTGATACCAGCCGTCGCGCTTGTAGAGGTGCGGCCCCTCGGTGAAGCCGAGCGCGGTGCCTCTGAAGATGACGCGGCGCTCGCCGATCAGGCGCTTGGCGGCAATATCCAGTTCCTGCGCGACGATGCCGGCGAAGCGCGGCCGCCCCGGTCGATGGTCCCACAACATGTTGAGCAACCAGCTTCGCCCGTCATCGTCGTGGAACAGCGCCGGGTCGAAGCCGCTGCTGTTCAGGTGAACGGGATCGGACCATTCGCCGTCGATGCGATCGCACCAGACCCAATAGTTATGGAAGTCGCGCAGCGACACGCCCACCGCGCCGTCGACCGTGGTTCGACCGTAACGCTTCACGTCGGTGTAGACGAGGTGGAAGCGCCCGTCGGCATGGCTGAGATCCGCCGCCCACACGCCGCAGGAATCGGGGTCGCCGCGCAGATCGATCTGGCTTGGCCGACGCAGCGGCCGCGCCGCGAGTTGCCAGTCGCTCAGATCGCGCGAGTGATGGATCTGCACGCCGGGAAACCACTCGAACGTGGAGGTGGCGAGGTAATAATCGTTCCCGACGCGCACGATCGACGGGTCCGGGTTGAACCCGCGCAGGATGGGATTGCGAATGGTCATGACGGCTTTCGGATGTTCGTCCAGAGCAGCGCGGCGCCCGCCAGATCGAGCAGGCCGAGCAAGATGAAGAAGGGCTGGTAACCGACCTGGTCGACCAGCGATCCCAGCACCAGCGTGAAGATCAGGACGCCCAGATTGGCGGCGGTGCCCGACACGCCGGTCGCGGTCGCGACCTGATCCTGCGGGAAAAGGTCGGAGACCATCGTGATCACCGTCACCGACAATGTCTGGTGCGCGAAGCCGCCGAGGCACAGCAGCGCGACCGCGGCGACCGGACTGGTCACGGTGCCGACGAAGATCATCCCCGTCATCAGCACCGCGCCGAGCGTGAATGCCCACCGTCGCGCGTCGATCAGTCCGATTCCGCGGCGTTGCAACCATGCCACCACCGCCGGGCCGAACAGGCAGCCGAGATCGGCGGCGAGGAACGGCAGCCACGCGAATAGCGCGATCTGCTTCAGGTCGAAATGCCGCACCTGCACGAGGTACAGCGGCATCCACAGCGACAGCATGCCCCACACCGGATCGGCGAGGAAGCGCGCACCCGCAATCGTCCACAGATTACGGCGGCGGAGCAACTCGCCGAGCGGCGGGCGACCGCGACGGCTCGCCAGTGCGACCTCCTGCCCGTCCGCGATCAGCTGCCGTTCTTCGGACGAGATCGAGCGGTGCCGTGCGGGTGGCGCATACCACAGCAGCCACGCGAGCACCCACGCGATCCCCAGCCCACCCGCCACGAAGAAGGCCACGCGCCAGCTGTCGTAGAGGATCGCCCACGCGACCAACGGCGGCGCGAACACCGCGCCGAACGACGCACCGATCTGGTAGATGCCGCCCGCCACGCCGCGTTCGCGCGCCGGAAACCACTCCGCCACCACCTTCATGCCGGCTGGCTGCGCAGAACCTTCGACGAGTCCGAGCGCACCGCGGAGACCCGCAAACCCCATCCAGCCGCTCGCAAGCCCATGCCCTATCGTAATCAGCGACCATATTGCGACGAACAACGTGAAGCCGATCTTCAGGCCGATCACGTCGAGCAGATAACCCGCGACCGGCTGGAACATGATCCCAAGCTGGAACGCGCCGGTGATCCAGGAATATTGCTCGGACGAAATCGCCTGCTCCGCCATGATCGCGGGAGCGGCAACGCCCAGCACGCTGCGTGCCAGATAATTGATGACCATCGCGCCGACGAACAGCGCAATGATCGTCCAGCGCACATATGGAAATCGCGCCATCCCGCCTCCCACGGTAACGTTACCAGACCGTCGTACCCGCGCGATGCCGTCGATGACAAGCGCCTCTGCGCATTCCAGCACACGATCCGACATTGACGGGGCGTCTTGCCGCGATGCAGACCGGTCCGCTCAAAGGCGCCGGCGATGGTCGGCGGCGCAACGATGGGATGATTGTGCCCCAGCCGAAAGGACGTCGCCGCGGGGTGACGATCATCGACGTTGCCAAACAGGCCGGTGTGTCGCCGATGACGGTGTCGCGCGTCATCAACGGTGACCCGGGCGTCCGTGACGAGACACGCGAGCTCGTCAATGCGACGATCCGGACGCTCAACTACACCCCGAATCTCTCAGCACGAAGCCTGGTCACCTCACGGGAACTGCGGATCGGCGTGATCTACGCCAACCCCAGCGCCGCCTTCATGAGCGGGTTCCTCGCCGGCGTGTTCGAGGAAGCGTCGGCGCGCGCGGCGCAGCTGATCCTGCTAAAAGGCAAACAGGGCGGCGTGCCGACACATGCCGAGATCGAGCAGCTGATCAGTTCGGGAATCGGCGGCGTGATCCTTACGCCGCCGCTGGGCGAGTCGGCTGAGGTACGGCAGATCCTGCGCGCGGCCGGATTGCCGCTGGCGGTGGTGGCCGGGCGGGTGTCGGATGCGATATCGGTGGGGATCGATGACCGCCGCGCGGCGCATGACATGACGCGTCACCTGATTGCGCTCGGCCACCGCCGCCTCGGCTTCATCGTCGGCAACCCCGACCAAAGCGCCAGTGCCGAGCGGCTCGCGGGCTTTACCGCTGCGGCGCACGAGGCGGGTGTCGAAACCTGCATCGCGCAGGGTGATTTCAGCTACGCCTCAGGGCTCGTTGCCGGAGAACGATTGCTGGACGATCCGGCGCCCCCCACCGCGATCCTCGCGAGCAATGACGACATGGCGGCGGCGGTGGTCTCGGTCGCGCATCGGCGGCACCTCGACGTGCCGCGCGACCTCAGCGTCGCCGGCATCGACGACAGCATCGCCGCGACGACGCTTTGGCCACCACTGACGACCATCCGGCAACCCGTGCAGGAACTGGCCGGCGAAGCGCTCCGGCTCCTGATCGATGAAATGCGCGCCGCCCAGGGCAAGGGCGCTCGCTGCATCACACGGATGTTGGAGCACACGCTTGTGGAACGCGAATCCGCGGCAGCACCGCGGGTGCGCGAGAATTAGCCCAAGTCGATGGTTTGTGTCGGCGGCGCCCTGCCGATGTCGCCGCTTCCACCTGATTACCTCACCACAGGCTTGCGAGCAGGCCGATGGGCCGGGTACGCCGCCAGTTGTCGAGACGACCAGGTGTTCTGCAAGGCGCCGCGACCTCCGGGTTCACGGTCGACGCCCGAAGGAGCCCTGTCGGAAGGTTCTGCGTGTGACCAGATGTCGACGCCGTCGCAGGTGATCTCCGGCTGATCGAGACACCAGCGGGCGTTGCGTTGGTGAACAACGCGGCCGCCGTGACGCAGCTCCTCACGCCGCCGGCTCCAGGACCGACCGACGTTCTACCGCCTTCCCTGCAAGCGCCGTCATCTGCTCCCCGAAGCCATTTCGCCGCCGTCACCACAGCCGGTCGCCCCCGCGCTTCCGCTTACCGCGATCCAGCCTGCACGATCTCCACGAAGTTGGTCGCGATCCGCGAGCAAGCGGTCGCGTGCACCAGCCATACGGCGCTTACGGCACCTGAATCTGCCAGCGGCGTGTAAACGAGTCCGGTCGACTGGAGCGCACACAGCGACTGCGCCACGACCGTGATGCCTACCCCCGCCGCGACGAGCCCGAGCAGCGTCGATACCTCGCGCACGGCCTGTGCGACACTCGGCTCGACACCGCCGGCGCGCATGAGCGCGAACAACTCCTCGGTGAAGCCGCCGCTGCGATCGCTGGCGTAGACCACGAGCGGGTACGCGGCTGCGTCCGCCAGCCGCAGGTCCGGACGCCCGGCAAGCGGATGGTCGGGATGGGTGGCGACTACCAGCCGCTCGCCCAGGATGCGCGTCGCGGCGAGATCGGGCGGCAGGGCGGGCGGCGCGGCGCTGCGCAGGAAGCCGATGTCGAGCGCGTCAGCGAGGATCGCTCCAACCTGCGCCGCCCCCGCGACCTCCGACAGCGCGAGCTTCACCTCGGGGTAACGTAATCGGAACGCGTTGATCGCGGCGGCGACCTGCGGGATGAAGGGCGCCGAGGCATTGAACCCAACGTGCAGCTCACCCAATTCGCCGCGCCCGGCGCGACGGGCGACGAGCGCCGCGTTGTCCGCCTCCGCCAGCGTGCGCCGCGCCGCGTCGAGGAATGCCGAACCCGCCTGCGTCAGGGCAACACGGCGACTGGTGCGATCGAGCAGCCGTACGCCAAGTCCGTCCTCGAGCTGACGAATCTGCTGACTAAGCGGTGGTTGCGAGATGCCGAGCCGTGCCGCCGCCCGTCCGAAATGCAGGTCTTCGGCGACCTGAACGAAATAGCGGAATTGGCGTAACTCCATGATCGATAGCCTTTACGTCTCAATCGACATGGAAACAATATTAGACAAAGCGGCAATCAGGGCAGAAGGCCGCGTTTACGGCCGCTCCATGCGCCGTCGTCCTTCCTGGTCGTCGGTCGCTGCTCGTGCCGGGCGGGCGGGCGACGTCGCTCACCGGGGAGGTCGCCACTAACGAAAGCTGTGCCCATGATCGGCATCGTACGGATAGCGCTGGCGCGACCGCTGACATTCATCGTCATGGCAATCCTGATCGCGGTGGTCGGCGTGCTCGCGGCGATCCGCACCCCGGTCGACATCTTTCCCGACATCAAGGTGCCGGTCATCGCTACCGCCTGGCAATATGCCGGCCTGTCGCCCGACGAAATGTCGGGTCGGATCATCACGCCGTTCGAACGCGTGCTGACGACCACGGTCAACGACATCGACCATATCGAAAGCCAGTCGCTGCCCGGCATCGGCGTGGTGAAGATCTATTTCCAGCCGGGTGCGGACATCCGCACCGCCACCGCGCAGGTCACCTCGGTGTCGCAGACCGTGCTCAAGCAACTGCCGCCCGGGATCACCCCGCCGCTGGTGCTCAACTACAGCGCCTCGACAGTACCGATCGTCCAGCTCGCGCTGTCGGGCAAAGGGCTGTCCGAAGGGCAGATGTTTGATCTTGCCAGCAATCAGGTCCGTCCCGGGCTGGTGACTGTGCCGGGTGCGGCGATCCCTTACCCGTCGGGCGGGCGGCAGCGCCAGATCCAGATCGACCTCGATCCGGACGCGCTCCAGTCCAAGGGCTTGTCGGCGCAGGACGTCGGCAACGCGATCGCGGCGCAGAACCAGATCAATCCGGCGGGTTTCGCGAAGATCGGCGGCTTCCAGTACAGCGTCCGGCTGAATAACGCGCCGGGTTCGATCGAGGAGCTCAACAGCATCCCGGTCAAGGTCGTGGGCGGCGCGACGATCTACATGCGCGACGTCGCGCACGTCCGCGACGGCTCGGCGCCGCAGACCAACGTCGTTCACGTCGATGGCGCGCGATCGGTGATCATGACCGTGCTCAAGAACGGCGCCACCTCGACGCTGGCGATCGTGCAGGGAATCAAGGACGCGCTGCCCAAGATCCAGGAGACGCTGCCGAAGACGCTCAAGATCGTACCGATCGGCGACCAGTCGCTGTTCGTCCGCGCGGCGGTGGAAGGCGTGGTGAAGGAGGGCGCGATCGCGGCGGCGTTGACCAGCCTGATGATCCTGCTTTTCCTCGGTTCGTGGCGCTCCACCGTCATCATCGCGATCTCGATCCCGCTCGCCATTCTCTCGGCGATCATCGGGCTGGCGGTAACAGGCAACACGCTCAACACGATGACGCTGGGCGGACTGAGCCTGGCGGTCGGCATTCTGGTCGACGACGCGACGGTGACGATCGAGAACATCAACTGGCACCTGGAACAGGGCAAGCCGGTGCACCGCGCGATCCTGGACGGCGCGGCGCAGATCGTGACGCCGGCTTTCGTGTCGCTGCTGTGCATCTGTATCGTGTTCGTGCCGATGTTCTTTCTGCCAGGCGTCGCGGGTTTTCTCTTCGTGCCGCTCGCGCTCGCGGTGGTGTTCGCGATGATCGCCTCGTTCGTCCTGTCGCGCACGCTTGTCCCGACGATGGCGATGTATCTGCTCAAGCCGCACGGTGCGAGCGGCGACCATGACGAGCACAGCGCCGGGGCGCCCGGCTCGCGCAACCCGCTGGTGCGGTTCCAGCGCGGGTTCGAGGTTCGGTTCGAGCGGATCCGCGCCGGCTATGGCGGGCTGCTCGAGCGCGTGCTCGCCGCGCCGAAAGGGTTCGTGATCGGCTTCCTCGCGGTCGTGCTGCTGTCGTTCGGGCTGGTGCCATTCCTGGGGCAGAATTTCTTCCCCTCGGTCGACGCGGGGCAGATCGCGATGCACGTTCGCGCGCCAGTCGGCAGCCGGATCGAGGAAACCTCTGCCGAGTTCGACCGCATCCAGCGCCGCATCCGCCAGATCATCCCGGCGGACGAGCTGGTTTCGGTGGTCGACAACATCGGGCTGCCGGTCAGCTCGATCAACACCACCTACAACAACTCCGGGACGGTCGGCCCGCAAGACGGCGACGTGCTGATCCAGCTGTCCGAAGGCCATCGCCCGACCGAGGAATACGTCCGCCAGCTGCGCGAGCAGCTGCCGCGCGACTTCCCCGGTTCGACCTTCTCCTTCCTGCCGGCGGATATCACCAGCCAGATCCTCAACTTCGGCGCGCCCGCCCCTATCGACATCCAGGTCACCGGCAAGGACGCGTCCGCGAACGCCGCCTATGCGCAGAAGATCATGCGCCGGATCACGCGCATTCCGGGGCTGGCCGACGCGCGTATCCAGCAATCGGCCCGCTATCCGCAACTCAACGTCGCGATCGATCGCAGCCGCATCGGCCAGTACGGGCTTACCGAGCGCGACGTGACCACCAGCCTGGCGAGCTCGCTGGCCGGCACGGCACAGACCGCGCCGGTGTTCTTCCTCAACCCGGAGAACGGCGTGTCGTACCCGGTGGTCGCACAGGCACCCGAATATCGCATCGGCTCGATGAGCGACCTGTCGAGCATTCCGGTGACCGGCAGCGACGGGCGCTCGCAGGTGCTGGGCGGGCTTGGCACGATCGTCCGCACCAACGCGCCGGCGGTCGTGTCGCACTACAACATCGCGCCTGTGATCGACATCTTCGCCACCCCGGCGGGGCGCGACCTGGGAGCGGTGGCGAGCGACATCCGCCAGGTGCTCGACGAGTTGAAGGCCGAGGCCCCCAAGGGCGCAACCGTCACGCTGCGCGGACAATATGCCACGATGAACAACGCCTTCTCGGGGCTGGGTTACGGGCTGCTCGGCGCGATCGTGCTGATCTACCTGCTGATCGTCGTGAACTTTCAGAGCTGGCTCGATCCGTTCGTGATCGTCACCGCGCTGCCCGGCGCGCTGGCCGGTATCATCTGGATACTGTTCATCACCGGCACGACGCTGTCGGTGCCCGCGCTCACCGGCGCGATCATGTGCATGGGCGTGGCCACCGCCAACGCGATCCTGGTGGTGAGCTTCGCGCGCGAGCGGCTCGCCGAGCTCGGCGACGCCACCGCCGCCGCACTGGAGGCGGGGCTCACCCGCTTCCGCCCGGTGCTGATGACCGCGCTGGCGATGATCATCGGCATGCTGCCGATGGCGCTCGGACTGGGCGAAGGCGGCGAGCAGAACGCGCCGCTCGGCCGCGCGGTGATCGGCGGCTTGCTGGTCGCCACCTTCGCCACCCTGTTGTTCGTCCCCGTCATCTTCAGCCTCGTCCACCGTCGCCGCGGCACGACCGCGCCGCCGCGCGAGGCCACTCAACTGGAGGAAGTCCATGTCTGAGGCGTCGACCGAAACGTCCCGCGCAGCGCCGTCGCGCGCGCTGCGCACCGCCGGCCTCGCAGCTGCGGTGATCGCGGTCGGCGTGGTGGGCGCGGGGATCGCCACCCGCTCGCGCACCGAGAGCCGACTGGCCGAGCGGACCGCGGCGCAGTCCACCCCGACGGTGGCGGTAATCAAGGCGACGCCCGCCGCAGCGACGGGTGCGCTGACGCTGCCGGCCAACCTGCAGGCGTTCAACAGCGCGCCGATCTTCGCGCGGACCAGCGGGTACGTACGGAAATGGTATGTCGACATCGGCGACCCCGTGCGTGCCGGCCAGACGCTGGCGGTGCTCGACGCGCCAGAGATCGATCAGCAACTGGTCGCCGCGCGCGCCGACCTGGAGACCGCGCGCGCCAACCAGCAACTGGCCGCCTCCACCGCGACGCGCTGGCGCAACATGCTGGCCAAGGACGCGGTGTCGAAGCAGGAGACGGACGAGAAGGTCGGCGACCTAGCCGCCAAGACCGCGGTGACCAACGCCGCGCGCGCCAACGTCTCGCGGCTGACCTACACGCAGGGCTTCACGCGGCTGGTCGCACCATTCGGCGGCATCGTCACCAGCCGCTCGACCGATATCGGCGCGCTCGTCACGGCCGGCACCGCCGCTTCGACGCCGCTGTTCACCGTGTCCGACGTACGGCGGATGCGCGCCTATATCCGCGTGCCGCAGAATTACTCGGCGCAGATCCATCCCGGCATGCACGTGACGCTGACACTCCCCGAATATCCCGGCCGCGCCTTCGACGCCACGCTGACCCGCACGGCGGGCGCGGTGGAGCCATCGTCGGGCACGGTGCTGGTCCAGGTCGAGGCGCCGAACCCCGACCGCGCGCTCAAGCCCGGCGCGTACGCGCAGGCGAGCTTCCCGGTGGCGGGCGCCAGCGGCGCGATGGCGCTGCCGGCAAGCGCGCTGATCGTCGGCGAGAAGGGGACGCAGGTGGCGGTGGTCGGCAACGACGGCAAGGCGCACCTGCACACGATCCGCATCGGGCAGGACAACGGCAACATGGTAGAGGTGAGCGCCGGCGTGAGCGCTGCCGATCGCGTCATCGACAACCCGCCCGACTCGCTTGCCGAGGGCGACGCGGTTCAGGTGCAGAAGACGGCGGTGAAGCAGTGACCGGTCGCGCGGGCGCCGCACGACAAAGGATGCGGCAGGTCGCGCAGTGCCGGCGATCGCGCGTTGGGTGCGGCGCGCCGTCGGCCCAGCATGGCACCAGCTTGCGGGGCGAGGAGCGCGGCGCGGGAGAGACGCGCGGCGACACCCCGACCCGTTCGCTTGATCTCCCACCACCTCGGAGCGGCCCGGCGACCCGGTTCGGCGCTGCCCGGGTCGCGACCATTGTCGCGCTACTCGCCACCGCCGCCTGCTCCACTGCGCCCGACTACGTGCGCCCGACAACCCCGACGGCAGCAGCCTACAAGGAGGTCGAGGGCTGGCAGCCGGCGCAGACCAACGTCGCGCCGCGCGGCCGCTGGTGGGAGTTGTTCGCGGACCCGGTCCTCACCGGCCTGGAGGAGCGTGTCGCTACCGGCAACCAGGACCTCGCCGCCGCGGTCGCACGCTACGATCAGGCGCGCGCCGTAGCACGGCAGGCGCGCGCGGACCGCTTTCCCGAGATCGGCGTCTCCGGCGACGTGAGCCGCAACCGCGTCTCCACCGGCCGTCCGCTCGCGCTCGGTACCGCGGCGCCTTATAGTGTCGGCACGGTGGGCGCGTCGCTGGCCTATGAGGTCGATCTGTTCGGCCGGGTGCGCGATTCGATCCGCGCCAGCCGCGCCGAGGCCGTGGCGAGCGAAGCCGACGTCGCGGCGGTGACGCTCGGCGTACAGGCGCAGCTTGCCAGCATCTATTTCGACATGCGCGGGCTCGATGCCCGGATCGTGCTGCTGCGCCAGACCGTCGAGGCCAACGAGCGCGCCTATCAGCTCACCGACACGCGTCACGAAGGCGGCATCGCCTCGGGCATCGACGTCAGCCGGGCGCAGAACCTGGTGGCGAGTGCGCGCGCCGAGTTGTCGGCGGTCGCGATCGCACGCCAGCGCGACGAGCATGCGATTGCGGCGCTGCTCGGCGAAGCGCCCGCCGGCTTCGCGATTGCGGTCGACGACCGGCAGCTCGCGCCGCCCGCCATCCCCGCCGGTCTGCCCTCGACGCTGCTGGAGCGTCGGCCGGACATCGCCGCCGCCGAACGCCGCGTCGCCGCCGCAAATGCGCGGATCGGCGTGGCGCGCTCGGCGCTGTTCCCCAGCGTCACGCTCGGCGCGGCCGGCGGGTTCGAGGCGGCGCGTGGCTCGCTGCTGACCGCCTCCAACGGCTTCTGGGCGCTCGGCCCGCTCTCCGCTGCGCTGGCGATCTTCGATGGCGGGCGCCGTCGCGCGGACGTGCAGCGCGCGCGGGGGGAATATGACGAGGCGGCGGCCTCCTATCGCCAGACCGTCCTAACAGCCTTCCGCGAAGTGGAGGACGCGTTGGCCAGCCAGCGGCTGCTCGCGGCGCAGGAGCGCGACCAGCGCAGCGCCGCCGAGGCGGCGGAGCACACGCGCGAGCTGGCGCTGATCCGCTACCGCGACGGCGCCGCCGATTATCTCGAGGTCGTCGTCGCGCAGACCGCAGCACTCGACGCCGAGCGAGCGCTACTGACCGTACGCAGCCAACAATTACAGACCGCGACCGACCTGATCCGCGCGCTGGGTGGTAGTGGTGACGTAGTGAGCACGGAATAACGTCACCACTGTCACCACTGTCACCACTGTCACCACGGTCACCACGGTCACCGCATCAGAAGCGGAAGCGCACACCGAGCGAGTAGGTACGCTCAATGTAGCGGACCTGGAACGGATAGCTATCTCCTGCCGCATTATAGGCGCGCTCGTTGCGGACCGGCGTGCCCAGCACGTTCAGCAGATCGAAGGCGATCGTCACGTTTGGCACGGGCGTGACGGTCGTGGAGAAATCCATGACACCCAGCGATTTCTGGTACAACGGCGCGAGGAACCCCGCCTGAAGGTCCTGATACTCAGTCGCGAAGCGGGACCGCCAGTTGTACGCCAGCCGCGCCGAGAACACCGGACGCTCATACAGGCCAACCAGGTTGAACGAATGCTTGGACACGCCGGGAAACGGCTGCTGCCCCGCCAGCCGGTCGCGGAACTCCGGCGCCAGTTCGGTCGATGCGTCGAGATAGGTGTAATTGGCCTGCACGCCGAAGCCACGCGCCCATTCTGGCAGACTGGCGATGTCGAGGAAGCCGGTGAACGCCACCTCCGCACCCTGCACCCGCCCATTGCCGCCGTTGCTCGGCGAGTTGACACGGCGATCCGGCGCCCCGGCAATCGTGATGTTGGTGGTGCTGCGGAAGATGAAGTTGCTGACGTCGCGGCGAAACACGCCCGCGGTCAGCGACCCGGCCGGCGCATAATAATATTCGAGCGACAGGTCGTAGTTATTCGAGCGCAGCGGGTTCAGGTTCGGGTTGCCGGACGTGACCGGAACGAAGCAATTGACCGTGTCGATGCCCTCGGTCGAGCATGCGGTCGGCACAGTCCCGACGTTGCTGGACGGGTTCAGGTCGATGAAATTCGGCCGCGTCCGCGTCTGCGTGAAGGCGATCCGCAGCTGCAGGTCCCTCGCGAGCGTCGCCCTCAGGTTCGCGTTCGGCAGATAGTCGGTATACCTGTTCGTCTGTGCGACGGGCGTGAACGTATCGGTGGTCGCGTCGTATGAATTGCCTTGCACCTGGGTACGCGTGTTGATGACGCGCACGCCCAGATTGCCCTCGATCGGGAGGCCAACGTCGAAGGCGTATTTGGCCTGCGCATAGCCCGCCCACGAGCGTTCGGACGCGGTGAACGTCTCCTGATCGTTGAATGCCGGGTTGCCCGACCCAAAGCCCGCAATGGCGCGGAGCGGATCGCGATTGTCGAACACGCTGTCGAAGGTCGCGCCGGGGAAGACGGTTACCGGCTGGTCGTTGTCGAACCGGAAACCACGCGTGATCGGCCCGATCTGTACGGGTAGGTCGGGGTAGGTCAGCCCGGTCTGGATCAGTCCGGCATACCGCTGGCCATTATACCGTGCGGCGTCGCGCGTGTTGAAACGGACGCCGGCCTGCAGCGTCGGCAGGAAGTCCAGACCCATGTCGTATTCGGCGTCCAACCGCGCCTGCCAATCCTTGCCCGTGGCGCGGAAATTGGCGTCGAACAGTCCGCGCAGCGCATAATTGTTGGGATCGGACGCGTCAAAGTCCACGAAGTCGAACACGCCGCCACCCTTCCCGCGTGCGATGTCGAAATCGACGTTGCGGGTCGGTGATCTGGTGAAGGCGTAGTCGATGTTCGCGCTTTGCTGCGTATACGTGCTGTCGGTGTACGCGACGTCGCCGGTCAGCTTGAGCCGCCCCGCAGTCCAGATCGCGCCGCCCGCCAGCTGATACGTATCGGTGCGCGCCCTGGTGAACGCATCATAGCCATCGGGCGTCGATGCCCCGGTGACTGTCATGCTCTGCACCGAGTTGCTGCCGTTCCGCAGCACCACATTGCTGTATTGCGCACCGTCGCCGAACGTCGGTACGAACAGCCAGTGGTTACGATCCTCGGCACGGTAGCCCTGGAACAGGCCGTCGATATAGAATTCGAGGTTGCTGGCGGGGCGCCATTGTACCGCCGCGTTGACCGAGGGACGCCAACGATTGCCGCTGCCGTAGAAGATGCCCTGCCCGTTCGGTCGCGTGAACCCGGCTGCGTCGGCGGGCGCCCCTGGCTCCGGGGTGACGAAGCGGTCGACCTCGCGCGTGGCGTCGAGGAAGTCGATGTTCGAGATCGCAGCATTGACCAGCACGCCGATCTCGCCAATGCCTGTGTCCCAGCGATCGGTAACCAGCAGGTTGCCGTTATAATCCAGCCGCTGGCTCTGTTCCCAATGCACGCCGTTCAGCGAGCCGGAAAGCTGAAAGCCGTCGAAGTCGAACGGGCGCCGCGATCGGACGTTCACTTGCCCGCCGATCCCGCCCTCGATCAGGTTCGCCGTCGATGACTTGTAGACCTCAAGCGCCTGAACCGCGCCGGCCGGGAAATCCTGGATCGCGACGAAGCGGTTCTCGGCCGTGAAAATTTCCCGCCCGTTGTAGGTCGTGGAAATGTCCGGCAGGCCGCGGATCTGCACGCCGGCCGCCTCGCCCGCGGCACGGGTCACCTGCACGCCGGTCACGCGCGCCAGCGCGGCGGAGGCAGTGACGTCGGGCAGCTTGCCAATATCTTCGGCTACGATCGAATCGACGATACCTTCGGCATTGCGCTTGATGTTCTGCGCCGATTGCAGGCTGCGGCGCAGGCCCGTGACCACGATGTCGTCGGTCTGCGCGTCGTCCTGTGTCGCATCGGCGATCGTCGCGGGGTTGGCGACGGTGTCAGCCGCAGTCGTGGGCTTCGGCGCCTCGGTTTGTGCAGCCACATTCGTCGCGGCGAACAAAGCCCCTGCCGACACCGTCGAGATCAGCCACTTTTTCACGTCATCCTCCCTGCGGGATCATGCAATTTCTGACGCATGCCCCTACATGCATCGCCCGTTCGCGCCACTTTCCTGTGTTAACAACAGGTTAAAAGATACTACAAATGCCGACATCGTCATGTGGGTGGTCGCCGATGGACAGCCGCCGCACCGACCGCCCCCCGAGGCCGAATCTTCGAGCGGCTGAGGCTCTCCTGCTCATGGCGTCACCGCCCTGATTCGATTGTGCGGAAGGGTAAGGAACTCTTCGGTCGATCGACTTTGAGCAGTTCCTGTGACGGCACCACGCCACGGGGAAGCGGACGCTCTCGTATTAGTGCTTCGAACCGCGAGACGATCGTACCAACGTGGGGGTCGCCGCCGCTCGAGATATCAAGCCGGCTCGCCTAGCGGCTCCAAAGTCCAACCGGTCGGAGTCTCGCTGCCGAGGTTATGCATGGCGAGGCATGCCACGAAATGCGTCAGGCAGACTGAATGGCCAGCACCACGTCGAGCAGACCGGAAAGCGCCGATCTAGTTCGGCCGTCGCAGTGTGTTGATCATGTCGAGCACCGCCCGCGTCGTCTCAACCAGCCCCGCGGCGCGCATCAGCTTGAGGTGGTTCGACATGGGTGCGCCCTCGGGGATCGGTTTCGCGCGACTCCGCGCGTGCACAGCTCGGCCGCTCAATCACCGCGAGGCGCGCCACCATACGCACGCGATCGCCAGCGCATGAAACGCCAGACCGAGCGGCAATCAGGCCAGGCGAGGAGAACCCGTTTTCTTCACGGGCGTAAGCGCACGCGCCGAGTGGATCAACGACCGCAACAAGTCGGACAAAGTGCATCAGCCAGCAACACTGCCCCACGCCACTTGTCTAATAGCGATACTCATCCAAAAATGAGGCACTTCTTGCGACTCGACTGGCTGCGACGGCAGCCTGTCGCAGAATTCAGCGGCACCCTCATTCGCCCGATTGCATCGCCAGCAGAACCTGACATGCAGCGATGACTTAAAGAAATCGGGTGGGGTTTTCATGTTAAGAAAGACCTTTGCGGTCGCAACCATTGCGGCCGCGGGAATAGCGTCGGCTGCCATCTCTACTTCGAACGACAACTTTAACGCTGCGACCGATGAGATCGTTGTTGTCAGTGCTCCGGCGTCAACGCCTTCCTCGGGACCATTTGCCCCCGACAACTTATCGGAAGAACAGGCCTCATCGCCTGTAATACCGGTCGCCGACGCGGCCACCATTGCTCCGGCTTATCAACGATCGGTGTACGTCGGAAACTATCCGATCGACTATACAGCGTACGAACTTTGGTCGGGCAAGCGAGGTGACGGCGTTCAACTTCACAGCGGCCGTGCCAATTGGACGGATTGGTCGACATCGCTGGAATGGCTGATCGGATTGTGGTCCGGCGTAAATCGGACGATTTTCTGGACGATCCCGCTTATTCCGCAAGGCACTTCGCTGGAGGAAGCCAGCCGCGGCAAATACAACGCTTACTATGTGGAAGCCGCCCGCGACCTGGCGTACTCATTTCCAAACACGCAGAAGATCTACATCAGGACGGGCTGGGAGTTCAACGGCGACTGGCAGCCGTGGGCTGCGCGCGGAAAGGAAGCCGCATATCGTGGTGCCTATCGGCAGTTTGTTGCAAGCTTCCGATCTGTTTCGTCGCGCTTCGTGTTTGAGTGGACCCCCAACATCGGTGATCTTGGGATGAATCCGGAGAATGCTTATCCAGGTGATGACGTGGTCAACATCATCGGAATGGATTTCTACTACAATCATCAATGGGATTCCGCCGACGGGGCGAAGGCTTTTGCATGGAAGCGCGACGAGAAATATGGGCTTGCCTGGCATCAGGCGTTCGCCAAGCGGCACAAGAAAGCGACCGCTTATGCCGAATGGGGGGTCAGCCGCGACAGCGATGCGGCTTATGTCCAGGCGGCCGCACAGTGGTTCGATCGGCACAACATCGTATACGCATCATATTGGAACTCGAACGCCGCCTACCGCGGCAAGCTGAGCGCCAACCAGTACCCCGCCGTCAGCAAGGCTTATCGCAAGTTCGTGCTGAAGTAGCGGCTGCCGACAGATCGGCGGGGGCGTGGAGGCCGCAAATGCCCCCTGCGGCGATGGCGTATGGTGGACGAAGCGGCTGCACCATCGGCGAGATTACGTTCGTGATCGGCCACGGCACCTACCGGAAGAAGAGGGTTATCAGTTAATGCATCAGGGCTCCAAACGAGAGGGCAAGTCGTCCACCCGGGTTGCTTTGAAGCCCCGCCTCTGACTACCAACGGGCAGGTGCAGCCTGTTTCGCGCGGTTTTCGCGCGAAACTTACCTTGGCCCTGAATGCAGAGCGGATGATTGGTGAACATAGCCGTTCCGCACCGGCGTTGTACCGTGCCAAACACTATCGTCAGCGATCCACTGCCATAAGCTGAGACGGGTACGGCGCAGCGAGCGGGACGGCTTTGTCGAATGGTACCGTATGCCGCAAGCTCTCGTCGGTGCTGTCGGTCTAAAGCGATCCATTCTCTACCCGACCCACGTCGGTCTCTGACGGCGACGTCCACCCGACGGGCGACTGCCACTCCGCCAGCGCGGCGGAGCGTCGTTCCCGGCAGGTCTGGCGAACGTTCGACCCGCCGACAGGACACATGACCTTTAGCGGGAGCGCTGTGCCAGGCGAAACTCGTAGGCCATGATGGCGACCGTCAGGGCAAGCGATGCGGCGAGCACATACAGACCGTCGGTTGTCCGTCCCGTCTGGTCCTTGATGAACCCCATGACGAACGGCCCGAGATAACCACCGAGATTGCCCACCGAATTGATGATCGCGATCCCCGCCGCCGCCGCCGCGCCGCTGAGCATTGCCGACGGCAAGGTCCAGAAGATGCTCTGGCTCGCATACAGGCCGAACACCGCCACACACAGGCCGGCAAAAGGCAACGCCGTACCGGGAAGTGCCGCCGACAAGATCAGCCCCGCAGCGGCCAGGATCGCGTTCACGATGATGTAGCGATGCCGTTTGCCCGATCGATCCGACAGGCGCGGCACGATCCAGAGCGCTGCCGCCGCAAATACGTAGGGGACCGCGAAGAGAAAGCCTGCCGTCGGCAGGTCGCGACCGCCGGCCGCAAGGAGCGTCGGCAACCACAAGGTGAAGCCGTACACCGCGAGCGGAAAGGGCATGAAGGCGAAGGCGAGCCGCAGCACCCGACCATCCCGGAGCACGCTGCGCCAACCATCCGACGCTGCGTGCGCCGCAGGTGCCGCGCGCGCGACCGCGCTCTTCAGCCAGTCACGATCCGCGGGCGTCAACCAGCGCGCCGCCACGGGATCGTCGGGCAGTAGCAAAAGCGTCGGCACTGCCAGCAGCACCGCGGGCACGCCGCTGACCACGAAGAGCCACTGCCAGCCGCGAAGGCCCCAGGTGCCATCAAGTCCGAGCAGCCAGGCCGACAGCGGCCCGGTCAGGATCAGCGCGAAGGGCTGCGCCATCAGGAACAGCCCGAGGATGCGCCCGAGGTGACGCTGCGGATACCAGCGGGTCAGATAGAAGACGATGCCGGGATATAGGCCGGCCTCCGCCGCACCGAGCAGGAACCGCAGGACATAGAAGGCCAGCGGCGTGCGGATGGTCGCCATAGACACGGTCACCAGCCCCCAGGTAACGAGGATCCGCGCAAACCAGCGCCGCGCACCGACGCGGGTGAGCAGGATGTTACTGGGCAGCTCGAACAGGAAATACCCGATAAAGAACAACCCGGCCCCGAACCCGTAAGCGGTATCGCCGAGGACGATGTCGGCGGCGAGCTGGAGCTTGGCGAAGCCCACCACCGACCGGTCGACATAGGCGACCGTGTACAAGATGATGAGCAACGGCAGCAGCCGCACGGTGACGGTGCGGATGATCCGCGCTTCGTCCGCCGGCACCGGGTCAGTCATTGCCGTGCGGCCCGGTAAGCTCGCGGCGCGCTTTGGGGTCGAGCGTATCGAGCCCTGCGATGCTCCACAAATGGTGCACCGACACCCATGGCAGCCATGCGCGGTGGCCGCCGTAACCGCGCCGCAGCGACAGGTCGAAATTTTCCTGCTGCCACCCCGGCGCGACCAGATCGTACTGACGACCGGGCAGTGCCAGCATCGCCTTGGTACTGCGCAACAGGATCCGCGCGACGTCGCGGTAATGCGGATCGCCGGTCAGCTGCCACAACCGGGCGTAGCTGGCGGTGGACCAATCGAGATATTGGTCGACCAGCCCGCGCCCGCCGATCACGACGACGTTGACGCCGGTCGTCGGCACGTCGCGCTTCCAGTGCAGCTCGGCGTCGATCGCGTCGACGGCCATCGGCACGTCCCACACATACATCCACGTTTCGGTGAAATCGGCTGCCACCGCGGCGCGCGCCACCCAGGCGCGATCGCCGGTCAGGTCGTAGGCAGCCAGAAACGCTTCCAGCGAGAGCATCCCCGCTTCCTTGTCGATCACGTCCGGGAAGTCGAGCACGGCGCCCGCGAACACCGCGTCCCTCCCTTGCGTGCGCCAGACGTATTCAGCGGCGCGCAATGCAGCGGTGCGGAAGCGCGCACCTGCATCGCCGTGCGCCTGCGCGAGCACCGCCAGCATCGGCACCGGTGCATAGGAGGCACTGGACGACGGCTCCACGACCGCATGGCTGGACTGCTCCCACGCTCGCGGGAAGGAACCGTCCGCCCGCTGCTGCGGCAACAGCCAGTCGGCAAAGTCCGTGGCCCAGCGCAGCCATGCGGGATGATCGCGCCCGTGCGCCTTCTCACGCAGATAGGCTTCGGTCAGCTTGCGCAGATCCTCCGACAGCGCGCGAACGAAGATGCGCGATCCGGCATCCGCATTGCCGCGCCACGTGGAGGGCGGAAAGGATACCGTGGGTCGCCCGGTCGCCAGGTCGATCGCCTCGCCGGAGGGCGGCGCCATCGAGAGCCCGGTGACGAACGTCTCGATGATCGCCAGCGCGGTGCGGCGCAGCTTCGCGCCACGCGGCGTCGCGTCGCGATCGGCCTCGATCAGCAGCAGGCTGGCAACCTCGAGGTTCTTGCCGACGAAGCCCAGCGCAGCGCGCGTGTCATCGGGGCGATGCCAGAGCTGACCGTTGGTCGCCTGGTGGATCCACGGGACCCCCGTGCGACCATCGACGGTCATGGCGCGGCTTGCGAGTTGATCGGTCACGACCCGGCGGACAACCGGCAGGTCGATCGTCGCCGGACGGGGTGCCAGCGTCGCATAGGCCCAACGCCACGTCGCGCGCATGAAGTCGGGCATCGCATCCGCGCGCGCCGCCCGCAGCGCCAGGGCATAATCGTGCCGCACCCCTGATCGCAACGGCGCGTAGCGGCGCCGGGCAGGCCCGTTCGCGAGCGCCGGCGCGGCGATGCTGCCGGGAAGCCAATAGCCGAACGCGATCCCACCCCGCTCCTCCGCTGCGCCCAGCGCTCCGAAGCGGAACCGCTCGTCGATCAGCACGCTGGCCGCATTGGCGCGTGTATCCTCCTCGATCGTGTCGCCCTTCGGCGCGCTGGCAAGCAGCGCCAGCGAGCGACCGTCGGCAAGCCGTATCCCCAACAGCGGCGCGGGCATCGCATCGTCGCGCATCGCCACCCTGCCGGCCGCGAACGCCGCACCGCCCGCCGCGCCCGCGGCATTGTTGCGGCCCGGTCCGTTGTACAGCATCCCGGGCGCAAAGAAGGCCGCATTGGCGAAACGCGCAGCCGGCGCGGCTAGCATCCACCCGGATGTGAAGCCGCGACCGGGCGCGTTGCCCTCGACACGCACGGCGCGCGCGATGTGCAGCACCCCCGCCGCCACTCGGTACCGATCCTCGATCTGCAGCGTGGCGCCACCCTCGACCAGGCTGACGCGCGCCATCACGCCCGTACCCTCGCGCGCGACCTGCGCATAGGCGAGGTCCACGGTTGCGATGTCGCGCTCGCTCCGGAAGATTTCGACGCGAACCGGGCGCTCGCGCGCCGCCACTATCACGCGACCGCGCCCGGTGACGTCGATGCCGTAGCCGCCAGCGCGCTCGACCAATGCAACCTGCATACCGCCGGGCAGAGTCCCGACACGGACCGGAACCGCGATCGCCGCGCCCGGCGACAGCGCAACGGCCGCGGCGAGCCACCACGTGCCGCGCCGTATCGCCACGTTCATGAGTGGCGGATCCCCTCTACCACCGCCGACATGTCGAGATCGGCGTGATCGGCCGCCGCTGCCTCGAACCGGGCACGCGCCGCCGCGGCGCTGGGCAGGTCCAGCCCCTGCTCCGCGAAGGCGGCCTGCGCATAGGCGAGATCCTTTGCCATCAGCGGCAGGTAGAAGCGGGGGTCGAAGTCGCGCTCGACCATGCGCGTGCCGGTGAGCTTGGCGATCGGGCTGCCCGGAGCGCCCGCGGTCAGGAGCGGGATGATGCGCGCGGCGTCCATCCCGCTGCGCTCGATCATCGCAACCGCCTCCGCCAGACTGGCGACCTGCACGCCGCACAGGAAGTTGTTCACGAGCTTGAACAGCGCGCCGCTGCCGCCCGGCCCTATATGCACCGCCTCGCTGCCCATCGCGTCCAGCACGACACGCGCCCGCGCCAGCACGCCGGGATCGCCGCCGACCAGGAAGCGCAGACTGCCCTCTTCGGCCTGCTGCCGGCTACCGGTCACGGGCGCATCCAGCAGGTCGACGCCGCGGGCAGTCGCCGCGGCTGACAGCGTGCGAACCCATTCGACCGTCACCGTGCTCGATTCGATCGCCACCGCGCCGGCGCGCATCGCCGCCAGCGCACCGTCGGCATCCTGCCAGGCGCGGCGCGACGCTGCGTCGTCGGCGAGCATCGCGACGACCACGTCTGCGTCCTCCGCCGCCGCCGCCGGGCTGGTCGCGACGCGCGCACCGGCGGCGCCGAGCGGCACAGCCTTGCCGGGCGAGCGGTTCCACACCGCGACGTCGAAGCCGCCCGCCAGCAAACGGTGCGCCATCCCTGCACCCATGGTGCCCAGCCCAAGAACCGCGACCTTGCGTATCGTCATTCCGTCACCTCGAATTGTGCGAGCGCCGCTTCGTCGATCTCCAGGCCCAGCCCCGGCACATCGTCGCTGAGCGAGACATAGCCGTTTTCCGCAACCGGCTCGCCCTTGAAGACGTACCAGAACAGCTCGTTGCCCACCTCCACGTCAACCTTCGGAAAATATTCCGCGAGCGGAGAATTCAGGCTTGCCATCACGACATGGTAATTGTGCATCTGCCCGGCGTGCGGGACCACGGGAATGCCGTGCGCCTCGGCCAGCGCCTGGATCTTGCGCGCGGCGGTGAGCCCGCCGACGCGGTTCGTGTCGAATTGGATATAGTCGAGCGCGCGCGCCTCGATCAGCTGGCGAAAGCCGTAGCTTGTGAACTCATGCTCCCCGGCCGCGATCGGGGTGGAGCCGAAACGACGCAGTTCGTGATAGCCGTGAATGTCGTCGGGGATGATCGCCTCCTCCAGCCAGCGCAGATTGAACGGCTCGATCAGACGCATCATCCGCTTGGCATAGTCCAGGCTCCAGCCCATGTAGGCGTCGGCCATCACGTCGATCTCGTCGCCGACCGTTTCACGCACGGTGCGCACCAGTTCGACGTTGCGGGCCATGCCCGCGGCACCGTCGTCCGGTCCCCAGCCGAAGCGCAGCTTCATCGCGCCGAAGCCCTGTTCCTTGTACCGCGCCGCTTCGGTCGCCAGTTCGTCGAGAGGCACCGAATAGAGCCGGCTCGCGTACACCGGGATGCGTGGCCGGGTACGCCCGCCCATCAGGCGGAAGCACGGTTGCCGCGCATCCTTGCCCATCAGGTCCCACAGCGCGATGTCGACCGCGGATATCGCGGCCATCACCACCCCCTTGCGCCCGAACGCCATCGTCTTGCGATACATGTGCTGCCACAGGAACTCGGTGTCCCAGGCGTCATGCCCGATCAGTAGCGGGGCGAGATGCGTGTCGATCAGCTGCTTCGCCATCATCGGCGCCAAAGCGGCATTGCCGATGCCGACCAGCCCGTTGTCGGCGAAGACCTCGACGATCAACCAGCCGTGGAACGTAAACGTGCCCATCGTCCTGAGCGACAGCATCGGCGCCACGGCGTCCATGGGGTTGGTGCAGAAGTGTGGCGGCAACGGCTGGATCTGCCCTTTCCATTGCACGACACGGGTACGGACTTCAGTGATCTTCACGGCGTAACTCCCTTGAAATCGAGGCGCACGATGCGCGGAACCGCGAGGCAGATGAGCCCGAAGGCGAGCAGATGGAGCGAGGCGGCGGCGGCAAGCACCGGGGCGTATCCGAGGCCGTGGTCGAGCGCCCAGCCGGCGGCCTGCCCCATGACGATCCCGCCGAACGCGCCACCCATCCCGACGAGACCCGCCAGTCGGCCGAGCGCGGCACGCGGGATCATGTCGGTGGGCAGCGTCATCACCAGCGTCGACCAACCCTGTTGCCCGAAGAAGGCGAGACTGAAGAGCGCAATCACCCAGCCGATCGAGGTCGCACCGGGCACCAGCATCACCCACGGCATGCAGGCGGCGCACACGCCCAGCGCGAGTTTGCGCGCGGCGTTCACGGACAGACCCCGTGCCAGCAGCCAGCTCGAAAAGCTGCCTGCCGCGACGCTTCCGACTCCGGCCGCGGCATAGGGAATCCAGCCGATCGTCGCAGCCTGCTTCAGGTCGAAGGAATGCGCCTCGAACAGATACTTGGGTAGCCAGAAGAGGTAGAAGTACCAGGCGCCGTCGCTCAGGAACTTGGCCCCGACGACGCCCAGCACTTCGCGCCGGGCAAGAAGCGCGCGCACGCTCGGCGCCGGAACCGGCGTCGCGGACGCCGCGGAGGCGACCGGTGGATCGCGATAGATCACCGCCCACCACAGCGCCCAGGCGAGTCCCAGCGCACCCGTGACGAAGAACACCCAGCGCCAGCTCGCCAGGCCCAGCCAGTCCGCCCGCGCGAGCAGCAGCGCGATCAGCGGCGGGGCGATCACCGCGCCAACCGACGTGCCGGCGTTGATGATCCCGAGGGCGGTCGCGCGGCGTTCGGGGGCGAACCGCTCAGCCACCGCCCGCGTCGCAGCCGGAAAGCCGCCGCCTTCGCCCATGCCCAGCAACAGCCGGCTGACGATCAGCGCCGCCACCCCGCCAGCCAGCCCGTGACTGGCGCAGGCCAGCGACCAGAATGCCATGATCGTGACGAAACCGCGCCGTGTCCCGATCCGGTCCAGCAGCCAGCCGCCCCCCAGATACATCAGCCCGTACGTCGCAAGGAACGCTGAATCGAGGAGAGCCTTGGTCTGGTTTCCGATCGGGATATCACGCTGGATGCTGGCGATTGCCCACGGCAGCGTCTGGCGATCGAGATAGCTGATCGCGATGGCGACCGCGACGACGAAGGCGACGCCCCAGCCGCCGCGCGGCGCCGACGGTGCCGTCGCCGGCATCGCCTTACCTGGCATCAACCACGACCAGCGCGACGCCCTGCCGCGGGAGGTCAAGCGTGGCGGTGGCGGTTCCGGCCGCGCCGCCGGTCAACGTGAGCGGTTGCGGCTGCATCGCCGATGCCTTCTCCAGCGCCAGGTAGGCCGCGTCGTCGGGAGCGATCGGCGAGCCCATCTTTTTCCACGTCGCGAAGGCATTGGCGTTGTCGCCGTCGACGCGCCACAGCGTCGCGCGCGCCGGCGCCCGCCCCTTCAGTCCACGCACGGCCAGCGTCACCGCCGCGCTCGGCCCGGGCACGTCGTCGTCATGATAGTGCCACACCAGCACCGCGACCTTGCCGTCGGCGGTACGCGTCGCGATCGTGCCGACGTCCGCCGGCCCGCGGACGCCATCGGCCATCACGCGGTCGAGCGGGAGTTGCGCGTCGCTGGCCGCCACCAGCCGGTCCGGCCCGAGCTGCGCGAACATCCGGAAGACGTTGAGCACCGGCAGGTCGACGCCGTTCGACGACAATTGCCGGTAACCGGCGAACCACGGCTGGTCTTCGAACTCGAACGCCCAGGTCAGCGCGCCGTCGAGGTTGACCTTGCGTCGTGCCGCCAGTTCCCAGATCCGCGCGAAGCTGGCTGCGGTGTAGCTGGAGTACATGGTGCCGTTGCGATAGGCGTTCGCCGGTCCGGGGCACGCAGCGCATCCCTCGGGGTCGCTCTCGCCGATCACGATCGGTTTGCTCGCCAGCGACGGGATCGACAACGCCTTGGTGAAGCCGCCGTCCACCTCCTTCAACTGGTTGGCGATTCCCATGCGGACGTGCCCGTCGACGAACGTCGGACGGCCTTTGGCATGGAAGGCGAGGAAGTCGGTCGGCGTGCCGACCTGGCCGGTGGCGTAGTTGCGCCCCGAACTGACGTGCTTCAGGAACTTGTCCATGAACTCGCCGCCGGGACCGGCGGCATCGGGACCACCGACGCGCGCGCCCGGCAAGGCACGGCGGATCCCGTCGACCGCATAGTCGTGCGTCTTGTAGAATTCGTCGTGGCTGGCTTTCCAGTACCAGCCATTCGCCTCATTCCAGACTTCGAAGTACCAGCGTTCGACCTCGGCCTTGCCGTAGCGCTCGACGTTGTGCTTCGTCCATTGGAAGATCAGTTCACGCCACTTGTCGTAATCTTTGGGCGGGTAGGCCCAGCCGGACATGATCCGCTTGTAATCGAACCCCGGGCGCCAGTCGTGCCGGTACGGCGTGCCCGGCGGTGCGGAGGACAGCGCCTCGGGCATGAAGCCGATCTGGAGGTAAGGGTGGATACCCTGCGCCCGATAAGTGTCGATGATCCGGTCGACGTTGGTCCAGTTGTAGATCGGCTTGCCGTCTTTCGTCTCGTTGTAGATGTCGGTGCTGCCCCATTTGAACGCAGCGGTTCCGTCCCCGGTGTTGAGCAGGTTATGCGCGCGGAAATACACCTCGCCGCGCCGCAGCTTGCCCAGCTCCACCAGCAGCTTCTTCCCGTCCTTCATCGTGGCGTAGTTCGGCTCGTCCGCGCCGAAAAAGCGCCAGATCGGCGGCAGCTTCCCCTCGGTGCGTGCAGCGTCGACGGTGATCCGCACCGGGCGAGGCGCGGCGGCGTCCTGCGCCGCGGCCGGAAGCGCGGCAAGCGGCGCGGCAAGCAGGGCAGAGGTCAGGAGGTGGCGAAGGGGTCGCATGGAGATCCTCTCGATCGATTGGTTACAGGCGGGCGCGGATGCCGACCGCGAACATACGGGAGTAGAGCACCGTGTCGCGCGGATAGAGCGAGGGATCGGTGAACGATGTCTGGTACAAGTCGCGCAGGATATTGTTCGCGTCGAAGACCACGGTGAAGTTGCGGTTGATGTCATAGGCGATCGACACGTCCAGATTGTTGATCGCACCGTTCGTGATGCCGTTGGGATTCACCCCGGTGAAGTGCAACCCCGCATTGTACGAGTCACGCCAGACGTAGGAAGCGCGCGTGGACAGGCCGTTCTTCTCGTAGATCAGCGTGGCGGTGGCGGAGAATTTCGACACGTTCTCGAACGGGATCTCGATGAAGCCGGTGCGCCCCGGCAGCGGCGAGAAGGCGCGGTTCACTCCGTCGATGTACGTGCCATTCGCGCTGATGCCAAAGCCATCCAGGAATTTCGCGAAGTAGGTGAAACCACCCTCGACCCCGGTCAGCTTGCCCGAGCCGGAATTCTGCGGGCTGACCACCTGATAGGTGCCGTTGTCCGACCCGAGATAGTCGATCTGCACATTGCTGGTGACGGACTGGATGAACCCGGTGACCGAGCGGCGGAACAGCGTCGCGGTGATCGAGCTGGAGCGATCGATGTACCATTCCGCCGCGACGTCGAAGTTCGTCGAGCGTACCGGCTGCAGTTCCGCGTTGCCGCTGGTGCCGCGCCCGAACGGCTGCTGACCGGGAACGGGCGGGGTCAGGGTCAGCGCCGGGTTCAATTGCGCGAAGCTGGGGCGCGTGATCGTGCTGCTTGCGGACGCGCGCAGGAACACATTGTCGCGCAATTTGTAGCGTGCGGTGATGCTCGGTAGCACGTCGACGCCGTCACTGCTGATCGTGATCGGCGTCACCACCCCGCGCAGCGCGCGCGACGCGTTGGACGTGATGTCGTTCTTGACGACGCGCACGCCCATCTGCCCGTCGAGCCGCCCCAGCTCGAAGCTGGCCTGCACATAGCCGGCGTAGCTTTTCTCGACGATGTCGAAGCCGAGCGTCTGCTGGAACCCCGGATCGCCCGCCGCCACGCCGAACCGCTGGCGTAGCAAACCGACGTTGTCGAGCACACCCTGCGTCGACGGCGAGGCCCATTGCCGGACGAACGGCCGGACGCCCTCATAGAAGCCGCCGGGCGTGGTCGTCATCAGGCCGGGTATGTCGACCGCGCGCGCCGTGTAGCAGCGCAGCGCGCCCGTCGCGGAGCAGTTGAGGATCTGGTTGAACGCCTGCGACCCCGCGTTGCGACGGTTGATGCGCGCGCCCGCCGCGATCTCCGTGAAGACGCCGAGCGGCTCGGTGTAGGCGATGTCGCTGCGGAAGGTGAGTTCCTCGCCCTTCCCCTCGGTACGCTGCGTGTTGAGCCGCGACAGGAAATAGCGCGAGGGATCGGCGATGTCGTCGGACGGCAATTCGAAGCGCGGCGTGCCGCTGCCCTCGAAGTTGAAGAAGCCGTTGGTCTGCCGCGCGATAAAATCCACGTCGACCGACGCCACGCGGTCGGTCGCCACCGAGCGGGTGTACGACCCCTCGGTATAGACGCGCCACCCGTCCGCCAGCCATTCAGCCGAGAGCGCACCCTGATAGCGGTCGGCGACATTGTCGTTCACCGCGCCGAACACCGCCACCCGGCTGCCCAGCGTGCTCACGCGATCGACCAGCTTGGTATCGCCCTGAAACGTCAGCGGCGCGGCCAGCCTGCCTTCCAGCGAGGTGAAGTTCTGGTTGCTGTTGCCGCGATCGCGGAAGCCGTAGAACAGGCCGTCCGCCGTGATCGTCAGCCGCGGATCGGGGCGCCATTGCAGCGACGCGTTCACGGCCGGCCGTTGCCGCGTGCCGATCCGGTCGATCGCGCCGATCACGTCGGTGCGAAAGACGCGTGGCTCGGCGGGGTTCGTACCACGTGGATCGAGCGGAACGCCCGGCGTATAGGGCGCGCGGCTGTTGTCGAGGTTGTAGCCGAAGAAGCCGCCGCCGTAGATCGTCTCGTCACGATAACGCGTCTGGTGGAACGACACGCTGGCGAGCGCGCCGAACTCGCCGATACCGGTATCCCACCGATCGCTCAGCAACAAGCTGGCATAAGGATCGATCGTGTCGGGCTGCTCGCTATAGACCTGCCGAGCGGCGATCGCGAGCTGCGCGCCCTTGAAGTCGAACGGCCGCCGTGTGCGCACGTTGATGAGCCCGGCGATCCCGCCCTCGATCTGGTCGGCGGCGCGCGACTTGTAGACGTCGACCCCCGACACGAGGTCCGCGGGCACGTCGGCCAGCGACAGCGAGCGGCCGGTGGTCGAGAAGATGTTGCGGCCGTTCACCACCGTGACGACATCGGGCAGCCCGCGGATCAGGACGGTCGCCGATTCACCACGCGCACGTGGCGACACCTGCACGCCGGGCACGCGCTGCAACGCTTCCACGACGTTGTTGTCGGGCAGCTTGCCGATATCCTCGGCCACGACGGAATCGACGATCTGCTTGGCATTCCGCTTGATCGTTTGCGCCGACGACAGGCTGGCACGCACGCCGGTGATGACAATGTCCTCCTGCGCCACAGCGCTGGCTCCCGAGGGATCGGGCACGCCGCCCGTCTGGCCACCCTGTCGTATCTCGGTGGCCGGAACGCCGGCAGTGGCATCGGACGCCTGCTGCGCGGCGGCCGGAGACAGCGACGCCAGCACCAGCCCCACTGCGGATGCGCATCCCGCCGGTCGATACGGAAATCCCGCCATGATCCTCTCCCTGTTTTCTGCGACATCGCCGCTTATTGAGCCGCTTTAATCTGGTACTACCAGATTGGCAAGGGCTTCTTGCGGACGACCAGCCGAGAGGAGTCTTAATACCTTTCTGGTAGGACAAGGCCAAATAGCCGAGGGTTGACGCTCTCGGGGTGGGTCGAGCATGATAGGGTGATGATCTTGCGCGCCCCATCATCCCCGGCCGGACAGCGGCCCGACGACCTTCGCGGCGGGATCGCGCACGACCTGGGGGTGGCGATCGTGACTGGCCAGCTCGCGCCCGGCACCGCCCTGATGAGCGAGGAGCGGTTCAGCGCAGAGAACAACGTGTCGCGCGGTGCCTATCGAGAGGCGTTGAAGGTGCTCGCCGCCAAGGGCCTGGTGCATCAACGTCTGAAAAGCGCGACGCGCGTCAACGAGCGCGCCAAGTGGAGCATGCTCGACATCGAGGTGCTGGGCTGGATGTTCGAAGGCGGGGCGACGCGGGCGTTCATCGACGGCATCTTCGAACTACGCCGGATCGTGGAACCTTCCGCCGCCGCCCTGGCGGCGCGCCGCCGCGACGAGCGCCAGCTCGCGCGCATGGGCCATTCGTTGCAGGAGATGGAACGCCACGGCCTGCTTACCGCAGAGGGACGTGCGGCAGATCAGGCGTTCCACCTCGCGGTGCTCGATGCCACGCGCAACGAACCGCTGTTGACGCTGTCGAATTCGATTGCAGCGGCCGTCGAGTGGACCACGCGCTTCTCGCGCGATCAGCGTCGGCAAATGCGCGATCCGATGCCCGACCATCACGCGGTGTTCAGCGCGCTTGTCGCTGGTGACGGCGATGCCGCACGTCGCGCGATGGAAACGCTGATCGACAATGCCCTGACCGACGCGGACACGGCACTTTAGCATAACTCCTTTTCTGCCCCGGTCGCGGGGCAGAGATGTTCAGGTGGGATCGACATTCGGCGACTCAGGGGTGCCGGACTGATCGCCGCCGAAGATCATTGATCGGTCCGGGCAAACCACGCTCCCACGATCGGGCAGACCTGCCCTCCCCAACAGTCGTTGCGTAGCGAAAAAATCCACGGCGCCGTGCGGAACGCTGGATTGCTTCGCTGCGCTCGCAATGAGGGCGCTTCGAGGGAATCCGGATGAATGTCGATCCGCCCCGCCCCCCGCACGATAAGGCGCAGTGCCGCCTACTCGAGAATAAATCGCAATCGGAACAGTCGTTTAGTCCGATCCGTTGCCGACTCCGATTTGGGAGAAGCATCATGACAACCGAACACGAGGCAGATGCGGGATCGACCGGGCGCACAATCGCGATCGGTGCAGCGGCAGGGGTGGCGGCGGGCCTGTTGATCAATCTCGTGCGGAAAGCCGCCGTACAGGCACCAACGGTGTTCGCGGGCCAGTGGGACGCGGCGTTAGCGGCGGAACATGCCGCGGCGCTGAAAATATTCGATTTGCTCGAAGCGACCGGCGACAGTGCTACCGCGCGGCGATCGTTCCTGTTGATGCAGCTGAAGCATGCCATCAGCAAGCATGCATTTCAGGAGGAGAACGTCGTCTACGCGATAATGCGGGATCAGGGGCTGGCCGACGCGGCAGATCACCTCAACCACGAACACGGCTATGTGAAGCAATATTTCTTCGATCTGACCGAGATGACAAAGGACGACCCCGCCTGGCTGCCGAAACTGAAGGAATTTCGCGATCTTATCGAAAGCCACATGCGCGAAGAGGAAGATGAATTGTTCCCCAAATTGCGAAGCAAGCTCAGTGCCGATCAAAACAAGCACATCACGGCGGCGATGAACAAGGAAGGCCTGAAGCTCGCCTGATATAATACGGAAGACCGTCCATAAAGGAGAGCCATCATGATCGATCCTGATAGCACGCGGGATAATGACGAAGCTGAGGAGATGGAGAAGGTGCAGGAAGACGCGGCAGAGGAACGCGAGGAAAACGCCGGTTATCAGTAGCCGGCACATCGTCGATCATGCAGTGTGGGGCCGCTGGCAGCTACGCCCGTCCCATACCGTCAAGATCGACATCCCGGACAAGTCGACTTCGGCTAGACAAACACATGCACTTTCGAGAGTTGCGGTCAGACGACGGGACTGGCGGCGAACCGGGATGTGGGGGTTTGGTGCTGGCTGACAGGCAAGATACACCGGTCGTGCTGTCACCGCCGCGAAGTTGTATGGTATGTTTCGAGCTTGGTTCCCCTCTCCCGACTAACCAGCAGGCGCGAGGGCAAAAGCCTGCATCGATCAGCCCTCGCCTATCGATCCAGCCTGGCCAGCCGTTAAACACCTCATCGGGTTATGGCGTCCGCTCGCGCGCCGCTGCATCCTCTGCCTTCATTCGCGCCCGAATGCCGCCGTCCGCCGTGCGACCTTCGGCCATCGGCCGGTGCACCGATCCCGCCGTGGCCGGCTGCGGCGTCCCCTTCTTCAGTTGCGCGCGATGGATATTGGCGGAGATCGCCTCGGTCATGTCGGGGAACAGGTGGTGGGCCGTCGATGCCATTTGCGCCTTCCAGCCCACCGGCAGTTCCTCGCGCGGGTGCAGCGACACCCACACCAATGCCTGAACGACCTTTTCCGGACCATCCATCAGCGCCATGCGATCCGCGTGGCCGCTGTAATTGGCGGTATGCCGGAAAAAGGGCGTATCCACCGCCCAGGGCATTACCGTCGCAACGCGCACGGTCCGGCGGTGGCCGGCATGACGGATTTCTTCATTGAGCGACCTGCCAAGGCTGAGCACGCCGGCCTTCGTCGCGGCGTAGGTGGCATGATAGGCGAGCGGCACCTCGCTCTCCACCGACCCCATGTTGACCAGCGTGCCGCTGCCCTGCGCGAGAAAGCGGCGCAAGGCAGCGTGGCTGCCATAGATCACGCCCTTCAAATTCACATCGACGATCCGCGAATAATCGGCGACCGGCACGTCCCAGAAGCGGCCGACGGCGCCGACCCCGGCGATGTTCATCCAGACGTCGATTCGTCCGAAGCGCCGGGCTGCGGCATCGGCGAGGCGTTCGACCTGATCGGCGTCCGCGACATCGGTGGTGACGACCAATGCCTGCCCGCCGCCGGCACGAACCCCGGCGGCGACCTCCTCAAGCAGGTCGGTCCGGCGGGCAGCCAGCACGACATTGGCGCGCAACTGGCCGAGCCGCAGCGCGACACCCTGACCGAAGCCACTGGAGGCGCCGACCACGACGTAGGTGCGTCCGGCGACCCGGCTCAGTTCCGAGCGGCCGAGGTGCGTGGAGGTCGCGCACCCCGAAAGCGACGCCGCTGTCAGGCAGAGCGCCGCCGCCGGGCCGAGCCGCCGCATTGCTCAGGCGACCACGAAGTCGGCGTGCGGGCGCTCGGCCGGCGTCGTCTCCACCACGACCTCCTCGATCACGATCTCGGCATCGCCGCCGTCACCCCGCCCGGCGACGCCGCCACCGTCGTGACCACGCTCGATCGTCGCCGCGGCTTCGCCCTTCCGCCTGCCGCGCGCCAATGCCAGCGCCAGCGCGCCACCCCCCAGCATCGCTGCCGCGGTCAGCGCCGGGCGCTTCGTCGCCTTGACGTAATAGCTTCGCGAGCGGAGCAGATGCGGCTCGTGCGTGCCGCGCTCGTGCCCGCCATAACCCGCCTCGAACAGCGCGCGGCTGTGATCGCCGTTCGACACCCGCTCGCGCGACTGATGCGAGGTGAACGACCATATCGACATCACCTTGTCGGTCAGCCGCGGCGCGACGAGGCCAAGCACCGCCGCTGCCTTTGCCTGCGCGCCGACGAACATGTCGCGCCTGGGGTGTGCGGCGCACCACAGGATCGCCTCCGCCACCGCTTCGGGCGGATAGATCATGCCGCGGTGGACGGGCTGCATCGGCATGTAATTGCCCGCATGCTCGTTATAGGGCGTGTCGATCCGGCCGGGATGGACGAGCGATACCGAGATCGGCAGCCCGTCATGTTCGATTTCCTCGCGGAACGCCCCCGTGAAACCGTGAACCGCGAACTTGGCCGATGCATAGGTGCTCTGCACGGCCGGTGCGCGATCGCCGAAGAAACTGCCGACGTTGACGATCGCCCCCGGCTTGTCCGCCACGCGCAAGTGGCGCCGCGCCACGAGCGACCCGTACACCGTGCCCCAATAAACTGTGTCGAACATGCGCCGCCAATCCGCCATCGGCACATCCCACGTCTTGCCGAAGATCGAGATGCCGGCGTTGTTGACCCACGTGTCGAAGCCGCCGAATGCCCGCACGGCCTCATCGGCGACGCGCTGCACGTCCTCTTGCATGCCGACGTCGCACGGCACGACCAGTGCGCGGCCGCCGGCCGTGGTGATCTCTTCGGCCAGATCGCGCAGCGCTGCCTCGTTCCGCGCGGCGAGCACGACCGCGGCACCGGCCTTTGCGGCCATTCGCGCCGTGACCAGCCCGATGCCACTGCTCGCACCAGTGATGACGATCGTCTGTTCGTTCAGCGGCTTCAGGGTGAGCGGCATGGTCAATTCCTAATCTGTGTTTTCAACATCATGAAATTGCTGTCTTTTTTCTCGCCTTCCTCAACGACTTCGACGCTGGCGGGTTCATGCCGGAACAGCTTTTTTCGATAAGGATGGATCGCAGATGGCGCAAAAGGTCAGCCGGTTATCATGGATCGAGAGCGTCGCGACGTTGCTGCAGGCAGGCGGTCCATTGTTCGCCAAGGGCATCATCCTGCGCCGTCCGACGATCGTGCGCTGGCTACAGGCGAGCGGGCTGGAGCGACTGGGTGTCGCGGCGCTGCAGCGCGTGCGCGCGCGTCATGGTTCGGGGCCGGCGATCCTGAAACTCGGAGTTCATGACGAAGCCGTGCTCGTGGCGCCGGACGACGTGCGGCGCCTTCTCGACGAAACTCCCGTGCCGTTCTCACCGGACACCCGCGAAAAGCATGCGACGCTCGCACATTTCGAGCCGGCGGGATCGCTGATCTCGCGCGGCCCGGCGCGTCAGGCGCGGCGATCACTCAACGACCGGGTGCTGGAAAGCGCGCGTCCCCGTCACTCGCTCGGGGCGCGCTTCGACGGGATCGTCGCCGAGGAGATCGCACCGCTTGCCGCCAAGGACGCTGTGCGGTTCGAGGAATTTCGCGACACGTGGTTCAGAATGGTGCGTCGCTGCCTGTTCGGCGATGTTGCGCGCGACGATGTCGCATTGACGCGGTCGCTTTTCCAGCTCCGGGCCGATGCGAACTGGGCGTTCCTGAAGCCGAAGCGTCGCGTGCTGCGCGCCCGGTTTCTGTCGCACGTCGCCAGCTATCTGCATCGACCCGCTGCCGACAGCCTCGCGGCGCGGCTCGCCGAGATGGGGGAGCAGGGAACACGACCGGAAGATCAGGTCGGCCAATGGCTGTTCGCGTTCGATGCGGCTTGCATCGCGACGTTCCGTACGCTGATGCTGCTTGCGGCCACTCCGGAAGCATTGCGCCGGGTCCGTGCGGACGACGATCCCGGGCGTCCGTTTCTGCGCGCCTGTATCCTCGAATCGGTGCGGCTGTGGCCGACGACGCCGGTGATCCTGCGCGAGAGCGACACGGTGACGACCTGGCATGGCGCGACGATCGCCGCTGGTACCGGCTTCGTGGTGCATGTGCCCTTCCTGCACCGGGACGCCGAGCGGCTGACCTATGCCGACCGCTTCGTACCCGACATCTGGCTGGACGGCACTGCGCAGCGCGATACGCTGGTGCCGTTCAGCGGTGGCCCGGGACAATGCCCCGCGAAGCACCTCGTGCTGATGATGGGAGGTACGGCGCTCTACACGTTGGTGCGTGATCGTCGCCCGACGCTATCCCCCGACGCTGCGCTGGATGTCGACCGCCTGCCGGCAACGCTCGATCCGTTTATGCCGTCTGTTCTTTGGCGCCCGGATTAGCGACCGGCCGTGGTGCTATTCGCCGAAAGGGGACGCTTCCCACAAAACGCACCACGGTCTGCGATAGCGACGTTCACCTGACGGGCGACTTCCCTGCGTCGCGCCCTTCGCGCTACTCCCCTGCCCTCACACCGTGCCCAGTTCGAGTTGCGGCTCAAGAACCTCCGGCCCGTCCGAGTGCACGGTGACCGGGATCGACTTGGCCGCCGGAGTCTTGCTGCCCGCAGCATAGTGCCAGACCGGCATCAGCACGTTGCATTCAGGGTAATATCCGCCGATGCACCCGATCGGGATATCGTAGGCAACAACGATCATGCCGGACAGATGACGATCAACACCGTCGTCGGCGACCGTTCTCAATGTCACCGCCTGCCCGACCTTCAAGCCGCGCCGATCGATGTCGAAGCGGTTCATCAGTACCACCTTGCGAGTGTTGTTGATGCCACGGAAGCGATCGTCATAGCCGTAGACGGTCGTGTTGAACTGGTCGTTGCTTCGCAGCGTCATCAACCGCAGCACGTCGTGACCGACGGCGGGCATATCCAGATCTTCCTCTAGCGCCGTCGGTGTCACGAAGTTGGCTTTGCCCGTATCGGTATGCCACTCGCGCTTCTTGGCCGGCAATGGCCGTTGAAAGCCGCCAGGTTCCCACATGCGACGCTCATAGTCCCAGAACGTGTCGGGGAGCGTCTCGCCTATCTCCCGCCGGATTTCGGCATAATCGTTCATGTAGGCATCCCACCGCATCCGTGGATTGGGAGCGAGCACTCGCTGCGCCAATTCGCATATCAGCCGTATTTCGCTGATCAGGTGTGGCGATGCCGGCGTGCGCAACCCGCGATTGCCGTGTATGCAGCCCGAGGTATCCTCCATCGAGAGCACCTGCGGCCCGGCCGTGGTCTCATCTGTCTCCAGGCGGCCGATGACGGGGAGGATGTAACTGATCTCGCCCGGCAGCAGGGCACTGCGATTGAGCTTCGTGATGACGTTCACCGTCAACCGCAACTTGCGCCAGGCAGGCTCCATCTGGCTGTGATCGGGGATGGCGCGAGCGAAGTTTCCGCCCAGCATGACGAACGCCTTCACGTCGCCCCTAAGTACCGCCTCGCATGTTTCGACCGTATTGTAGCCCGGTTCGCGCGGCGGCTGAAACCCGAATTGCTGTCCGAGCCGGTCGAGCGGGAACAGCTCGGGCTTTTCCGTCACTCCCATCGTCCTTTGGCCCTGAACGTTGGAATGGCCCCGCACCGGGCAGATACCTGCACCTTCCCGCCCGATGTTGCCGCGCATCAGCAGGAGGTTGAGGAGAAGTCTGATCGTCTCGACGCCGGCCCGATGCTGCGTCAGCCCCATGCCATAGACGGCGATGGCCGCCCTGGACCGCGCATAGACCAGCGCAGTCGCTTCCATGTCCGCGCGGTGGAGACCGGAGCGGCGCTCCAGTTCATCCCAGTCCTGCCCGCGTGCCCAGTCGGCGAATTGATCGAAGCCATGCGTATGTTCGGCGATGAACGCTTCGTCGAGGACGGCCTCGCCGCCGGCGGCGACCGCCTCGTCGTGCATCGTCAGCACCGCCTTGCAGATGCCCGTCAGCGCGGCGAGATCACCGCCCGCCTTGACCTGGTGATATTGCGAGCTGATCCGCGTCGCCTTGCCGGTGACCATCTCGGTCGGAGACTGCGGGTTGAGGAAACGCTCCAGCCCACGTTCACGCAGCGGATTGTAGGTTATGATGGGCACACCCCGGCGGCTGGCCTCCTGAAGCGGGTGCAGCATCCGCGGCGAATTGCTGCCAGGATTTTGCCCGAAGAACATGATGCAGTCGGTTTTGGCGAAGTCCCCCAGATCCACCGACCCGACTGCCTGGCCGATGCTTAGCGGAAGTGCCACCGAGGTAGTTTCATGACACATGTTCGAGCTGTCAGGCAGATTGTTGTTGCCGTACGCCCGGGCGAACAGCTGGTAAAGGTAGCTCGCTTCATTGGACAAACGACCAGAGCTGTAGAAGACGGTACCCCGCTGCTTGTCCTCCACTGCCCGCAACTCACGGGAGATTTCCTCTACTGCCTGCCCCCACGACACCGGAACATATTTGTCGATACTTGCATCATAGCGCAGCGGGTGAGTGAGCCGACCGGGCTGTTCAAGGTTGTAATCGTCGCGCTCACGTAGTTCGGTGACGGTGTGTTTGGCGAAAAATTCGGGCGTGCAGCGATGGGCCGTAAGCTCCCACGCCACGGCCTTGACGCCGTTTTCGCAATATTCAAGCGGCAGGGGGTTGGCTGGTTTGACCCAGGCGCAGCTGTTACACTGATAACCATCAACCTTGTTGTGGCGGGTCAGGGCGACCGGCGCGCTGGCGAGCACGCCTTCGCGGCGAAGGATATTGCCGACCGAACGAGCGGAGCCCCAGCCGCCTGCGGGGAGCTCATACGGCTTGTACTCGGGCTTTTTCAACGGCCTAACTCCCTGCTCTAGTGGCAAAAACCCTGGTCAGGCGATCAGGTTGCGTCGGAACAGGCCGGGTAGCGAATAGTTCGGACTCGATCTGGCAGCGGAGATTACGATGGTCGTCGATCGCGATTACATGCTGAAGCAGCCAAGTGGCCCGTCCGCGTCGAAGCTTTTCCTGGACACGAAGCTTGTTCCTGCTGCCGTGAACGCCCTTGGAGGGGTAGAGGTCGCGCTGGATCGCACATCGGCACGTTCCGGCATCCCAACGTCGGGGCTGCTGACGGGCATGGCAGGTCTGGCTTCGCTCTCGGCCTATCTGTTATTTCGCAAAGCCGGTGTGAAGCGTCCTGCATATCGTGCCGTGAGCGATCATGGCTCAAATAGAGAGCGAGCTGAGGACGCTTGATCAACCGCACTCAGTTTTCTTTGGCTCTGCGGAGAAACGGCTTGTCTTGCACGTACGATGATACGCGAGCGATCGCTCTTCATACCGTTGCGATCACCCGCCTACCCCCTCGCGCATGCCAGTTGGCGAAGCTTTCTACGCAATTATAAACCGTCCTGGCGGCCGGTGGGTTCGGTTTGATCATGCCACAGTCCCTTCTTCCGCAAAGCGGCATAAGCATCGAGGACCGTGAACGCGGTCTACGCTTGCTGGTGATCGAGGCTGCTTTCTCGGGCGGGGCGGCAGCGCTTACCACCGGCGTTATCCTGACCGCATTCGCCTTGCACCTTGGCGCCTCCAACATCATGATCGGCGTGCTCGCGAGCGCGCCCTTTCTGACCCAGCTCCTGCAGCTCCCCGCAATTCTGCTGGTAGAGCGGCTGCGCACCCGCAAGCGGATCGCCGTCGCCGCAAGTATCCTTGGTAGATCGATGCTCGGGCTGATGGCGCTGGCTGCGCTCGTCGGCGATCCGGTCGCTGTGTGGCTGTTCCTGGCAGCGCAATATATGTTGTGCGGCGCGGGCGCGATCGGGAGCTGCGCCTGGAATGCCTGGCTACGGGATCTCGCGCCCGAGGATCAGCTGGGCCGGGTGTTCGCAAGGCGGACGCTGTGGCTGACCGGCGTCAGCCTGGTCCTTGGCCTGGCTGCGGCGCTGGCACTCGAACTGACACCCGAACACTCGGCATCGCGCAGCCTGGTGTTCGCGTGCATGTTCGCGGTCGGGTGCGTCACTGGCATGATAAGCGCCCAGGTCGTGGCGCGCATGCCCGAACCGATGATGCCGCCCGAGACCGGCCCGTTACAGCTGCGCGCATTGCTCCGGCGGCCGCTCCGCGATCGCAACTTCAGCCGCTTGCTCGTGTTCATCGGCAGCTGGCAGTTCGCGGTGAACCTCGCCACTCCGTTCTTCACCGTCTTCATCGTGCGTCAGCTCGGCTTCAGCGTCAGCTTTGTCATGATATTGAGCGTGGCCAGCCAGATCGCCAACCTCCTGGCCCTTCGGCTATGGGGTTCGCTCAGCGACCGCCATGCGAACAAGTCGGTACTTGCGGTCTGCGCCCCCGTCTACATCCTGGCGATCGTCGCCATGATCGGCGCCTCACAGATCGGCGACCGGACGCTGGCGGCGGGATGGCTTGTCCTCCTTCATCTGCTGATGGGCGCATCGGTGGCCGGGGTGACGCTCACGTCGACCAACATCGCGCTGAAGCTGTCGCCCAAGGGCACCGCGACCGCCTATGTGGCGGCGAGCGCGATCGTCACCGCGGTGGCAGCGGGCGTCGCTCCTCTGGTCGGGGGTGCACTTGCCGACTTCTTCGCCCGCCGCAGCCTGGAACTGGTCGTGCGGTGGGACAGCCCGGATCGGGCGCTCAACCTCCCGCTGACGCTGACCAGTTGGGACTTCTACTTCCTGATCGCAGGCCTGCTCGGCATCTATGCGATCCATCGCCTCTCGCTCGTTCAGGAGCATGGCGAGATCGACCGCCGCGAGATGGTCAATCAGGTCATCGGCGAGACGTGGCGGGGCCTGCGCAACATGTCCAGCGTCGCCGGGCTGCGCGCCGCCACCGACCTTCCGGCGTCGCTCATACGGGACGCAAACCTCCGGGTGCGGTGGCACCGCACGCAACGCCGATCGAGGAGCCACCGCGATGCATGAAGCAGACGACAAGGTGGAGCTGCTCGTCGGCACCTATGCGCGGAACGGCGGTGCCGGTATCCGCTCGCTTGTGTCAACAGCAGGGTCCCTGATGGCTGGTCCAACGATGTGCGACGTGACCGATGCGTCGTTTGGGCTGTGGCGCCAAGACCGAAGCATGCTCTATGTCGTGGGCGAAGACACCGAAGGGCGGGTCCACGCTTTGCAGCCACGCGGTGGCGTGCTTCACCGGCTTTGGGACGCCCGGACCAGCGGCGCGGCTCCCTGTCACCTCGCGCTCGACGACGACGGATCGCAGCTCCTCGCCGCGAACTACGAGAGTGGCAGCATCACGACCATTGCGATCCACCCCGACGGCCCTGGGCAGTCGACCCTGCTCCGGCTCACGGGCAGCGGCCCGGACGAGGAGCGGCAGGCCGGTCCGCACGCTCATTGGGTCGGCCGTGCTACCGGCAGCGACCACTATTATTGCGTGGATCTCGGATCCGACACGATCTGGCGCTTCGACCGCGGTGCGACCGCGCCGACACCGGCGTTCCGCGCACCGCCCGGTTCCGGGCCGCGCCATCTCGCCTTTCACCCGCGCGAGCCGCTCGCGTTCCTCGTCAGCGAACTCGCGTCTACCGTCACCTGCCTTGCCGTCGACGCGGACGGCAGCCTGCATACGCTCGCCAGCCAATCGACGTCACCGTTCGGCGTCACCAAGAACCTGGGCGGGCATATCCTGCTCAACCAGGCCGCGAACCGGCTCTATGTCACGAACCGCGGCCATGACAGCATCGCGGTCTTCGCCGTCGACGGTGCCGAACTGCGGATGATCGAGCATGTTCGGAGCGGGGGCGCGTCGCCGCGTTTCATGCTCCTTCTCGAGGCCGAACGGCGCCTTCTCGTCGCCAATGAGGAAGGCGGCACCGTTCGGCAGTTTCACGTCGCGGACGATGGTACGCTCGTTGCCCATGCCACGATCATCGTACCCGGCGCCGCGTTTCTGATCGAGGCGCGCTGATCGGATGTCCGCCTTCAATCCATGGTGATCGCAACGAAGACTGCCCCGGTTTCCAGTTTCCGATCCGCCACATCGAACGCTTCGTTGATCCGGTCCAGCGGGAAGCGGTGAGTGATGAGCGGTTTCACGTCGATGCGCCCTTTTGCGATCAGATCGAGCACCATGCCCTGCTCGCGGTAGATGTGGTGCATGGCAAAGCTGGCGCTGAGCACCAGCCGGATCTCGCTCATCTGGATCCGCTGCCACTCCAGCGGGATGGATGTTTCCCCCGCGTCGAAGCCACCGACGACCACGACCTTGCCCGCGCGGCGCACCATCCGGGTTGCCTGCGGCAGCGTCTCCGGCATCGATTCCCCACCAGCGCATTCGAACACGATGTCGGCACCCAGGCCGCCGCTGAACGCCTTGACGCGCGCCACAGCATCTTCGGCGCCGCTGTGCACGACGGCATCCGCGCCCAGCCTCGTCGCAAGGTCCAGCGCACTCGGCACCGTGTCGCAGATGATGACGTCCGCCCCGCTTGCCTTGGCCAGCATCAACTGCCCCAATCCGATCGGCCCTGCGCCGATGATCGCGACCTTGTCGTTGATGCCGAGCCCGGAGAGGTGCTGGGCGTGAAGGCATACCGAGAGAGTGTCGATCAGCGACGCTTCCTCGAAGCTGACATGGTCGGGAAGCTTGTAGAATTTGTCGGCCGGCCCGGCGACATATTCGGCATAGGCGCGCGAGACGTATCTGGTCCGGACATCATACAGATGCTCGCAGATATTATAGCGCTGTACCCGGCAATATTCGCAAACCCCGTCGCCCATGACCGTTTCGATGACCACCCGGTCGCCCGGCTTCACGTTGGTGACGGCCTCCCCGACCTCGACCACCTCACCCGCGAGTTCATGGCCCATTATATGGCATTCAAGCTCCGGCTCGTGCTTCTTCCAGTGACGCAGGTCGGTGCCGCAAATCCCCGCCACCCGCACACGGGCCAGCACGAAATGGGGTGCAGGAATGATCGGCCGTTCGGCCTCCGTCACGTCGAACGTACCGTCCGCGGTCTTTAGCGCAGCCTTCATCGGTTCAGCCTCAGCTCGTCTTCTGAATGCGGGGTTCGATCCGGAGATTGACGACGTCGCAGGACGGGGACCGGGTCAGGATGAAGTGGATCGCCTCGGCGACCTCGTCAGCTTGCAGCATTTGCTGCGCTGCCACCGCCCTATGCTTCTCATCCGCGCTACATTCCTGCATGTCGGTGTCTACCGAGCCGGGCTGCACGACGCTGACCTTGATGTTCTTGTCCGCGACCTCCTTCCTCAGCGTCTCGGCAAAGGCCTGGATCCCGGCCTTGGTGGCGGAGTAGACGCTCTCGCCCTCCGCCTTGATCTCGGTGCTGATGGAACCCACGAACAGGAGGTGGCCGCCGCCCTGACGCTCCATCCGCTCGATCGCGGCCTTGGCACAGGCGAGATACCCGACGAGGTTGGTATCGATGACATAGCGCCAGTCCTGATCCGCCATCTCATGGATCGGCTCGGCGCCCAGTGCCGCGCAGGCAACGAGCATGTCGATACCGCCAAGCTTCTCGTCGACGGCGGCGTAGACGGCCTCGATCCCTTCAGCGGTGGCCGCATCGGCGGTTATCCCGACCACCTCGCCGCCGTCTTTCAAGCTCGCGAGCGCATCGTTCAGCTGCTCCTGATGCCGACCGAAGGTCAGGAGGCGCGCTCCTTCTCCTGCCAGCAGCTGCAAGGTGGCACGACCGATGCCAGTGGTGCCGCCCGTCAGCAAGATCCGCTTGCCGCGGAGCGCGGTATGTCCGATTGCCATGACTACTCCCAGGTGAGCACCAGCCGACCGTTCGCCGGCACGTGATAGTCGATCCGGTCCTTCGCCCGGGCATACGGGCGCAGCGTGTCTCCGTCGGTGACGACGGTGCTCTTCGGCAACGCCGCCCTCCCGCTCCGGACGAGGCGCAGGTTTGCGGTGCAACTCTCGCCGCCATCCAGGGTGACGGTCAGCGCCTTGTCGCCCGTGCGCTCCAGAGCCCGAACCAGATAGTCGCAGTAGAGGCGGAACGGCGCGCCCTCGATCCGATGGACGGCGCGCGACGCGAAGACGAAGGCTGCACCGGCGCCATAGACCTCCTGGCCTACCTGGCCAGCCTGCTGGCCATCGGGGTAAAGATCCTCGACCGGAAAGGAGAGCTTCGGATCGATATGGCCGTTCGTCTCGCGCTGCGTGTCCGAGACAGCGTCCGGCGGAAGCGCGTCGGGATAGTAATACCACGCGCGCGAGAGCGCGTATTTGCAATATTCGTTGACGAGCAGTCGCGCTTCCGGATCGAGGTCTGGCCCACTATCATTGAGGTAGCGCTCGAACGCAACGAAGCTGTCGAAGCATTCGTAAACCGCCATATACGGCGCGTCCTGCAGGCACGTGACCGCCATGAAGGTCTCGTACTTCGCGGCGTGATCGATCTGGCTGTCCCAAATCACGCTATTGTGGAAGAAGCTGGCGAGATAGACGTAGCTCTGTTCGAGGTAGACGTCGCGATTGGTGATGCGCCAGAGCCGCATGCAGGCGGATGCACCCCACGCCGTCAGGTTGGCCTGATAATTGACGTTGAAGCGCAGCCCCATGGCCGCATCGATCGCGGCCCGCGCCTCATCCAGGAACCGCTTGTCGTCCGTCAGCTCGAAGGCCTGCAACATCACCCAGGCATAGATACCGCCGACGTCGGTTTGACCGCGGCCGTCAGCGGGAGCGCTTTCTTCGATGACCGTGAAGTCGGTCACCTTGTACTGGATCGGCCACTTGTACTCGAAGTGGTGCGCGGCACGGACCGCGAATTCGATCGAGCCGAGAAATAGTTCGCGGGCTTGCTCATCGCCATCGAGGGCAAGGATGCCGAGGTTCAGCAGCGGATGGTACAAGTACCAGCTATCGACCGCGTCGGCGTCCTTGTCGGCGCCGACATTGGGCAGGTAGCGCCGGAGGGTGCCGAGCTCGGGATCGAAAAACTTGCGCAGCCCGGCCTTCAGCTCCGCCTCCAGCGGCAGTGCTTCGCCACGCCACTTGCCCCAGTCGTGCAGCGCCGTGATGACCGACATCTGCACCATGATGTCGGGATATTCGGCCGCTGTGTAGGGATGGACGTAGCGATGCCCATAATGCCGGATGGTGGCTTCGGGCGCCTCGGCCAGATCACGAGCGGTCCGCTCGGCGCGATCCACCCAGTCACGATACTCGACCGGCGGCAACTCGAGCATCTTGTAGGCCGCCCCCAGCATTTGCATGAACTGCCTTGCGGAGTCGCGTTCCTCGGACGGGGCATGATGGCGAAACACCAGGATCGTGTCGGACAGGGTCGTCTGCACGCCCGGCTGAAGCGCGCTCGACAGCGGATCCGCATCTCGCGGTGGCGTGGGGAGGAGGTAGCCGAGCTCCGGCCACTCGCCGCCCACCACGCCGTCCGGCTTGGTGCCGGTAAACCGGTAATAATCGTTCAGCGCGGTCAGGTTCTGAAGATAGAGCACGTTTCCGAACGCCGGTTCGTCGACACGGAAATAGACGACGCCGGTATTGAAACCGCGCTGCGATGCCTCGACGTTGCCCGACGCGCCGAGCGGATCATCGTTGTCGTCGAGCGGGTAGAGATCGCGCGGCGCGAACGGCAACGCCACGGAGCGTGCGGGGGTGAGCCGGACGGTGATCCGTAGCCGCTCGAGCGCCTCATGAAGTGTATTGAAGGTGACGAGATATTCGCCAATCGCACTGCTTATGACGATGCGCGCGGCTTCGCCGGCGTCAGCCTCCACCAGCTTGCACTCGAACGGCGCTGCCAGGAACACGGCACGCAGAGCAACGCCGCCTGATCCGGGCCGCCTGACGATTGCAAAGATCGAGTCCGGCGTTTCCGTCACTTCGACAGTGAGTTGGCCTACCTTGAACCGAACGAGCGCAGCGCCAGCTGCCTTGAAGCCATCGCGCAAGGTCAGCAGATAGGGGCTGACAACAGGATTTTTCGATTTGGTTGCCATTCCTGACCCTGTTCAATACTCTCTCATCGATCGATGTTGTCGGCGGCCAGCAACACCGCCCCCGACATGACGGGTTATGCCCGGCTGGTCTGACCATCTAGCCGGGCAGCGCCAGGCTACGCCGCCAGCGGCCCTCAGTCGGAGCGCGACCTGTGCCGCTGGCGCCGCCGCACCCGTACCATTGCCGTTGCAAGACCGAGCAGGGCGCCGCCCAGTACGAAGACGAGCACGTTCTCCGGCGGCGCGGCGGGCGCCACCGCCAGCTTGACCAGGTAGACCAGGAGGCCTGCGATCGCACCCGCGAGCACCCGGACCAGTACGCCGGAGCCATCGGCGGGCCCTGGCCGGGCGGTTTCGTCGTTGGTTGCGGACATCGACTATCCTCCTCGTGTGGGGACCCTGCATCGCAGGCATCGGCAATTTGGCTTCCCTGGCCATCGGATCGTGCGCGATGTCGTCAGCAGCGCTCTTACGCATCGACGATCTGTAGCCTGCATCCGCCATCGCCTGCTTCACTGCTCCGCCATCTCCTTCTTCATAACTGCTCGATGCAGGCCAGGTTTCTTCCGCGATGCGCGTAAACTGATTGATGGAGATAAAGTACGTATATCAAAACTATGTCTTTGACCTTTATCGACGGCCGCTGTTCCAGTTTCCGCATCGCGATAGATCCGGTGATATCGGCGAGCGATGCCAGCGGGCGCCCGACGCCACTTGCCTCCTGCTTTTATGAAGGCGTTCACATCATAGACGCTGGTTCTTGAGCCATTTAAAAGTCATGCCGGTTCAAACCGGATACCTTTGGCGCACAGTACCGGGAGCAGACGATGAGCAATGCCGATGATGCCGTGCCGCCGAGCGGGCGCCGCACCGAGCGGCCGAACGGGACCGCCGACAATCGCACGGACGCGGAGCGCGCGATCGATACGCTCGACCCGGCACTGGAAGGCGTCGGCGAGCACGACGTCAACATCCGCAACTATACGATCAACTTCGGGCCGCAGCATCCTGCCGCCCACGGCGTGCTGCGGCTGGTGCTGGAGCTGGACGGCGAAATCGTCGAACGGGTCGATCCGCACGTCGGCTTGCTCCACCGCGGCACCGAGAAGTTCCTCGAGACGAAGCCGTATCTTCAGACGATCCCCTATTTCGACCGTCTCGATTATTGTTCGCCGATGTGCATGGAGCACAGCTACGTGCTCGCGATCGAGAAGCTGATGGATCTGGAGGTGCCGCGCCGCGGACAATATCTGCGGGTACTTTTCGCCGAGCTGACGCGGATCATGAACCACCTGCTCAACCTCGGCAGCCACATCATGGACGTCGGCGCGATGACGCCGAACCTGTGGCTGTTCGAGCTCCGCGAGGACACGATGAACTTCTACGAGCGCGCCAGCGGCGCCCGGATGCACGCCAATTACTTCAGACCCGGCGGCGTGCGCCAGGACGTGCCGCTCAAGCTGCTCACCGACATGGCAGACTGGCTCGACGAACGGTTGCCGCGCCTGTTCGAGGACTCGATCAGCCTCGTTGCCGACAATCGTATCTTCAAGCAGCGCAACGTCGACATCGGCGTCGTGTCGCGCGATGATGCGATCGCCTGGGGCTTCTCGGGTCCGTGCATCCGCGCCTCCGGCATCCCTTGGGACCTGCGCAAGTCGCAGCCTTATGATGCCTATGCCGAGATGGATTTCGATGTGCCCGTGGGCACGCGCGGCGATTGTTACGACCGCTTCATGGTGCGGGTCGAAGAGGTGCGCCAGTCGGCGCGGATCATGCGCCAATGTTTGCGAGACATGCCCGACGGGCCGGTGGCGAGCGACGACCGGAAGGTGAAGCCGCCGCATCGCGCGGAAATGAAGCGGTCGATGGAGGCGTTGATCCACCACTTCAAACTCTACACCGAGGGCTTCCACGTTCCGGCAGGCGCGGTCTACGTCGCTACCGAGGCGCCGAAGGGGGAGTTCGGCGTCTATCTCGTCAGCGACGGCAGCAATCGACCCTATCGCTGCAAGATCCGGCCCACGGGTTTCAGCCACCTTCAGGCTATGGACTTCATGTCACGCGGGCACATGCTCCCCGATATTACGGCGATCCTGGGTTCGATCGACATCGTGTTCGGTGAGGTGGATCGCTGAGGCTTCGCCTGCCAGCGTCCATCGCGGCCGCGGGCCAGCGGGAGATGGATTGGGGAGGCTGAAGCGTGCGGCGCAAATCCGCCGGTGGACACGAACGGCAGTTCACTCAACGATGGAGCAAACAGATGTCAGATCCGAAAATGCCCGGCCCACGTGCGATCCGCGTCCTGTTTATCCTGGCCATCTTCGTTGCCGCCATATGGGTTATCGTCTTCGTGGGCGAAAACATCAGCCATTCCAGGATCAAAGCGGAGCAGCAGCGAACTGGCGGCGGCGTTCCCCGCCAACCTTGACGCTTCTGCCGCGTCGCAAGGTGCTGTCGTCTAGTGCGAACCGCTCTTTACACTGCAATCCGGTCTTTGACGGCGACGTTCAGCTGACGAGCGACTGCTACTGTGCCAGCGCGGCCGAACCTTGTTCCCGGTAGTCTGTCGATCGATGGGATTTCGTTCCAGGCTGAAGTGGTTTTAGCCTTTTGCGTGGACTGAAGCGGATTTCTGCAGCGTCTTCATATGCCGGCGCGAAGCACACGTACATCAACACGACCAGCCGGATCACCTCAGGTGACGAGTTGAAGCAACGGAACGGTGATTCACTTGCGCGGACGGCATGGCACAACCTTACACGATAACCACCCAGCGCGTTTGGTTTGACGGAGCCCTGCAGCACACTTACCCACAAGCGTCCTACGAGCGCCCGCCGGCCTCCCAAATTCCGACATCGGCTCATTCCGCTGATCAACGGATATCGGACGTCAGGGTCGCCGGCCCGAAAGGCACGAATATGGCGCTTAACAGCCGCTCTGCTCAGTCTGACAGAAGGAGAGCGAACCATAGATTCCAACTTTAGCTTTCGTAGCTTCTTCGTCCGATCAGACGACAGCTCGCTTGACGAACGCGGACCGACCGAGCCGGCGATAGGATCGCAGCAGGTGCGCTACGATCAGCGCCATCATGCTGTTGACGATCAAGGGCAGCGCGGCCGTGGTGTCGTCGAAGACGACAGCGGCGACGAAAATGCCGGTGCCTTCCTGCCGGATCAGGCAGGCGCCCTCGATCGCGAGACGGTCGGCCGGACGGCACGCCGCGACGGCCGCCACCCCGCCCGCGAGCAGTACCGCCAGCAGGTTCAGGAGAAATGTCGCGCCGAACAGGCTGACCGAACAGCGCCACAGGGCGTCGACGTTCGCAAGCAGGATGTACGTCAGCACGCACCCCAGCAGCGGCCGGATCAGCGATGCGATGATCCGCTCGGCGGCGGGGGCGTGGCGCGGCGCGACCAGTCGGATGAAAGCGCCGACAACCAGCGGCATTACGCAGATGCCAGAAATGCTCGTCAGGATGTCGCGACCGGGCAGGTCCACCATGCCGCCGGGGACGTCGAACCAGATCGCCAGCGCCGGAATAAGACGCGGTGCCACTGCGAGATAAAGCAGGCTGGACGAGGCCGTCAGCGCGACTGCCGTACCCGCGGCGCCCCCGGCCGCGCTGGCCATCGGCCCAGCCAACAGACCCGCCGGCGAGACGGCGAGCAGCGCCAGCCCGAAGGCGATCGCTGGCTCTTCATGGAAGCAGGAGGCGATCGCCAGTCCCACGAGCGGCAACAGGATCGCCGTCACGACCAGGCCAGCGATCATCGTGCGCGCGGCGATATGGCCGCTCGGCAAGCGGCGCAGATCGATGTCGAGACCTGCGCCCAGCATCGCGAGCGCCAGCACCGCCGGCAACATGACAGTCTCAACCATTCGTTCCCGCCCCTGGCTGGATCGAGTACGGACCCTAACGCCGCGACCATCGCGCCATCGCCCGCGCGCCATGCAACAGCACGGTTGGCAGGTGCCGGGCAAGCGCAAAACCGCGCACCCGGCGCGGCACGTCCAACGCGATCTGCGGATGGTAGCTCATCGGCGCAAGCAGCATCCGCGCGACTTCGCGCCCCACGATGGCGTTGGTGGCTATGCCCCGGCCGTTGCACGCCTGCACCGCCAGCAGGCGCTCGTCGAGCCGTACGACGCGGGGGAGCAGACTGCTGTTCATCCACGCCACCCCTTGCCACAAATGCGCGATCTCGACCGGTTCGTGGTAGCGCAGCATGTCACGCAGCCGCTTGTTCACCGCCGCCTCAACGGCCGCGGCAGTGGTGTGCGCGGCGACCGGATAATAGGTCAGCATTCGAGCGCCGGCGATCCAACGGATCGAGAAGATGTCGTGTTCGAGGTCGGTGAGCGCCTGCCCCTGCGGCAACACCGCCGCTCGCATCGCCGCCGATAGCGGGCGCGTGACCAGCTCGTGAATCCGCATCGGCAACACCGTTTCGCGTAGCAGCGGATGGAGGCGGTGGTTGCCGCCATTGGCGCACAATGTGACTTGCGCCGCGCGCACCGATCCGCCGGCCGTCGTAAGACGCCAGGCGTCCTGCTCCCGAGTCAAGGCGGTCGCCGGGCTTTGATGAAAAAGCCGGCCGCCCGCTGCCACAAGCCGATCGGCCAGCCCGTGTGCGAGCCGCACCGGATCGATGCCGCCCCCGCTCGCGTCGAGCACGGCAGCGGTATAGCCCACTGTTCCGGTGAGTGCGGCGACGCCAGCGGTGTCCAAAACCGTAAGATCCCTCCGAAAGGGCCGCCATTCCTCGACCACCGCCGTCAGGCGTCGTAGCGCGTCCACCCCCCGGGCGGGGGCGACGAAGCCATGCGGCCGGGCGTCGCATTCGATGCCGTGTTCGCGGATGAGGCCGAACAGATGGCCGCCGCTCTCCCCGATCAACCGGAGCCATCCGCCCCCGACGTCGCGGCCGAGGCTGGCGAGGACGCGCTGCGGCGTGGTTCGCACGAGCTGCGGCGCGACGATACCTGCCGAGGCGCCCAATGCGCCCGCGCCCGGCACGCTCTCCTCCACCACCACCACCTCGCGTCCCGCTTCCGCAAGCTGAAGCGCGAGTGACAGGCCGGCGATACCTGCCCCCACGATTGCAAACTCGGTGTCCTCGCGGTCGCGCAGCGGCGGGTGCGACGCCGCTTCATCAGCGTGCTTCTGCCAAAAGGATACTGCGTCGACAGCACCTCCCGGCGCGCCACCGCGATGCGTGCGGCTCACCGACCCCGATCCCATCGTATGTTCATGCCGCGCCCCCGGTTCGCGTTCAAATGAACGTATCCGCCACTAGCGCGAGCAGAGTCAACTTTCCGGCGTCTTCTGGTCGCCGGCGCGGGCCAGATTGCTGCCGATGATCTGCAGTGTCGCCACGAACCGCTGCAGTTCGTCGTGACTGAGCCCGGCGGTCGCCTCCACGAACAAGGGCGCGACGAGCGGAGTAAGCGTGTCAAGCAATGCACGCCCCTCGCGCGACATACGCACGTCGGTGGCGCGGCTGTCCACCTCGCTTTGCGCAGCATGGACAAGGCCCAGCTCGACCATGCGCTCGACGATTCGGCTTACGGTCGGCCGCTTGATCAGCGCCATATCGGCCAGATCGGTCATGCGGCAGGGCTGATGATCGCGCAGCACGGTCATGATCCGGTACATCGCCTTGTTCGCGCCGTGGGCCGCGAGCACCGCATCCATGTTGCGGTGGTACATGTAATCAGCGTGCGCGATCAGGTAGAAGGGCGACGTAGCCAGGCGGAACGCCTCGCTGGTCGGATCGAACATCCGGTTCCCGGTCACTTGGCATCCTCTCTGCGACGCCGCCCGCCGCGTCATCCCGTCCGGCCGATTGAAACGGGCCGGTCCATCCATGTTCCGCGCACGCCGCCACAGCAATCGGCCGCCCCTATGCGCGACCGCAAATAAGGTGACTTGACAGTTGCATAAGGTTACGTTCATTTTCACGCAACAGATATAAACGGGGGTTCGGGCGATGGCGTGGAGCAAATGTTCCGTCGCGGTGCGATATGCGGCGGCGTTGATGGGGGCGTCGGCGCTAGTTGGGGTGGCGACCGCCCAGGGGCCGTCGCGTGCGCAGATGGGGCAGCGCATGGCGCAGGCCCCGGTATCGGCCCCGATCCTGCCGATGAGCGAAATCGAACAGCCCGCATCGGCGCTGCCCCGCGTCCTGTCGATCCGCGAGCGCGCCCAGCTGCAGAACGCGATCCTGGCCGAGCGGCTCGACACGGTGTTGCCGAAGCTGATGCGAGCGCAGGGCGTCGACATGTGGATATTGATGGCGCGCGAGTATTTCGAGGAACCGGTCGTCGCCAGCATGCTCAACTCGGAGAGCCTGCACGCGCGTCGACGCACGATCCTGATCTTCTTCGATCCCGGCGCCGGCAAGCCGATCGAGCGCCTGACGGTAAGCCGCTACGGGCTTGGTGGCCTGTTCAGCCCGTCGTGGGACCCGGACAAGCAGCCCGACCAGTGGAAGGCGGTTGCTGCTCTGGTCGCGGCGCGCAACCCGCGAAAGATCGCGATCAACACCTCCGCCGTCTCGGCCTTCGCCGACGGAATGACGCTGAGTCAGTATAATGAGATGACCGCTGCGCTTTCGCCCGACGTGCGCAGCCGAATCGTTCCCGGCGACCGGCTGGCGATTGGTTGGCTGGAAACCCGCATTCCGGCCGAGATGCGGATCTATCCGGGCATCGTCCGGCTGGCGCATGGCATCATCGGAGAGGCGTTCTCCCGCAAGGTCATCACGCCCGGTCGAACCACCAGCGACGACGTGGTCTGGTGGTATCGCCAGCGCGTGTCGGATCTGGGGCTGGCCACATGGTTCCAGCCCTCGGTCGGCATCATCCGGCGCGGCGCGTCGGTCATGCTGGAAGGCGACACGGTGATCCAGCCGGGTGATCTGCTGTGGACCGACTTCGGCATCACCTATCTCCGGCTCAACACCGACACGCAGCATCTTGCCTATGTGCTCAAGCCCGGCGAGCGCGCGGTCCCGGCCGGACTGGCGGCGGGCCTGAAAGCGGCCAACGGGGTGCAAGATGCGCTGCTTTCCTCATTCGAAGTCGGCAAGAGCGGCAATCAGGTGCTGGCGGCGGCGCGCGCCAAGGCGATCGCGGCCGGGTTGAAGCCGACGATCTACACCCACCCGCTTGGCTACCACGGCCACGCCGCCGGCACCGCGATCGGCTTCTGGGACAAGCAGAGCGGCGACGAGCGGGGCGAGTACCCGATCCACGCCGACACCGCATGGTCGATCGAGCTGGCCGCCTATGCGCCGGTGCCGGAATGGGGCGGCCAGGAGGTGCAGTTCCGCGCCGAGGAAAATGCCTTCTACGATGGGCGGCGGGTGCGCTTTCTGGACGGGCGGCAGATCGAGATCACTCCTATCCCGTCCGAGTGACGGACGGACACGGGGCGCCTTTATCATAGGGGGATTGTGCATGGCGAAACGGTGGGCGGCAGGCATGACGGCGGCGCTGGTGGCAGCGACGCCCGTGCTGGCGGACGATTTCCGGGTGACATTACCCGCGACTGCGGCAGCAGATGGGGTCGATGGCCGCGTGCTGGTGATCCTGACCAAGGAGAAGGCGACTGAACCACGCTTTCAGGTCCGCCCCGATTACTTCGGCGCGCAGGTGTTCGGCGTAACCGTGGACGGGCTGCGCCGCGGACAATCCGCGACCGTTGGAGCGGACGTCCTCGGCTTTCCGGCGCTCAGCACGACGCAGGTGCCCAAAGGCCGCTATTGGGCACAGCCCGTGCTGCACCGTTACGACACCTACAAGCTGTCGAACGGCCGCACGGTAAAGCTGCCCGCCCCGCGCGGTGCGGGCCAGAACTGGCGGCTGGAACCCGGCAATTTCGTCGGCACGCCGCGCCAGATCGACTTCGACCCTGCCGGCCGCACGACCATCCCGCTCGAGCTGGATCAGGTAAACCCGCCGATCGCCGAACCCAAGGACACGGAGTTCGTCCGCCATTTCAAGGTGCGAAATGAGCGGTTATCCAAATTCTGGGGTCGCGATATCTATATCCGTGGGCATGTGCTGGTACCGCGGGACTTCGACAAGCATCCGGAGGCACGCTATCCGCTGATGATCTTCCACGGGCATTTCCCGGATGACTTCGGCGGTTTCCGTACCACCCCTCCCGACCCGAACCTGACTTGCGAGCCCAGCGAACGCTTCGGTCTGCCCTGCTACAATCGCGACGAGCAGCAGGAAGCATACGATTTATATCGCAAGTGGGTTTCCGACAAGTTCCCGCGCTATCTGGTTGTCGAGATCGACCATTCCAATCCATATTACGACGACAGCTATGCGGTGAACTCGGCCAATCTCGGGCCGTATGGCGACGCTATCACCTATGACTTCATCCCGGAGCTGGAGCGGCGCTACCGCGGGCTCGGGGCGGGCTGGTCGCGCTTTCTTTATGGCGGCTCGACGGGCGGCTGGGAGGCGCTGGGTGTCCAGATCAAGTATCCCGACCAGTATAACGGCGCCTTTGCCGCCTGCCCCGACCCGATCGACTTCCGTCAGACCATGACGGTCAACATTTACGACGACGCCAACGCCTATCGCTACGATGGCCCGTTCGGCAGCGTCGAGCATCCGGGCAAACGCGACTGGTTGGACCATGTGCCTTACACGATCGAGCAGGAGAACCGGCTCGAGCTGGTGCTCGGCGATCGGTCGCGCTCGGGTGGCCAGTGGGACATCTGGGAAGCCGTTTACTCACCGCAGGGTGCCGACGGCTATCCGAAACGGATCTGGGACAAGCGCACCGGGGTGATCGACAAGAATGTGGCTGCCTATTGGCGCGAAAACTATGACCTTCGCCACATCCTGCAACGCGACTGGAAAACGCTGGCCCCCAAGCTTCGAGGCAAGATCCACATCTATGTCGGCGACATGGACAATTTCTACCTCAACAATGCCGTCTATCTCATGGAGGATTTTCTTAAGACGGCCAAGCCGGCCTATGGCGGCGAAGTGGATTATGGCGACCGCCGCGAACATTGCTGGAGTGGCGACCATGGCACGTCGAACGCAATCGGCCGGCTACGCTACAACAGTTTCTACTTGCCGAAGATCCTGAAGCGTATCGAGGCCACCGCCCCCAAGGGCGCCGATCTCACCAGCTGGCGGTACTGAAGACCCACACACGACGGCCAACAACGGCCGCGATTACCGGAGGAACAGGCGCCCGCCCGCGCGGGGCGGCGCGTCACGGATAACGCGTGCTCGCCGCCCACGCGGCGGTGCCCGCCCAAGAGGGAGATTAGGGACATGGATAGAAAGCATCGCTCGACCCTGCTGGCCACCACCATCATGTGGGGCGTGATCGCCGTCCCCGCGGCGGCGCAAGAGGCACCCTCCACGCTTGCGGTCGCGGCTCCCGCCGCCGATCCGGCGCTTGGGGACCCCGAAGGGGAAGGCGCCACGATTGTCGTCACCGGATCGCGCATACGCTCCGCCAACGCCACCAGCATCAGCCCCGTAATCCAGGTGACGGGCGAGGAGTTCGTGACCCGCGGCGCGACCCGCAGCGAGGATCTGGTCAACCAGTTGCCGCAGGTGTTCGCGGCGCAGGGTTCCGCCAATTCCAACGAGGCAACCGGTACCGCGCAAGTCGACCTGCGCGGGCTGACGCCGGTTCGCACGCTCGTGCTCGTCAACGGAAGGCGGCTGCCATACGGAAGCCCGAAGGCGGTACCGTCCGATCTCAACCAGGTGCCTGCCGCGCTGGTGCGCAACGTCGAGGTGCTCACCGGCGGTGCCTCGGCGGTGTACGGCTCTGATGCCATCGCCGGCGTCGTCAACTTCAACCTGATCGACAATTTCGAGGGCGTGAAGCTCAACGCCGGGCTCAGCATCTACCAACATAGCAACGGCAATCGCGGGCTCCGCGACTTGCTGGATGCGAACGATCGCCAAATCCCGGGCGCGTATCCGAAGCCCGACAAGTCGGTGTGGAACGGCTTCACGCAGGATTACTCGGCGGTCATGGGCACCAACATGGCCGACGGGCGGGGCAACATCACCGCCTACGCCACCTACCGCAAGATCCGACCGATCCTGCAAGCGGACTACGACTATAGCGCATGCGCATTGGGAACGGCCGGCAATGGCGGGGACACCTACGCATGCAGCGGCTCCGGCTTCAACGATCCCGCCAACATCGCCAACACCGGTGCGGTCGCGAACGTGCCGACGCAGTTCCGGGTCGACAACGGTCAATTCGTTGCCGGTCGGCGCACGTACAACTTCGCCCCCGCCAACTACTACCAGCGTCCCGACGAGCGCTACACGCTGGGTGCGATCGGCCACATCGAGCTGAGCGAGCGGGTAATCCCCTATTTCGAGCTGAGCTACATGAACGACCGTTCGACCGCGCAAATCGCGCCCGGAACGGTTTCGGGCGGCGTGCTGGGCAGCGGGGGCGGCCTCAACTGCGACAATCCGCTGCTCAGTGCCCAGCAGGTCCAGTTCGTCTGCGGCGCGGCCGGCCTGTCGACCGCCAGCAACTATAACGGGGCCGGCGCCTACGTGGGGCCGGCGGCAATCGCGCCGGGCATCCTGATCAGCCGTCGCAACGTGGAAGGCGGCGCGCGCCAGGACGACATTCGACATTCCACCTTCCGCATAGTCGGCGGCGTGCGCGGCCAGCTCGATCGCGCGTTCAGCTATGACGTCTACGCCAGCTACGCGCGCGTCGACTATCGCAGCCGCTTCACCGGGGACGCCAATGTTCAGCGCGTGGCCAACGCGCTGAATGCGGTGGTCGACCGCCGCTCCGGCTCGGCGAGCTTCGGTCAGGCGGTGTGCGCCATCAACGCCGACGCGGTATCGGCCAACGACGATCCTAACTGCGCGCCGCTTGATTACTTCAGCGGGAGGCCGGCGAGCGCCGCCGCAGTCGGCTATATCGCCGAGGCCAAGAGCATCGTCGGCGACACCGGGCTGATCAACATCGTCGCCTCGCTCAACGGCGACCTGGGCAAATACGGCGCGATCCTGCCTTGGGCCGACAGCGGCATCGGCGTTGCGGTGGGCGTCGAATACCGCAAGAACACGCTCGAGCTGCTGCCAGACGAAGTGTATCAGAATTCGGTTTCTCCCGAATTTCCGGTCAGCGGCTCGACCACCGCCAAGGAGGTGTTCGGCGAGCTGAACGTGCCGTTCGTGGAGTCACGGCCATTCTTCCACCTGCTTTCGTTCGAAGGCGCATATCGCTATTCGGACTATGACACGGGCTTCAAGACGCACACCTACAAGCTCGGGCTGAACTGGGCACCGGTGCGCTCCGCACGGCTCCGCGGCAGCTACCAGCGCGCGGTGCGCGCGCCCAACGTGGTCGAGCTTTTCGCCTCCCAGTCGTTATTTGAGGTCGAGCTGACCGAGCTTGCGAACGGCCTCTACGATCCCTGCGCCGGCGAAACCCCCTTCGCCACCGCCGAGCAGTGCGCCCGCACGGGCGTGACCGCCGCCCAGTACGGACGGGTCATCGACAATCCGGCGGGCCAGTTCAACTCGCTGATCGGCGGCAACCGCGATCTCGACCCCGAAAAGGCCGATACCTGGTCGGCGGGCGTCGTGTTCGAGCCCACTTTCGTGCCACGCCTATCCCTCTCGGTCGACTATTTCGACATTCGCGTGAAGAATCTGGTCGGCAGCGTAAACCCCAATCTGGCGCTCACCAACTGCCTCGGTACGGGCGATCCGTTCTTCTGCGGCCTCATCAATCGCGGCGCGGGTGGGACGCTTTTCCTCAACGACACCGGCTACTTCCGCCGCTTCAACGTCAACACGGGCTCGCTCAGCACGCGCGGGATCGACGTCGCGCTCGACTATCGCATTCCGAGCGGACGGCTCGGCAGCTTCGCGTTCAATCTGGCGGGTACCTACCTGGCGGAATATGAGACGGTGCCGCTACCCGGCTCGCCCGGTTCGGACGTGTACGACTGCAAGGGCCTGTACGGCGGTCTGTGCGGACGGCCGCGGCCCGAGTGGCGGCATCGCATGCTGACGACCTGGAACACGCCGGGCGGCGTCGGCGTGAACCTGACGTGGCGCTACATCTCCGCGGTGAAGATTGCGCAGACCAGCGACCAGCCCGCGCTCGCGGGCAGCTACGCCACCCTCAACAAGCAGCTGAACAGCCGCAGCTATTTCGATCTGGCCTTCACCTTCGATGCCAAGGAGAACATCCGCTTTACGCTGGGCATGAACAACCTGCTCGACAAGCAGCCGCCGCTGACGACCACCTCCGCGATCGAGGATGGCGGCAACGGCAACACCTACCCGCAATTTTACGACGCCACCGGACGTTATCTGTTCACCAGCGCCTCGCTGCGCTTCTAATGTCACTTGATCGGGCGAGGCGCCACCTGCCTCGCCCGACGGCAAATAGGACGAGACCTCGATGCTGCGGATTGCGCTTATTCTCTCCCTGGCGGCGGTACCGGTTCCGGCCGCAGCAGCGACCGGCAAGGTTCCCGCGCCCAGCGAGGCCGATCGCGCCCAGGCGATTGCCCTATTGAAGCAACTGGTCGCCATTCCAACCGCCAAGGGACGCGGTCGCGTCCCCGAACTGGTCGATGTGATAGCGGTACGGCTGAAGACCGCCGGCTTCGCGCCCGAGGATATCGTACGGCGGCCGGTCACGATCGATGGCGAGCAGACGATGGGGCTGATCGTACGCTACGCAGGCCGCGATCCGTCGCTGCCTCCGGTGGCGCTGCTGGCACACATGGACGTGGTCGATGCGGTCGCCGGCAATTGGGCGACCGAGCCGTACAACCCCGTTGAGAAGGACGGTTACCTCTATGGGCGCGGCACACAGGACAACAAATTCGGCGTCGCGGTGCTGGTCGAGACGTTCGTGCGCCTGCGCCGCGACGGCTGGCGCCCGGGCCGCGATCTGCTGCTCGCATTTTCCGGAGACGAGGAGACGGGGATGCAATCCACCCGCGCGGTCATCGCGCATCCCTGGGTGGCGCGCGCGGCTTATGCGCTTAATTCGGACGCGGGGGGCGGGTCGGTGACGGCGGAGGGGCGCCCGATCGCGTTCGGGATGCAGGCCGCGGAGAAGACAAACGCCACCTTCGCCGTGAAGGTCAAGAACCGTGGCGGCCATAGTTCGGTGCCGCGCGACGACAATGCGATCTATCAACTCGCGCATGCGTTGACGCGGATCGAAAGCACGCGCTTTCCCGTCCAGCTCAACAGCGTGACCCGGGCAATGGTCGCCCGTGTCGCCGCCGAGCGCGGCGGGGCGCTAGGCGAAGCGCTGACGCGGCTGACGACCGCGCCGAGTGACGCCAAGGCGCTGGCAGTCGTACGCCGCTATCCCGACGTATCAAACATCTTGTGGACCACCTGCGTCGCAACGATGCTGGAGGCGGGCAATGCGCCAAACGCACTGCCGCAGAACGCGACCGCCACCGTGAACTGTCGTATCCTGCCCGGCGTCGCCGTCGAATCAGTGCGGCAGGAGCTGGCGGGCGCGGCGGGACCGGACACGGCCATAACGCTCGTTGGTGAGGCCGTGGAGAGCCCGGTATCCGAGCCGCGTGCGGAGGTTACCGCGCTGCTGCAGGCCGGCCTGTCGACCACTTATCCCGGTGCGACGCTCCACCCGACCATGTCATCCGGCGGTACGGAGGGGCGGGAATATCGCCGCGCGGGCATTCCCACCTGGGGTGCTGGCAGCCTTGGCCTGGTGCTGCCTGAAGACAGCCGCGCGCACGGTACCGATGAGCGAATACCGCTTCGTGCCTTCGGGCGCGAACTCGATTATTGGCAGGAGGTTCTGACGCACATCAAATAGCGCGCCTTTGCTCGAGCTCGCGGAAGCGACAGCGCGCCGAAGACCCAGATGCAGTCGCTCGGGACCTGTTTGTTGTCCCCGCTCAAACAATGACGCATTCATCTCAGCCGACGGCCGGCCTGAAGCACGGAATTGAATTGCCCGACACCCATCAGTGCGCAAAAGGCCAAATCCGCATTCAGCCGAACCGCATAGCGGGATGAAGTCGAATCAAGATGATGGCAGGACTGGCTTGATCATGGTCGCGCCGGGAACATGGTCCTTCTTCCACTGCATCGCGCGTCGGATACGAGTTTCACCAGACGGATGATCGAAGAACAACATTTCCTCAAAGTGTCCAGGCTCGAGCTTCCGGTATTCCGAGAGCCGGATTGCTATCAGGGCAAAAGCATCAGGCTGGCGCGCCACGTCGAGGCCAAATGCGTCCGCTTCCGTCTCCGCGGACCGAACGATCGCATTCTCGAACGGCGTTGCGAGAGCCATGACAAGCGTTGCAACCAGCAGCAGCGCGGGAGCCGAAGCGACGTCGTAGACGCCCTCGATGCGCCAGCGTGGATGGCGTGCAATAATAGCCGGCGTCACCCTTGCGACAGCCAGAAACATTATCAGGAACAGGACTGCGTACCATGCAGCGTTCCGCCAGACATGCCCGAGCACATAATGCCCCATCTCATGGCCCATCACCGCAGCCACCTCGTCGGAACTCGTCCGTGAGATAAGGTTGTCGGCAAGGGTGATCTGAACCGTCGGACCCAAGCCGGACACGTTTGCCGAGATGCGCTTGGTCTGGCGAGACAGGTCGGCGACGTAGATATGCTCCGCCGGGATCTCGTGGGCCCTTGCCATCTTTACGACGCGCTCGCGAAGCGGGCCTGCTGGCAATTCGCTCATCGTGAAGAACAACGGTGCGATCAATACGGGCAGCACGGCGCTGGCGAGCAACACAAAGCCCCAGGTCAGTCCGGCACCCCATGCCCACCAGAAACGGGGCGTCCGCCGTATCGCAGCATAGATCGACGCAAATGCCAGCGGCGTGACGATCAGCGCAATGACCAGTGCCTTCAACTGATCGAAGGACCAAAGGGCGAAGCTCTGGCTCATGAGACCATATTGAGCCTCACGGACGAACCCGGTGTAAATCGTCCAGGGTAGCGTGATAATTGTCGTGACCAGTGTGAGGCCAAGCGCATACAGCATCGTCGCGAGCGCAGGGCGCCGCGTTCGTCCTGTAGCCCAGGTGCGCAGCCAAGCCGAAAAGCCAGTAGCCAGGACAAGCCAGTAGGCGAGGCAGGTGACAAGCGTGCTCCACAGGATCAGCCAGTATCCGCCCTCGAAGTAGGCGTCCGACTGTGATCGGGCGGGCCCTTGAAGCAGATCAAGGTAAGCGCGCGTGGCTCGCTCGACGTCAAACTGCTGCGCCATCGCCGCGACCGGCATAAAGACGGACAGAAGAGCGATGCATCTTACACCCGTCCGCTGAATGGTACTCTGCATGGCCAGCACACTCCCCCAAGCCAGTATACACGCGATCGGTGGTGCGTTCACAATCAAGATTGCGTCGCGTCCGAAAAATAGAGCGTCGCGTTGAAGTAGTGGGGAAGCTAGTTGGCTCGCACCAATCAGCGCTTTCGCCTCCCACATCCCGCCAGACCCACCGGCCGGTCCATTCGACTTTCCTAAGCCGTCGAGCTTGCTAGCAGCTGCTTACTTCCGCCATTTGGCCTTAGTACGCGACGCGTGCCTCGCCGAGGCATCCGCGGAGTACGACGCCATCGGGCAACGTCAGCGTCGCGAAATGACTGCTGCGCCCTGGCGTATGCTCGCGTGTGCCGCCGCACGCGCCGAAGGTAGCAAGCATCGTAAACTTTCCGCCGCCCATGGTTCCGGTCAGGCGGCGACCCGCCGGCGTGTCCTGCCACGTGCCGGGCGCGAGCGCGGTCGCCGGCCGCCCGTCGACGTGGAGCGACCATCGACCATGTTCGTCGTGGATGCTCCAGTGCGGCCGATCTCCCCAAGCAATGCATGCGCGCGTGCACCCCCCTCCGTCGGCAAGCTGCACCATCGCCATCAGCACCGCCCACATGCCGGAGCCCACCTGTCACAATCCATCCTCGATCGGGCATGATCGCCCGCCGGTCCCTCCGGATCAAGCGCGACCGGCACCGCGCTCATCCCGCAAATCCGAACGCGTTGCCAGTGAAGGTAAGCTGGCCGGGATCGATGCCGACCATCAGGATGGCATTGCCATCGCCCAGATCGATCAGCGTGTCCGCGCCCAGATCGGTAACGGTCGGTGCGCCGTCGAACCGATAGCCCGAGAGGTCGATCGTGTCGCCGCTACCGAAATCGGCGATCGTGTCGCGCCCGGATCCGGTGCCGAACACGAAGGTGTCTGCGCCCGCATCGCCCCACAGCATGTCGCTGCCGCCCTGCCCGACGATCGTGTCGTTGCCGCCACCGCCGCGCAGGACGTTGTCGCCGGCGCTGCCCCGCACGACATTGTCGAGCGCGTTCCCGGCGCCGTTCACTGCTGCCGAACCGGTCATGTACAGGTTCTCGAGATGCGCCCCGAGCGTCCAGTTTACCGAGGCATAGACGCTGTCGATCCCGCCCTGCCCGTTCTGCCAGAATTCGATCACCTGGTCGCCGCCATCGTCGACGAAGTAGATGTCGTCGCCGCCGTCGCCCTGCATCCTGTCCGCACCGGCGCCGCCGTCGAGGCGGTCGTTGCCCTCCGCACCGTACAGCGTGTCGCCGCCAGCGCCGCCGAACAGCCGGTCGTCGCCCGCCCAGCCCTTCAGCACATCATTGCCTGCGAGGCCGGACAATGTGTCGTTGCCCGCGGTCCCGTACAGGCCGTTGTCGAGCGTATTGCCCGTGCCGGTCCGTGCCGCACCGATAAGGTACAGGTTCTCGACATTGGCGGTCAGCGTGTAGTCGGTTCCGGACCGCACCGTGTCAGTGCCGCCGTTCGCGGCCTCCACCACGAGATCGCCGTTCGCATCGACGACGTAGAGGTCGTCCCCGGCACCGCCGGTCATCACGTCCATCCCCGCGCCGCCATCGATCCGGTCGTCGCCCCCGCCACCGCTCAGGTTGTCGCGCGCCGCGCCGCCGGTCAGCGTATCGTTGCCGAGGCCGCCGTCGAAGATGACGGAACCCGCACCTGCGCGCATGACGTTGTTGAGGTAATTGCCCACGATGGTGACGCGCGCGTCGTTCAGCACGCGGACGTTCTCGATGCCTATGCCCATCGTCCAGCCAACGGCGGTCTCGACCGTGTCGGTGCCGCCGCTGTCGGCCTCGAACACCCGGTCGCCCACATTGTCGATCCGGTAGAGATCATCGCCGGTCCCGCCGATCATCATATCGGCACCCGTGCCGCCGTCGAGGACGTCGTTGCCGGCCGCGCCGATCAGCACGTCGTTCCCGGCAAATCCGAACAGCCGGTCGTCGCCGCCGAGCCCGAGGATCCGGTTTCGCCCGGCGGTCCCGTTCAGCGTGTCGGCGCCGTCGCTGCCCAGCGTGGCCGGCACTGACGAGAGGCTCGGATCCGCTGGTACATCAAGGCCGAGCTCGAACGGCGCGATCGAGAAATTGGCGGCGGTCAGGCTGGCGGTCGCCACGTCCTTGAGCGTCAGCACGGTGACGAAGCCGAAACCGGCGCCCAGCACGCCGTCCCTGTCCGCCTGCACCAGCGTGTCGTCGCCGCTCTGGATCACGCGCAGGGTACCGGTCGCGAACGGATCCTCGCCCAGATTGTAGTTGAGCGTCGTCGGCGTCGTGGACCCGTCGGGGTTGGTATATCCGGTGACGAGGTACGTGAGATCGAGACGGTCGCCGTCGCGCACCGAAAAGTCGGTAACGATCGTGCCGGTGCGCTGCGTCGTCGTCGACATATCATCGACGTACAACGAGACGACGTCCCTGCCGGCGCCGAGCGTCAGCGCGAAGCCGGTCCGGTCCGAACCGCCCGTCAGGCCTACCACTACGAAATCGTCGTCCGCCCCGGCATCGACGATCGCCTGCGCCGCGCCGTTGATGCTGATGAAGTCACGGCCCGCGCCGCCGTTTACCGTGATGCTGTCCACCATCTGCAACACGCCGTCGACATAGCGCCCGGCCTGGAATTGCAGTCGATCATCGCCAGCGCCGCCGTCGAGCAGCACCGACGACGCCGCGCCGGTCGTGCGGGTGATCGAAAAATAGTCATCACCGCCACGACCGTAGAAACGGTCGTCGCCCGTCCCTTCGTCAGTCAGTTCGTCACGCCGGTCGGTCAGGTACAGCGTGTCGCCGAACGCGGAGGCGACCGCCGCCTCGAAGCCGTCGATCGTCACGACGCCCAGCGCCGTCGCCTGCGCGCCCGTCAATGTCAGATCGATGACCACACCTTGCGTGGCGTTCTGGAAGCTGATCGCGTCATAGCCCTCGCCGCCGCTCAGCACGTCGTTGCCGGCGTCGTAATAGACGACGTCGTTGCCCGCGCCGGCATCGATCACGTCGTTGCCGCCGCGTCCGCCGAGGAAATCGTATCCGGCGCCGGCATAGACCACATCGTCGCCATTACCGCCTTCGAACCCGAGTTTCTCGACGCTGGTGATCGAACCGGCCGCCACGCCGCCCGAGTAGATGATGTTGGTAGCGTCGGCGTTGCGGATGTCGACGCGGATGGCGTCCGTTCGCCCGAAGTAGGCGAGCACCGCGAAGTCGCTGCCCTTCCCGCCATCGATCACATCATTGCCGCCGTCCGCCTTCAGCAATCGACCGCGCGACCAGGTGTCGGCGAAGACTTCGGTGGAGAAGGTGCCGTTCGACAGGAAGTCGTCGTCGTCGCCGCCGGACAGTTCGTCGTCGCCGGCCCCACCGATCAACGTATCGCGCCCGGCCCCGCCGATCAGCACGTCGCGCATGTCGGCCGCGTCGGCGCCCGGAGCGAGCGCGAAGCCGTCGCCGGTCAGCAGGTCGTCGCCGTCCCCGCCGCTCAGCGTGTCGCGACCGGCACCGCCGATCAACAGGTCGGCCGCGGCGTTGCCGGTCAGCACGTTGTCGCCGGCCGATCCGGTGAGGTAATTGCCACCCGCGCCGCCACGCACGTTCTCGATCGCGACCAACGTGTCGTTCCCGCCGCCGCCGGTCGCCTGCGCACCCGACCGGCCGAGGTCGACGATCACGCGCTGGCGGGCGTCGCTGTAATCCACCGTGTCGCTGCCCGCGCGGCCATCGTAGCGGTCGTCGCCACCCGCATCGAAGAAGGTGTTGCTGGCGCCGTCGCCGGCGAACACGTCGTTGCCGCGGCCCCCGCGCACATTCTCGATGCCCGACAGCGTGTCGCGGCCGTAGCCGGTGTCCTGTGCGCCGGTCAGCGACAGATCGACGGTCGCCGCAACCGCGTCGGCATAGATCGCGGTATCGATCCCCGCGCCGCCGCGCAGCAGGTCGTCACCCGCGCCGCCGTCCAGCGTGTCGTCACCCGCACCGCCGTCGAGCGTGTCGTTGCCAGCGTCACCTGCCAGCCGGTTGGCCTGGTCGTTCCCCCACAGCGCGTCGTTGCCGCGCCCGCCGGCGAGATTCTCGATATCCGACAGGATCGCGATCCGGGTGCCGTCCAGTGCCGCCTCGCCGGGCCGCCCGCTGGCGCCCAGCACCGCGCGCACGTCGCGCGTGAAGGCGGCGAAGCTGGCGGTGTCGCTTCCCGTTCCGCCGTCCAATATGTCAACGACGCCAACGCGTGCCGGCAGGCCGCCCGCCAGCATGTCGTCCCCCGCGCCGCCGCGCAGCACGTTGGCGTTGCCGTCCCCGGTCAGCGTATCGGCGAATGCGGTGCCGGTCAGGTTCTCGAACCCGGACGCCTCGACCGTCTGCCCGGCGCGATAGCCCTGACGCGTCCCTTGCAGCCCCAGTGTCACCGCAACGCCGGACGCCTGCGACGCGAACGACAAGGTGTCGGTGCCGGCGCCACCCGCGACGACGTCGCTGCCGCCGCCGCCATCGATCACATTGTCGCCGGTATCGCCGGTCAGGCGATCGGCATGTATCGAACCGGTCAGGTTCTCGATCCCCGCGATCGTGTCGCGCCCGGCGCCCGTCGCCTGCGCGCCACCGACGCCCAGCGCTACCGTCACGCCCTGATAATGGTTGCGATACGACAGCGTGTCCGTGCCCGCACCGCCATCGATCACATCGTCGCCCGCGCTCGCCACGATCGTGTCGTCGCCCGTTCCACCGTCGAAGGTGCCCGACCCGGTAGAGCGGAGCACGGGCGTCGCGATCGGCGCATTCTCCAGCGCGACATGCAGAGTGTAGAACTGCCCCGCGCCGAGCGGCTGCGGCGCGGCATCGAATGAGCTGCCGGTGATGCGGATGTAATAGGCGCCGCTTTCCGCGAAGGTATGCGCCAGCCGCGCATCCGTCCCGCGGCGGCTGCCGTCGTCGCTGGTCGCCTCCCGATAGTTTGCGGCGATTACGCGACCAGCGGCATCGACGATCTCGATGCCGCTGAAATTGTTGGTCGCGTCGATGTCGAACAGCGCGCGCGACCCGGCAATCGCGTCGATCCGATACCAGTCGTTGCCGGCCTGGCCGGAGGCGGCGGCGACGACCGTCGCATGCGGCAGGACGACGCCCGGGAAATCGACCGCGGTCGACTGGGTCGCACGTGGCACCAGGTCGAACGCCCCCCTCAGGTCGATCGCGGTCGCCTGCGACTTGTTGGTGCCCGCCGCATCGCGCACGACGTCCGGCCGGTCGGCATAGGCCAGCGTGTATCCGCCGCCGACCAGCGTGTCGTTGCCCGCTCCGCCGATCAGCACATCACGCCCGCCTGCACCGCCGGACAGCATGTTATCGCCGGCATCGCCGGTCAGCCGGTCGTCGAACGCGGTGCCGACGATCCCTTCGATTCCGCTCAGCGTATCGACATCGACGCCGTTGGCGACGCGAATGTCGCGCGCGCCGCCGTTCAGCGCCACCATGATGCCGGCGGTGGAGCCGGCGAAATCGGCCACGTCGTTCCCCGCTCCGCCGACCAGCGTGTCGCTGCCAGCACCGCCGGCCAGCACGTCATCGCCGCCAAGGCCGATCAGCACGTTGTCCGCCTGGTTGCCGGTGATCCGGTCGTCACCCGCCCCGCCGATCGCGTTTTCGATCAGCGAACGGACATCTCCCTTGTACAGCAGCGCATTGCCGACGCTGCCCGCCGCGGGCAGGTCGCCGCCGCTGGCCGCATTGCTGTTGACGAGCTGCTCGCCGGACGGCGTGGAGAAAGCGCCGGGTCGCAGGTCGACGACCACGCCACCGCCATAGTTGCTGAAATCGTAGGTATCGACGCCGCCGCCGTCCCAGATCGTCTCGAACACCTTGTTGCCGGTCGGCGCGCCTTGCCCGACGCCGTTGATGGACTTTTCGCCGGTCGCCGCGTCCCAGCGATATACCGTATTGCCGGCGTTCGTGTTGAAGTTGGCGCCGTAGAGATATTGCAACGCGGCGATATCCAGCTGCATGTAGCTTTGCGGCTGGTTCGCACCCTCACCCTCGAAGCCCGGCACGCCGTTCGGCGCAGGAGTGTAGGTCATCAGCGACCACGCCTGTCCGTCCTTGTCATATTCGATCGCGCGCGTGCCGTAGAGGACGCCGGTGCCGTCGAGCAGGAACGACGCCATGTTCTCGGTCGAATAATCGTCCATGCCGTGCTTGAGCCCGAGCGTATGCCCGATCTCGTGCATCATCGTGGCGTTGCCCCAATTCCCCTTCGCCGGATTCTCGTAGTAAGGTTGCTCGGTTCGACCAAACCAGATCTGCCCGCCTTCGCCGCCGAGATAGCCGGGGAAGCCGCCCTGCGCCGACGGCACATCGCGCGACATCGTCTGCGACAGCCGGAAGGTCGGCTCCTGCGCGGTGTCCGGCGCCACCTCGGTGATGGTCAGGCCGGTGTATCCTTCGACCAGGTCGAACGCAGCGCGGGCCGCCGCCTTCTGCGCCTCGTTGAACGGCATCTGTTCGGCCGCGAAACCGGCCGGCCCGTAGTTGCCGGTCTCGGGAAAGGTGAAGGTCAGCGAACTCCCCGTCCAGCGCGAGCCGATCAGCACCGCATCAATGTTGCGTTCGCCGCTGAACGAATAGCTGCCGTCGCCATTAGCGGTTTGCCTGAGCAGTTCGGCGCCCCGCACGTCGCCATGGGTGCCGTCGGCTGCGGCCAGCGCAAGCGAGGCCAACGTGCCGGGAGCCGCGCCGGCGCACCCGGAACAACCGCATGCCATCCCGGCATAACCATTCGACAGCGCCTGCTCGTACGACGGCTTGATCGATGCGGTGACCATGTTCGCGCTCTTTCCTTTAATCCATCTTAACCAATCAGATCATGCTCCCGAGCCATTGTAAAGCTATTAGTTGTGCAGGCTGCACACTATAGGCTTGATAGCTTATTGTTCGACGGTACTTTGACAAAGCCGCTGCGGCGAGGCACGCCGGGTGGATGCACCACGGTACTGACCAGGAGCCGGTCGCCCCGGAGATCGCTTTGACATCGCTCGGTTTTACCGAACTGGAGTCGCGTGTGTACTGCGACCTGCTCCGCAACGGCTCAGCGTCGGGTTACCGGCTTTCCCAGCGGCTCGGGAAAGCGCCGGCTAACATCTACCAGACGCTCGGCACCCTGACACAGAAGGGCGCCGTCCTCGTCAGCGATGACCTGAACGAGAAACGCACCTACAATCCATTACCGCCGCGCGAGCTGATGGCCGTGCTGCACCATTCGTTCGAACGTCGCTCGCGTGGCGCGATCCAGGCGCTGGAACAGGTCCACAAGCCTGTCAGCGACGAGCGGGTTTATACAATCAACAGCGTACCGCAGGTGCTGGAGCGCGCTCGCGCAATGCTCGCCGGCGCAAAAAGCATCCTGCTTTTCGACTTTTTCCCGCAGATCTACGACTTGCTACGCGAGGAAGTGGACGCCGCCCGCGCCCGCGGCGTGACGGTCGCCGGTATCGCCTATGAAGAACGGCACACCGGCCCGCTCGTGCCGTTCAATCCCGAGTCGGCTGAACTGGTCGGATCGCGATGGCCCGGGCTGGGGCTGCTGCTGGTCGCCGATGGCTGCGAGCAGTTGATCGCGCAGATCTCGAAAGACATGGATCGGGTGTTGAACGCCGTCTGGACGGACAGCGTCTTCCTCAGCTGCACCTTCCACAGCGCGCTGGCTGCCGATATCCGTCTCGTCGCGTTACGCCAGGATCCATCCGACCCGCTGCGCGTGCTGTCTCTACAGGGATCTACGCCGCCGGGTCTTCAACAGCTGCTGAACCATACAGCGGAGTAACCGGCCGTCGGTCTGATGCGAACCCGTCGATACACGATGCACCTGGATCTTCGACGGCGACCCTCACCTTACGAGCGACTGCCACTCCGCCACTGTGGCGGAGCGTCGCTCCCGGTGGGCCTGCCGGCCGATGAAATGGCGTTCCAGGCTGAAGTGATCGGGGACGTTGGCTTGGACGGAGGCGCACTTCTGTATGGTCTTCATTTGCCGGAACCGCTGCATCGCCCGCTCCCGTCGTCGGAACGGCAGGTGCGAGTTCTCGCCTCGGTCGTTCGCGCAGCGCCTCACTTCCACAGGCGGACATTCCCGGCCGCTCGGTAGCTTCCAGACTCCGGGCGCTCACTCATGTTGGAGCGCGGCGTTGTTCTGGCGGCCTGATCGTCGTCGCATCAACATGCCTCGTCGTTGAACGTGCCTTTTAACGGTCGACCTGCCGGTTCATGATCCTACAAGGACGGTGTCGATGCTTCGAGGTTCTGATGTCCGATCGCCTGAAGGTCCTGCTCCAGTACATGCTGCCCAAGCAGCGCCTGACCGAGTTCGCCGGTCGCATCGCCAGGGCGGAAGGAGGCGTGTTTACAACGCGGCTGATCGGCTGGTTCGTCGGCAGGTACGCCGTTGACATGAGCGAAGCCGCAGATGGGGACATTCGCAATTACAAGAGCTTCAACGACTTCTTCACCCGGCCGCTCAAAGCGGGCTTACGCCCGATTGCCGCCGCCGATTTCGTCTCTCCGGTCGACGGCGCGATCAGCCAGTTCGGCGCCATCGATGACCATCACATGCTGCAAGCGAAAGGGCATCGGTTCACCACAACGCAACTGGTCGGCGGCGACGCCGCCCTGGCCGCTCTGTTTCGCCACGGCAGCTTCGCCAACCTGTACCTGTCCCCCAAGGATTATCACCGCCTGCACATGCCTTGCGACGGCAAGCTCACGCGCATGATTTACGTGCCGGGGAAGCTCTTCTCGGTAAACCCTGTCACGGCGCGCGGCGTGCCGAACCTCTTTGCGTGCAACGAGCGTGTGGTTTGCGTCTTTGAGTCAGTGGAGCACGGGCCGTTCGTCATGGTGCTGGTCGGCGCGACCATCGTCGGAAGCATAGCGACCGTTTGGCACGGGGTGGTCAATCCAAGGCGCACCAACAGGACGTCTGAATGGATCTATGCAGACCAGGAAGTCGTGTTGAAGAAGGGCGACGAGATGGGTCGCTTCCTTCTCGGCTCCACGATTCTGCTGTTGTTCAGGCAGGGAGTGGTCACTTTCAACGAAGACTGGACACCAGAACGGAAGGTGCGCTTGGGCGAGATGATGGGCCATCGTGCAAAACTGAGCTCTTCGTGTACGCAATAGCCCCGGCACGAAGGCCCACTTGCGTCCTTCACGGCAGCTTTCCAGTCCCGCGACTTCTGCCGTTTGTTCAGCGCGCCGGCTTTGCAGATTTTCCGGTTCGATCTTCATCTGGTCACCGAAACCAGAAGTAAGGCGGCAACGAAGTCCGTTTTGCCTACCATGCGGAGAGTGCGCCCAAGGTGTTGTTCACCCGTGCCCGTAGGACTGGCTCGCGCGTCATCTCGAGCATCACGGTGAGGCTATCGCGTGCGGCCGCAACATTGTCGTCGGCAAGCTCGAGTCGGGCGCGCTCCCACCAGTGATGCGGATAGTCGGGCGCGATCGACGTTAGTCGGCTATAAGGCAGCAGCGCCCGTTGGCCGCGGGCGGCTTTCTCCAGGCGGGTTACCTGATTGAGCAGTAAACGGACGAGCGTCACGCCGCTCACGGACGTCGTAGCAGCGCGATGATGCCCGCCCGCGGCACCGCGAGGACATGCGCGCCGCGCGTCAGGTCAAGCGGCGAACGCGAAACCTCCCGCCCCTCTGCGTCGATTGCTCGCGTCTCGTAACGGCCAAGATCGTGCGTCGCCTCCACGACCAGCCGCGGCGAGGCAGTGCCGTTGACGAGATCGATCGCCCGCGTAGGATCGTCCAGCACGATCGCACGATCGGCATAAGCGGCGACGATCTGCTTGTTTGGCGTCCGGGCGCGGACGAGATCATATTGTGCGTTGATTCCTTCGGGCCTGAACTGCCCGTCGAGCAAAACCTCGCGGTTGGCACGCCAATACGCAAGATAGTGCGTCAGCATCGCGGTATGCGCCGCGCTGAGCATGTCGAGCCGCATCGAAACCTGCGGGACGGCGAAGAGCGTGTCGAGCAGTTGCAGGGCTGCCTTGTCACTTGGCTCGTCCGCGTGCCACACGATCGGGTCGGCATGGACCGGGGTGGCGCCAGCAAGCAGCCGCAAATCGACGATGCGCTGGCGGTTAAGGATCGAGGCGTTGGGCGTATCCGATGCCCGCAGCATGTTGCCGAAGGTGCGGATCACCGGGCCGCTATAAGGCTGGCGGAACTCGATCATCACATCGGGACGGACAGCGCGCAGCGCCGCCATCACGTCGACCATCAAGCGATTTACCGCCTCATAGACCGAGGCGATGTCGCGTCCGTCCCCGCGGTCGAGCACGGTAGTCTCGTCGCTGCTGAACATGTCGATGAAGTCGAGCTTCAGCCCGTCCCAGCCCCAGTCGCGCACCGCGCGACGAAAGGTCTCGATCAAATACGCACGCACCTCAGGGTAGCGCGGGTCGAGTACGTTGGTGCGCTGGTCTGCCCAGCGCCGCAGGATTTTGTCGCGAAAGCGCGGCAGCACCGCGGCTTCGTCACCGACCAGCGGCACCGAGAACCACAGCATACCCTTCATCCCGCGTGCGTGCAGCGCGTCGGTGACGACCCGCATCCGGCGAAGCCGCTCGGGCTGCCAGTCGCCGGCATGAGCGTAGCCGCGGCTGCTGTCCCCGGTCTGCCAGCCGTCATCGACAATCATCACCTTCAAGCCATGCCGTGCGGCCGCATCAGCTTCCGCAAGAACAACCGCCTCGGGTATGTTTTGGTGATAGCTTACCCATGTCGAATCAAGCGGCTCGCGTGCGCTGGCTGGTGCAGGCAAGGGCTCCTTGCCCGGCTGATGCGACCACCAGGCTGCGACATCGCCGAGCGCGGCTGAGAAAGGTATCGCGCGCGTGTCGAAGCGGAGGCTCGTGGTATAGCGCGTGAGCGGCGCGTGGCGCTCGCTGAACAGCTCCACGCTGCCGTACACGCGCACGTCCTCCTCGCGCAGTTTTGCGGCGAGCAGCACGGGATTCACCGCGTCCTCGGCGGCGACGGTCAGCCGGTTCTGCTCGCCGCGACCGTACAGAGTCAGCACCGGCGCGGCGGCGGTGAGGGTCGAACGCAGTCGCGTCGATGCGAAATCAGGCACGATCGTCCGGCCAAGCCCCGCGTCGGGCGTCCACATTCCCGCCATGTCGACTGAGGGCTGCGACCAGCCGATTGTGAGCCGCGGCGGCGGCGCGGGCGTGGCGCGGGTCAGTGTCAGCACCACACTGGCCACGCCGGGTGCGATAGTTTTGGCGCTTACGTCGAGCGAGAAGCCGTCGAGCGCACCCGTGATAACCAGATCGAGTCCGGCGATGGTGACGCTGCGGCGTATCTCCGTCCGAGCCGGCGGACTGACCTGCGCCGACGCGCTCGCGGATCCGAGGCAGGCGTAGAGCGCCACAAGAGCCCAGCTTTTCATTCAAGCTCTCCATTAGCGGCGTTGCTTCCGCGCGGCCCCGCCGAGCGGTCGCCAGCCACGTGCCCCCAAAAAAAGCCCGACGCACGAGACGCCGGGCCAGGGGGAGGACATCAGAACTTCACGCGTGCGCCAAAGTTATAGCGGGCGCCGGTTTCCTGGAGCAGCAGGAAGCGCTCCTCGATCGCGGACCACTCATGGATGCGCTGGTTGGTGACGTTCACACCCTGAACGTAGACCTGGAAGTTCGGTGTGATGTCGTAGCCAACGTTGAAGTCGAACTGCCCGTAGCTCGAGCGGTTGCGCGGACGCCCCTGATCGGAGCGGCACGCGCGCAGATACTCCGAGCGCCAATTGTACGATCCGCGCGCGGACAGGCCATACTTTTCGAAGAAGACGCTGCCGTTCGCAGAGTGCGGCGACAAGCCGTTATAGCCGCATTCGTAATCGGCGAGCGACGAATCACGCTCGGCCTTGCTCTCGACATACGTGTAATTGCCGGCCACGCCGAAACCCGACAGCACGCTCGGCAACCAGTCGAACGTATATTGGCCGCCCACCTCGATGCCGCGGATGTAGCCGGTCTGTCCGTTGCGGGTCCGCGTGTCCTGGAAGGTCCGCCCGAAACGCTGCACCGGCAACGTCTGCAGTTCGAGAAAGTTGTCGAGCGTTTTGTAGAAGGCGCCAGCACTGACGTAGCTGATCGAATTCAGATAATATTCAATCGAAAGATCGTAGTTGGTCGACTTGAATGGCTCCAGCGTTGGATTGCCGCCGCTCGATTGCGGCACCGAGATACGGCCACCGAAGGAATTGTCGACGCCGAGATCGGTTAGGGTCGGGCGGGTGACCGTCTGCGAGAAGGCGGCACGCGTGATCAGTTTCTCGGTGACGTTCACCTTGATGTTTGCTGAGGGCAGCGCGTTGACGTAGCTGTTGCGCACAGAAACAGGCGTCGTGGCGCCATAGGTGAAGACCAGCGTGTCGTCGCCACGCGTGTTCGTGATGTCGATGACCGGCTGCTCGAACCCGCGCGAGATCGTCTGCGTGCGCACCACGCGCACGCCGGCGTTGGCGCTCCAGTTTTCGCCCCCGAACGACATCGCGACATAGGCGGCGAGTAGACGTTCGTTGACGTTGAGCAGGCTGCCTGGGTTTTCGCGTACACCGTAAGGGCCGCCCGGCAGCGCCAGGAGCCGTGCCGCCTCGGCTGCCTGCTCGGCTGCAGTGCGGCCCTGGCGCGCGCGCGCCAGATTGGCTGGGTTCGACAGGAAAGCGATCACCGCGTTGGCGTCGTACGTGAAGAACTGCTGCGGGACGTTCTCGCTGCCCGAAACGCCTGGCAGGAAGTTGTTCAGTTTGAAGGGCGACAGCAGCGACGTATCTACCGGGATGTCGTAACCGCAATAAGCACAGCCCCCGTCGTTGTTGCCGAAGAAGCGCCGCTCCTTGGTACGATCCGAATAGGCCATGCCGATCCGCACCGACTTCAGGATGCTGTCATGGATCTTGTAGTCGGTGTCGAGGTGATATTCGGAGCTGCGGTCGCTCACCCGGTTGTTGTTCACGCCCGTAAAGTGCGCGCGCATTAGCGACGGATCGGTAATGTTGCCGAAGTTGGACGCGGTCGGCAGATCCTCACCCTTGTTGAGATCGAAGCGGGGGCTGGTCTGCGCCAGCGAGCCGACGACGACGAACTGCGTCGGATTGCGCTGCTTCGCGCGCGACGTCGACGCGTCGAAACGCACCTCGACGTCCTCGGCCGGGTTCCACTTCAGATTACCGCCGATCTGATAGGTCTGCGTCAGGCGGTTGTTGTTGTCGACGATATTGTCGTTCTGCGAGAGCGAGACGCTGCCGTTCAGCGCCGGATTCGCAGCGAGGAACTGCTGGCCTGGCCGGTTGAAGCCGATCGCCGAGCCGGTATCGTCAACCTCGAGCCCGATGTACGGCGCCGAGTAGAAGTTTGCGAAGACGTTACGCGAGCTGAACACGTCGAATTTGGAATAGATGCCATCGACGGTCAGCAGCAGTTGCTCGTTGAGTTGCGCCTGCACCGCTCCGGCGAGGTTGATGCGGCGCCGTCGGTCCGCCTGCCGGGCGAAGGCTAGGTTCTGCGGCACGTTGACGGTCGCGCCGGTGTTACCAAGCGCCGCGGTCGTCAGGCCGGTGGACGTCGCGCTGCCGTTGACCACGTTCTGCGATCCGAAAAGCCAGCCGTCGGTCTGGACGTAGTCGAGCTGGCTGCGGCGGTCAGTATAGGAGCCGGACAGGACGATCCCGAGCGTCTTGGCCTCATTCGTCAGCGACGTCACCGCAGAGAAGTCCGGGCTCAGCTTCTCGCGGAGCGTGTCGTAGATCCCTCCTGCAGACGCAGCAATGTGGAACCCGCTGCGTCCATCGAGTGGCCGCGCGGTGATGATGTTGACGGTGGCGCCGATACCGCCTTCCTGCAGCTCGGGCACGCTCGACTTGAAAACGTCGGTGCGCTGGATCATGTTTGAAGACAGCACGTCGAATGAGAACTCGCGGCCGGGATTGTCGGTCGCCATTACGCGACCGTTGACCAGCACGGTGTTGAACTCCGGCCCGAGCCCGCGGACGGTAATGAATTGTCCCTCGCCACCCGAGCGGTCGATGGCGACGCCGGTGATCCGCTGGAGTGACTCCGCGATGTTCGCATCCGGAAATTTGCCGACGTCCTCTGCCGAGATGGTGTCAACGATCTGCTGGGAGTCGCGCTTGATCCGCGCGGACGAGGCCAGGCTGCCGCGAATACCAGTGACAACGATGTCGTCGGCAGCACCGGAACCAACTTGAGCTGAAACGGGTGTCGGCTCCTGCGGCACGCCATCTACAGAGGCTGCCGGAGCACCCGCGGCCGGTGCTGTCGCCGATCCGGAGAGATCCTGCGCCTGCGCGTCGATTGCCAGAATCAGACAGCCCGCCAGCAAAGCAGCCTTGAACGACGTCCGCATATACAAACCTCCCCTTTTGCAGCCGCTTTTACGGCATTGGTATTATGATAGGCTACGAGGTGCCAAGTTACTTAGGCAATGGCGTTTTTGCTCAAATGGAAATAATTTCTCGCGATCCATCCACGAACACGACCCTATCGTCCGGTCGTCTACCGCGCTGCACATGGCTCTCACCCTTCCTTCCCGGCAGAGAGGACCGAAAATGCGACAATCACGGCGGCATCCACGCGAGTAGAGGCCAACCCTTCGTTCAGGTGTGGCCTTCGGAAGAAATGGCCGGTGCGGTCTGGCGGGGATCAACCTCGAACGGGGAGAACGAGCCGCGTGCTCGTAGGGTTATGTCAAGCGAGCGTTTCGACTTCGCGTAGCGCTGCATCGCCAGACAAGGTTTTGAACGGCGTGCGCAGCTTTCGCTGCAACATCGCCGCGATCGCCATCGCCAAAATATATCACGATTGTCGCGCAGCACGATCGCCGGCGGTGATGTGACCGGCGCGCCCGGCGCATGGATCGGCTGCCAGGCATTGCTCCCCCCAAGGCAAAACGGAGCGGCAGCCTGTGTGACGACGAACCGGGAGATCTCAGCATCCTCCGTTTGCTCGATGCCAGCAGAGCTTGGCGATCCTCGCCGTGTTCAACCATGTCATCACCCGCGCTGTCTTTTTGCGCGAGCTCCAACTCATCGACCTTCGCCTGATCCGGGGCACGCCGTCGGGATATGTAAATTGGATCGAACCCTTGGGCGTCTTCTTCGTGAACGCAAGCGCCGCCACCTTGTCGCAAGTGCGGGTAAGGTAGCTTTCCATCACCTGGCCCTCGTAATCGACGGCCCGCCAGAGGTAGACCATCTCGCCGTTAAGCTTCACGTACATTTCGTCTAAGGCCAGCGCCGGTAGCAAAAGCTTCGCACTCGACTTACCCGCTGCCCGCGGATCTCTCCGGCGAACAGCGGCACGAGCCTCGCACTCCTCGCCGCTACATGATCAGCCGCGCGGTCAGTACGAAACGACGCTCTTGTTCAAGGAAGCTGGCAGGCAACTCTGCACCGCTTCCGATCATGATATATTCCTTACGCTGCGTATCGAGCAGGTTGTTGACGTTGAAGCCTACCTGGACGTTACGAGTGACGAAAGCGTTCATCGACAAATCGAGCTGACCGTAATCGCGGACGTAGCGCTCGGCGCCGAACTGGCGGCCCACGTTGTCGTCACGTAGATAAGCGCTGCGCCAGGCATAGGCGAGCCGCGCATCGATCCCGGCATGATCGTAATACAGCACCGCGTTGGCACTCTTCTTGGACAATCCCGGCAGCGGGGTCGTGCGTGAGACGCCGTCGGCGCGGCGCACACTGGCCTTGCTATCGGCATAGGTGAAGTTGAGAATGGCCCCGAAATAGCTCAAGCCGCCGGGCAGGAAGAAGAACGGCGACTGCAGCCCCGCCTCGACTCCGTGGATCGTCGCGCTATCGCCGTTGGTCGGCTGCGTGAAAGCGACGATGCCGCTGGTCGGTAGCCCGGTTTCCTGATCGGGAAAGCTGGCCAGTTCCGACACGGTCGTCTGCGAGATCAGCGAGCCGATCTGCTTGGCGAAGCCGTTGATCGTCAGCAATGCGCCGGGATGAAAATACCACTCGAAGCCGAGGTCTTCCTGGTCGGCGAGATAGGGACGAAGATTGGGATTGCCGCGATTGCCCGTGCGCGGGCCGGAGTTGATCGTGGTCGCCGGGCTCAGCTGGTCGAGCGTCGGTCGCGTCATCGCGCGCGAATAGGTCCCGCGGATCAGCATGTTGGGCGCTACTTCCCAGCGTGCGTTGATGGCGGGCAAGAAGTTGGTGTAGCGCGCGTCGACGTTGCTCGGCGTCAACTCCGTGCCGATCAGGCCGAAGCCATCGGACGATGTCTCCGTAACGATCACGCGAAGCCCGGCATTAACCGACAACGCACCCATGGTGAAGTTGCCCTGCAGGTAACCGCCGTAGGTCTGCTCCACCACCTCGAAGGAGTTGAGCTGGTCGCCCTGCGGGTCGGTCGCGAACTGGTCCGAGTTGAAGGGGTCGAGCCCGGGATAGATCGTGTCGATCAACTTGGCGCGATCGACCGAGAGGATGCGATCCGGCGTGGTGGCGTTGCGCACGCTGAAGGGCAAGGTTGCCGCGAAGGCGCCGAGGCCTAGCGGTGTGGCGCCGAGCAGTTCGGCCCCATTGTACAGCCCGACGTTGCGGGCCTGCTGACGCGAGGTCCGATGCGTATAGCGCGCACCCGCCTGCACACTGGTGAGCCCGGGCACGCCCTCGAACTCGCGGGTGGCGTCGAGGCGGCCGACATACTCGTCGATGGTGTTGACGGCGCGGTTGAAGATGAAAACGTTGTAGCCGAAGCGGTCCGGATTGCTGCTGAAGTCGGTCGCGGTGGACGAGAATTGCGGCACGTCGCCGTTGACGCGGTAGGTCACGTCGGCGCCGGGCGCAGCGAAGGAATAGAGATTCAGTTCATTGCTGGAACGCTGATGCGCGTAACTGAAGCCGGGGGTCACCGTCAGATTATCGGCCGCCTCCCACTTGGCGCGCAACGTCCCCTGATAGACCATGTTCTCCTGCGGCTGGTAGCTATACCCGACGCGGTTCTGGATGTTGCGGAACGTCGCCTGCGTGACGGCACCGTTCTCGATCACATAGTCGGTCGGAGCCTGATTACCCGGTGAACTGGTGCCGTCAGCGAAGAAGCTGGTGCCCTCGATCGGCGCGTCGGGACGATCGTCAATCTGGGTTCCCTTGCGCCGCGCGTAGAGGAAATCGGCGGTGAGTTCGAGCCGCTCGGTCGGGCGCGCCTGCCCGGCGACGGCGACGCCCAGATTCTCCCGCTTCTGCTGATAACTGTAGAAGGCGGTGGTGCGCGGCGTCGCGGCGTCCAGCAACGTGGCAGGCGCGGTCGCCAGCACGTTCGCCGAGGCGATATTACGGAACGCCACCCACGGGCCGAAATCGACCTCGTTGGTGCGGAAGTCGGTCTTCGAATACGCCGCGGCCACGGTGATGCCGTAGCGATCGTCCCAGTTCTGGCTGACCAGCCCGAACAGGCGCGGCATGGCCTTGCCCTTTTGCCCGATTGTGACGCCGCCCGTGGCGGTGACGCGAAGCCCCGGTATGTCGAAGGGCTTGGGCGTCTCCTGCAGGATCGTACCGGCCAGACCCCCCTCGACGGTGCTGGCGGTGGGCGACTTCTCGACGGTGACCTTGGCGAACAGCTCCGGCGCGAGCACGCTGAAGTCGAAACCGTTGAGTGCCGTACCGCCGTTGATCTCACTGCGCGTGAACTGCGGACCGAGACCGCGCAGATTGATCGTCTGCCCTTCGCCGTTGACCGAGCGGTCGATCGTGATTCCGGGAACGCGCTGGAGCGACTCCGCCAGATTGTTGTCCGGGAACTTGCCGATATCCTGCGCGGAAATCACGTCGACGACCGAGATCGAGCTACGCTTGTCTGCCAGCGAACGCTCGATGCCGGCGCGCAGACCGGTGACCACAACGTCAGCACCCTCCGCCTGCGACGGCGCGACTTCGGTGCTATCGACTGGTGCATTTGCGCCGATCGTCTGTGCTTGCGCACCAGCCCCTACTGACAGGATAGCAGTGCCGACGAGGAGGGTTTGACGCAATCGACGATATGCACAGCTTGTCATGACAGCCCCTTTTGTTATGTCTTTATTTGTAGATCTGGATGCCCGCGCGCGATGCCGCGAATGATCATTCGGTTCGATGTTGAGTGGCGCCCAAGCTTCGCCCGTTCTGGCTACCAAGCGCTGACCGAATATCGGCCCACGCCCGTCCGCGAGTGGTTGGTGAAGCGGGTACGCCTTCGGCGCGCGGGCGCCCGTGCCTGCCCTGCTTCACCGTCGATCACCGACTCCTGTTCCTGTATCGCTTTGTTTCGCCTTGATAACTTGAACGCAACATAACAGTCAAATAGAAAAGAAGCGAAACTTACAGCGCTAAGTTCGAAGGCGTGACTTTGCGTAAATCACGCGCAACAAACGTGCTTCGACGTCGTTCGCGCCGTCGGGGCCAACGGGTGCCGGACAGGAGGTTGCAAGGCGGCGATGACATGAGCAAGCCGTCTCGCGGATGGCGCGCGCGACCGCTGCCGTGGCGGAGGAACGGAGTTTAAAGGCCGGTCGCCCGGACCGTCGCCGTCGAGCCTGGCGGGCGCTGGACCGTCGCTACGACGCGGGCGGGGGTAACGACGGCGGCTTCCTGCCGAACGCCGGTCAGCTACCACTCCCGGTGATCGACGCTGCACCGCCGCGCAGCGCGGCTTCCGCCCAGGTAGTGACGAGGGGCAGATCGGTGACGCGCCCGACCTTGCGCGTGACCAACTCGATCACGCGTGCGCCGCGCAGTTCGACACGCAGCGGGCGCGCCGCCATGCCGAAGCGCATCGTGCCCGAACGCCCGAGCAGCCGCCCGTCGCCATAGACCAGGAACTCGACCGCGTCGTACGTGTCTCGGGTCGAATCGTCGACGCCGACCAAGGCCTCGAACCGCTCGGCGCCGCGCGCGCGCACCTCCAGCCGCGACTGCGCCAGCACCCCGAGGCCGGTGTCGTAAGCGCGCCCGGCGACCTGCAGTGTCTGGTCGAAGGGTGTGGCGTCGGCCTGCGCGCCGCCCCACCCGGCGTAGGTGGGGCGCTCGCCGGTGTCGCGCGTCCCGCTCCACTGCCCTATCATGCGATGCACGACCGGATCCGGCTCCGGCGCCACGACGCCGTCAGCTGCAACGTTGACGTCGCCAGGCACCTCGGAGAGGTACATGCCGTCACTCAGCCGGCGCGTACCGCCGACCTCGAAGACGCGGCTCTCACGCGGCGCCAGCGTGAAGGCGGTTTCGCGGTTGAAGGGAGACAGCGTTCGCCCGCTCCACAGGTCGCGGAGCGTGATCGGTGCATCGGGCGCGAACTTCAGCTGCGCTGCGGTGAGATTGATCGCCGCCGGCGCCATGCCGCGATTGAGCAGGACGACCGCCTTGTGGCCGTTGCTCAACGTCTTCACGATCGTCTGCACGTCGTCCGAGGCATAAGCGATCACGCCCTGGTGGCCGCCTGGATCCTGGTTGACGCGCACGATATCCGCATTGCCCCAGATCTTCATCAGGCTGTCGGGTGCCTGGCGCAGGTCGTAGCCGATGAACAAGGGTGCGTTGATGATCGCCCAGAGCGCAAAATGCGTGCGCGCCTCGGTGAGGTGCTGCGCATCGAAGTCGCCCTGCCCGATGAAAAGCATGTCGGGATCGTTCCACGCCCCAGGCCTCGCGTAGAGCGCGCGGGTCGACGCGCTGTCGAACGAGTGGAGCATGCGCGTCCAGTGCGGCGTTATGTCCTGGCTGGTGCGCCACATCTGGCCGACGTCCTTGCCCCAGCGACGCACGTCGGCGCTGCCCCAGGTGCAAAGCGCCAGGATCGCATCGCCGTCGGGCCGGTAGCGCCGGACCGCCGCCGCGACCGTGGCATAGAGCGAGCGCACCTGCGCCACGTCGGTGCGGTTGATCGAGGCCTGGTCGATCAGTGGCGGGAACGGGCGATAGCCGTTCTGAAGCACCACGGGTGCACCGGGTGCGTAGACGTTGATCCCGCAGGCATCGACCTTCAGATAGTCGAAACCCCAGTCGCGGAAATAGAGCGCGGTGTCCTGATCGACATGGCCGTACAGCCCGACCTCACGCTCCGCCGTTGTCCCCTCGGGCAGGTTGGGAGAGTGAAGGTCATAGGCCTGCGAGCACGCGTTGCGCCCGATGTCGCTGTATAGACCGGCCTTGAGCCCCATCGCGTGAAGCCGATCGGTAAAGGGACGAAAGCTGCTGTCGCCGCCGGCGATCGCGGCCGAAGGGAAGATGCGCGTGCGGATCATCAGTTTGCCGTCGCTACTGCGGCGTTTGAGCCACCAGCCGTCGTCGACGTTGACGTAGCGATAGCCGAGCTTCGCCAGTCCGCTGTCGACCAGCTTCTGCGCGGCGCCGAGCACCTTTGCCTCGTCGACCTCGGTGCGGAAGGCGTTCCACGAGCTCCACCCCATCGGCGGCGTGCGCGCAGCGGCATGCTCGGGCGGCGACCAGCGCCCGGTCGGCGCGAGCGGGTCTGGAGCGGCCGCAGCCGGGTTGGCCAGCGCGAGGGCAAGCACGGAGAGAGACAGGGTCGGCAGATGCATCGAACGGGACCTCGACGGGAGCGAGTGGATCATGATCGGCCCGAGCCGGCGGCGCTACAGGAGCGAGGATCGGGAGGTGGCGAGGTGGCGAGCGTAGAGCGCGGCGCCAAAGCCGGGCGGGTGGAGCGGCTCGACCGGTGTACAGCCTGCCGCCTCCAACCCCGCAGCGAAGGCGGCGCGCACCGCCGGCACGTTGGCGAGCACGCCGCCCGACCAGGATACCGGCACGCGCTCCTCTGGATCGAAGCTCAGCCGGTCGCGCAGTGCGGTCGCGAGAAGCACCAGTTCGTGCCCCGCCTTGCTAAGGATCGTGCAAGCGGCGACGTCACCCGCGTCCGCCGCGCGCGATATGACAGTGGCGAGCGCAGCGACCTCGCCACGTGCCATGCCGCGCTCGCCCATCACGCGCTCGCACAGCGCCAGGTCGTCGTCGAGCGCCAGCGCCTCGCGCAGCAGCGCGTGCAGCGGTCCGATCGCGACGCGCCCGTCGCTCATCCGCGAGAAAGCCGCGAAGCCAGCGCGCGCGATCCAATAGGCCGAGCCCTCGTCACCGAAAACCTCGCCCCAGCCCCCCGCACGCGCCCCGCAGCCGCCGCGTTCGCCATAAGCGATCGAGCCGGTGCCCGCGACGACGTTGATTCCGTCAGCGCACGCCAGCGATCCCGCCCAGCCGCATACCATGTCATTGTCGCAGCGATAGCGCGCGTGACCCAGCAGCGCGCCCACCGCAGCGTCGAGCCGCGGGTCGACGCTTCTGTCCTCACCATAGGCAGGCAGCCCGAGGAAGACCTGATCGAGGTTCTCCGGCGTTGCGCCGATCTGGGTGCAGATTGCGCTCACTCCCTCGGCAATCCGGCGTACCGCCTCGTCCTCGCCGACCTCGAGATGATAGGTCGTGCCGGTCACCGCGCGCGCGATCACCGCGCCCGCGGCGTCGATGCAGACGAACTCGGTCTTGGTCCCGCCGCCGTCGACGCCGAGGTAGCGGCTGACGCTCATGCCTCCCTGGCGTGGATTCTCACGCCCTGCACTACGCGGTTGACGGTGCCGCTCGCATTGGGCTGGTCGGGCGTCAGCCCGAGCGCGAGCGAGACGTGGAGCGCGAACAGCTGCGCCGGCACGATGAAGGGGAACAACAAGTCGGCGTCGGGCGCGCTTTCCATCGCGGCGAGCGCGATCGTCGCGGCCGGGTCAGGCCGTGCCGCGACCACCACCACGTCGCCCGCCCGCGCGTCGGCACGCAGCTCGGCGACGATGTCCAGATCGTAGCGACGCGTCAGCGGGTCGTTGGCGACGAACACCACCACCAAAGTACGATCGGTCACGATCGTCTTGGGACCGTGACGGAAGCCGAGCGCGCTGTCGAACGCGGTGACGACCGCGCCGTCGCTCAGCTCCATCAGCTTGAGCGCCGCCTCGCGCGCCAGCCCGGTGAACACGCCGCTGCCGAGATAGACGACGCGGTCGAAGCCGCGGCCTGCGAGTGCCGCGGCGACCGGCTCGGCGTGCGCCAGCATGTCGGCGACGCCCGCCGCGATCGCCTCGATCCGATCGTCCAGCGCATCGATTCCACCGAGCGCGGACAGCGCCGCCAGCGTCATCGCGGTGAAGCTCGAAGTCATCGCGAAGCTGCGGTCGTGCGTCGCCTCGGGCAGCACGATCACATGCGTGCGCTCGCCGCCGCGCCGCGCCAGCTCGCCGTCGGCGTTGCAGGTCACGATCAGATGGTTCGCCTCGGCGACGCGGCGGTCAACCAGCTCGACCGCTGCGACGCTCTCCGGGCTGCTTCCCGAGCGGCCGAACGACACCAGCAGTGTCGGCGCGTCGGCGCGCAGGTACAAATCTGGCGCGCCAACGATGTCGGTGGTGGCGATCGCCTCGACCGCGCGGCCGAGCACGCGCGACAGCCAGGGCGCGAGGCACTCGCCGATGAAGGCCGAGGTGCCCGCGCCGGTGAGCACGATGCGCAGTTCGGGCCGTGCCAGCAGCGGCGCGAGGAAGGCCTCGATCTCGGCGCGCGCATCACGCAGCAGCGCCTGGGTGGCGCGCAGCGTCACCGGTTGCTGCGCGATTTCGCGGCGCGTCCACGAGGTGTCGCCGGGCTCCGCGGCGGCGGCGATCAGCGTATCAGTCATGAGGAAAACAGGCTCCATGATAGGCGTCGAGCGTAGCGCCGACCTGGGCCATCACGAGCTCGGCGGGGTCCAGGCCGGCGCGACCGGCACGTACGGCGGCATAGGCTGCGGGCAGATACTGGCTGAGCAGCGGCAGCGCGGGCGGGGTCTCGCGCAGGTTGGCGAACAGCCGCTCCTGCGCCGCCACGATCGTCGCGTCGGGCCAGTAGTAGCGGATGCGGTCCGACAGGCTGTACTGCAATTGCAGGTCGAGCGCGGCACCGGTGGCGTGGTAGTATTTGGCCCAGTTCTTAGGCTCGGCGCGCAGCCGCTCGAGCGTGACCGCCCTTAGATTAGCGCGCGCGTGATCGGCGATCGTCTCGCGCTCGATCGCGTCGAGCGCCCAGAGCGCCTCGCGCAGCGCGAAGGTGACGCCGGGGCCGACCTTGAGGATCGCAAAATGGTCGCGCACCAGCGCGGCGAGCGCTTGAGGAGTTTGATAGTCGGTCGAGTGCGCCTCGTAGACGAGATGCGGCACCGGCTCGATCGCGCGGCTCAGCGCCACCGCGCGCTCGGGCCGATAGTCGACCACCTTGTCATGATCGAACTCGACACCGGGCTGGACGACGGTGGCGATCACGCGCTCCCACGCATCGGAGAGGCCAGCAGCGCGGAACAGGTCGCGGTGCATGTCGACGGTGGCGATCGCCGCGTCGTGATCGGTAACCGCCAGCTCGTCCAGATCCTCCGCGGCACCGCCGGGAACCGGCACTTCGGTCCCGATGACATAGACCGGGGCGGCGGCGGGGTCACCTTCATAGGCGTCCTCCGCGGCGCGGCACAGGCGCGCGGCGCGCTCGGCGATTGTCCGTTCGGGCAGCGGCACGGGATCGTCGGCGCAGCTCATCGAGCAGTCGAGGTGGATCTTGGCGAAGCCGGCGCGGACATAGTCGGCGACCATCACCTCGGCCTTGTCCATCGCCTCGGCCGCCGGAAGCGAGCTCCAGGCGTTGGGGCCGAGATGGTCGCCGCCCAGTACCAGCCGCTCAAGCGGGTAGGCAACCCGCTCCGCGATGCGCTCCACGAAGGCGCGGAAGTCGGCCGGGACCATGCCGGTATAGCCGCCGTCCTGGTTCACCTGGTTGGACGTCGCCTCCACCAGCGCGAACGGCGCGCCGTGCGCCAGCGCGTGGCGCAGCGCCGCCTCGATTACCAACGGATGCGCCGAGCACACCGAGGTCACGCCGACGCGTTCCCCCGCCTTATGCCGGTTCGCCAGCTCGAGAAGTATCTGCACGTGCGTCTCCCTTTACGCGACTTGCATAGCGTCAGCCGAAGCGGAACACAAGAAAGCGAAACTTAGCGAAACTAATTTGTCGCGACTTCTGGCTCGGCAACTCCCTCGGGATCGGCCGCGTCCGGCTCGATTGCGAGCAGCAAAGAAGCGGTGAGCGCGAGCACGATCCCTACCGTCTTGATCGGCCCCGGCAAAACATGGAGCACCGCGAGCGAGATCAGCGCGGTGGCGAGCGGCGCTCCCGCGTTGGCGAGCGGCGCGACAATGATCGCCTTGCCGTAGCGGAAGGCGAACACCAGGGTCAGCGCGCCGATCGCATTGAGCAATTGGATCGCCGCGGCGAGCCCGGGCCCGTCGAGCCCCCAATTGATCGCGCGGCCGGTATCGGTCATCGCCCAGGCCATCGGCGCGAGGGCGAGGCCCGACAAGGTCATGTAGACGAAGATGCTCTCGGCCGAGGTGACCTGGTTGGCCGCCTTCATGAAATAGGCCTGGACGCCCCAGCACAGCATCACCGCCACCGCTGGCAGCAGCCACGCCCCCGATGCCCCCGCGCCGCCTGCGCCCGGTGCGAAGTCGAAGGTGGGCAGCGCCAACAGCGCGAGCAGGATGCCCAGCGCGCCCAATTTGCCGGTGCGCTCGCCCAGCAGCAGGGAGGACATCGCGATCGTTACCACCGGCGACAGCGAGATGATCGGAAAGATCAGATAAGCCGGCCCGCGCGCCACCGCGTAGAACAGCAGCATCTGCCCGCCCGCGCCGAGCAGCCCGACCGCCAGGCCGTAGCCGATCGCGCGCGGCGAGCGGTCCAGCCTCCAGCCCGCCTGCTTCAGCACGACCAACGCGGGCGGCACCATCGTCAGCGCCCAGACGACATAGACCAAGGTTTCAGGGAAGCCGCGCTGCGGCGACAAGCCCGAGAAGGCGCCCCACACGCCCCACAGCACCACGGTGACGAGCGCGTTGACGAGCCAGCCGCGCCGCGCCGGCGTCGCCCCGCTCACGCCCCGCCTCGCGCGATCGGCGTGGCGCGCACCAGCAGCGCGCGCTCGAACGTCGCCGCGAGCGTCGGCTTGGCGCGCGAGGCGGTCCCGAGCGAGCGGCCGGTAAAGCCGTCGACCAGCGCGTAGCTGCCGTCGCCGAGCCCGCGCAGCGCGATCGGACCGGACCAGGTATCCGCGTAAAAAGCGTAGTGAAGCACGCCGTCCTTCTCGATCGCGTGCGCCTCGGGCTTGTCGAAGCCGATGTCGTACAGCCCGCCGAGATAGCGCCCCTTGGGTAGCATATGCTCGCGGTACAGCGCGACCCATTTGCCCCACAAAGCTTCCTTTGCAGGGGTCAGCACAAAGCCGCCAGGCGGCAGCTTCTCCATCGGCTTGGGTGTGTCCTCGGGCCAGGTGAACTTGGTCGAGGGAATCGCGCCGATGCCATAGGCCGAAGCGAAGTCGTCGCCGCCGTCGCTGAGCTCGACATGGTCGCCCGAATAAGGCGCGGACGGGCCCATCAGCGCCTTGAAGGTCTTGCCCTTCAGCCGGATCTGCCAGGAAGACAGCGGGTCGGACGCGGGCGTGTTGTTGGTCGCGGGCAGATTGTGGAAAGCGAAACTGTCGCCGCACGGGCAAAGCTCGAGTATCGCTTCCGGGTTGGCGGCGACCGCCTCGTCGTGAATCGCCTTCCAGAAATCCTGCAGCTTCTCGCTCGATTCCTCCGGATGCGCGTGGCGGTGTGCGGGATTGTAGCAGGGCGCGACGCCGTTGAGATGCTGGCCGTCGAGCTTGAGCCCGTCATAGCCCCAATCGGTGATGATCCGGCGCACCAGCGCGCGAAAATAGTCGACGGTCGGCTGATACGCAGGGCAGAGCGTGAAAGCGTTCCAGAAGCTGACGTTCTGCGCAGAGCCGTCGCGATCGAGCAGCAGCATGTCGGGATGGTCGCGCAGCAGGTCGGTGCCGGGATCGACGGCGAGCGGCGCGAGCCACAGCCGCGGGCGCATGCCGTCTGCCTTGATGCGGTCGGTGAAGGCGCGCATGTCAGCGTCGCCGCGCGGGAATTTGGCAGGGTTGAGCTTCCAGTCGCCCTCCGCGGTCTGCCAGCCGTCGTCGAGCACCGCCCATTCGAAGCCCAGCGCCTTGGCCTTGGGCAGCGTGCCGTAGACCTGGTCAAGCGTGAAGTCGCGCTCATAGCCCCAGGCGCACCAGATCGGCCCGTAGCTCGACTCGGGGATCGCGGGCGCCGCCACACCGCGCTCGGCCATCAGCCGGCGATAGGCGTCGAGCGGGCGGAAATGGTCGCCGGTATGCGCCATCAGGAAGGCGGTCGGCAGCGTCAGCGTCGCGCCCGGCGCGAGCAGTGCGGCCTGGTCGCCGCTCAGCCCGATCCGGGTGGCACCGGGCTGCGCCGCGACCGGCAGCGCAACTTGGCGTGGGCTGGTCTCGAGATGCCCCACCGCGAGCCCGACGTCGCGCCGCCACACCGCCGCCACGGGCGTGCCGCCGCCATAGTCGGAGGCGTTCATCCCCATGAAGTTGCGCTGCTCGAACCCAGGCGCGACCTTCTGCACCCAGTCGCGTCGGTCGGGATAGGATGCGCCCGCGAAGGTCCAGGCGCCGTCCGCGTGCGCGGTCAGGTCGTGCGTCGCGATGCGCCAGCCGGCGATCGCCAGCGGCGCCGCGCCCGTGTTGCGGTAGCGCACCTCGTAGAGCGCAAGGCCGGGATAAGCGTCGAGGAACGTCACCACTACCTGCTGCTCGATCTGGCCGCCCGCGGTGGCGCGCAGCAGGTGGCGCCGCCCCTTCCCGTGCGCGGCAGAGACGGCCTCCTCGCGATGATCGAGCAGCAGGAAGTTGCCGAGCGGCGTCGTGCCCGCGAGGAACAATGCCTCTGGCTGCGCGCGCGGCGTGATCGCCCGGTCGCGATAGGAGACCATGGCGCGCATCGCGCGATCATAGTCAATCGTCAGCGTGCCATCACTCAGCCGCACGCCCGCGGGCGCAGCCGCCCAGACCACGCCGCCGAAATCAGGCAGCGCCACCGTCGCACCGCCCACGAACAGGCGGCCGAGCAACGATCGGCGCGTGACGGAGGTGAACGGCATCGCTTACTCTCTCCTGTGCGGCTCGGTGGCCGATGAGAAAGAGCTTGCACCAACGTAGGGCGACGCGCAAACGAAAACCGCAACATCAAGGCGCGTTTTCTTTCGTTACGCGCGAATGGGAGAGAGACGATGAGCTTAACCGCAGCCTTGCTGATCGCCAGCGCGGCGACGTCCGCAACGCATTATACCGAGGCCGACTTCGCGCGCGTCGCCAAGTTCGACTCGCATTTTCACGCCAACGTCGAAGACCCGCGTTTCCTCGAGCTGGCGAAGCGCGATCACTTCAAGGTCCTGTCGATCAACGTCGACTATCCCGATTTCCCCGCACTTTCGGACCAAGCGCGGATCGCCCGTGCCATGCGCGCCGCCGACCCGGCAGATTTCCGTTATGCCACCACCTTCTCGATGTCGGGATTCGGCACGCCAGGCTGGACCGAGCGGACGATCGCGCAACTCGATCGAGCCTTCGCGCGCGGCGCGATCGCGGTGAAGGTGTGGAAGAACATCGGGATGGTCGCCAAGGACACAAGCGGCAAACGCGTATTCCTCGACGATCCGCGGCTCGATGGCGTGATGGCGCATCTGGAGCAGCGCCATATCCCGCTGATCGCGCATCAGGCGGAGCCCAAGAACTGCTGGCTCCCGCTCGACAAGATGACGACCGACAACGACCGCGACTATTTCAAGGCGCACCCGGAGTATTACATGTACCTCCACCCGGAGGAGCCGAGCTACGAGGCGCTGATGGCGGCCCGCGACCGCTTCGTCGCGCGCCATCCCAAGCTCGCCTTCGACGGCGCGCACATGGCCAGCCTGGAGTGGAGCGTCGACGAGCTGGCGCACTTCTTCGACCGCTATCCCAACACGGTGGTCGATCTCGCCGCTCGGCTGTCCAACCTGCAGGTCCAGTCCAACGCCGACATCGAGAAGGTGCGCGCCTTCTTCATCAAGTACCAGGATCGCATCCTCTACGGCACCGACCTCACCGACAGCCCGCCCGACCCCGCCGCGCGCGCGCAGAATCCGCCCGCCACCAGCGACTTCCCCAAGGAGGCCGACCGCGTCTGGCGTGCCGACTGGCGCTATCTCGCGACGCCGCTGCCGCAGCGCGTCGAAGCGATCGGCACCGACGCCAGGGGGCTCAACCTGCCGCGCGCGGTGATCGACAAGATCTACTGGGGCAACGCGCGGCGGTTCTTCCAGCTAGAGCGGGTTCCGACCACGTCGCACCACCGTCTGGGCGCCCGCTACGCGGCGGGGTGATTTCGCCCCGCCGCGGCGTTGCTCCTCGGTTACGATGCCAAAGCATCGCGACCTCCTTGCGCCTTTCGACGGATCGAAATCCCCTCCGTGCCGATGGCGCAACATGATGGGAAACTGCTCCGGCGGGTTGAGACTGCGGAGCGGCGGGGCGGCCGATGCTTACCGCCGGCATGCCGCCCGGCGCCCGCCGGTGTGGTCAGCGGTTCGAGATGGCTCCGGCCGCCCCTCACGCGACGTGCAGGCGAAACCCCAGCCGCTCGGCCGCGGCCCGCAGCCCCTCGGGCGCGCTCGCGTCGGTGACGAGGTCGTCGATTTCGGCGACGCTGAGGATGCGGTGGAGACACACGCGGCTGAACTTCGACTGGTCGGTCACCGCGATCACCTGCTGCGCCGCGCGCACCATCTTTCGATTTAGCATCGCCTCGGGCTCGTAGTGCGTGGTGATGCCGCGCTCGAGATCGAAGCCGTCGACCCCGAGGAAAAGCTTGTCGACGTGCAGGTCGTCGAGCGCGGCCTCGGTCTGCGCGCCGTAGAAGGCGCGGTTGCGCCGGCGCAGTGCGCCACCCAGCATCACCACGCGAATGCGCTCCTTGCGTGCCAGCGCGCAGAGGATGTCGAGGTCGTTGGTGAGGACGGTGATGTCCTCGTCGTCGGGCAGATGGTGCGCGATCTGCAGCGTGGTGGTGCCCGAGTCGAGCACCACCGATTCACCCGGCCGCACCATCGCCGCCGCCAACGCGCCAATCCGCGCTTTCTCGTCGACGTGCGCCGCGCGTTTCGCTTCCACCGCCGGTTCGGCGATCACGTTGACCGCGTCTGCCACGATCGCACCGCCGTAAGATCGCTCGGCAACGCCGCGCTTGGCGAGGAAATGCAGGTCCTTGCGGATCGTCTGCATCGAAACGCCGAAACGCTCGGCAAGCGGCGCGACCTGCACGCTGCCGCGCTCGCGGACCATCGCGCTGATTTGCTGCCGTCTGCCGCTGGTGTCCCGTACCGTGGACATTGAATCCTCCCGCTCACGCGCCGGCTTACCAGCCACATCCGGCGGCTACAATGCTCCGCCGATGTTTCGTTTCTTTTCTGTTTGACAGTGTTGCTACGCTCACGATAGCAAGTCGCAACGTTTCGCACTGCGTGCGACAAGAGGGAGAGTGGCGATGAGGCAGCTGCAGCACGGGCGCGGCAAGATTCTGGTCGGGGCGAGCCTGGTCGCCCTCCTCGTCGCCGGGCAGGCCGCGGCGCAGGACGCGACCGCCCCGATCGACGGCACGCAGCAGTCCTCCACCGCTTCGCCCGACCCGCAGGCGGTGCTGTCCGACCCGTCGCAGCAGCCCGGCGAGACTGGCCAGCCCGACGGACCCCTGACGACCGGCGGCGACATCGTCGTGCGCGGCGTCCGCGGCAGCCTGCTCCGCTCGATCCAGGCGAAGCGCAACGCCGACACAATCGTCGACGCCATCTCTTCCGAGGAGCTCGGAAAATTCCCTAACCGCAACGTCGCCGAGGCGCTCGCCAACATTCCAGGCGTAACCGTCGGTCGCGACGGCCGCGGCGAGGGGCGCGACATCACCGTGCGCGGGCTCGGCTCCAACTTCGCGATTACAACCCTCAACGGCCGCATCCTGCCGACTGACGGCACCGACCGCTCGTTCCAGTTCGACGTGCTGCCCTCGGAGATCATATCGGGTGCCGAGGTGAAGAAGGCGGTGCGCGCGTCCGAACTGGAGGGCAGCATCGGCGGCAACGTCGACCTGCGCACCGCGCGCCCGCTCGACCGTCCCGGCTTCCACGCCTCGGCCGCGCTCGAGGGCCAGTATAACGATCTGGTCGACAAAGGCGGCTACAGGGCCAGCGGTGTCGTCAGCACCACCTTCGCCGACGACACGATGGGGTTGCTGGTCGGTGCCAGCTACAACAAGTACAAGTTCCGCACCGACAATCTCGGCGAATATTCGATCACCGACGGGACCGAGGCGGGCTATGGCCTCGACTTCAACCGCGATGGCAAGGTCGACCCGAACGCCGCCGGCCCGGCCTACATCTGGCCCGATTATTACAGCGTCGGCTATGTCTCGGGCGAGCGCGAGCGGATCGGCGCGGCGGGCGCTTTCCAGTGGAAGCCGTCGAGCCGCTTCGAGCTGACCATCGACGGCGTCTACAGCCACTTCGACGTCACCCAGCACAATTATCGCTCGTCGAACTATCTCAACCCGCTCGGCGACGACGGCTCGCCGCGCTGGGACCCGGCATCGATCCAGGTCGACCGCAACAACGTGGTCACCGGCTTCGCGATCAACGACCTCGTATCAGAGGTGCTGACCACCGACGAGCCTCGGCAGAGCCAGACTTATCAGATCGGCGGCCGGATCGATTGGCGCCCTGTCGATCAGCTCAAGCTCGCTTTCGACGGCTATTACGGCAAGGCGACCAACGCCACCGGCGGGCGCAATCGCTTCGTCGTCGCCGGCGTCCCCAGCGCCTCGGCGACTTTCGCGACGCGCGACAACGGCCTGCCGGATCTCGCCATCACGCTGCCGGGCGGGCGTACGATCGACCAGGCCACCAACGACGACTATCGCGCGCACTATATCGGCATCCAGGGGCAGGACGTCTCGGACGAGATCAAGAGCGCGAAAGTAGACGGCGAGTATCGCGTCGACAACGGCGTCTTCAAGGCGATCAGCTTCGGCGCCGCCTGGACAGACCGGCGCAAGAACGTCACCACCGTCGACAATCAATATACCACCTCGTGCAACTATTGCGGATATCCGTTCACCTTCGGGCAGATCGGCGCGGACGTCGTGCGTCCCGGGCAGGCGAATATCCTCGACAAGCTGCCGGGCAATTTCCCGCGCAACTTCCCGAATTTCGACATCGACACCTATCTCGCCGCGCTGCCGCGTGCGGACACCAACCCGGCGGTGCTCAACCCGAACAGCTGCCTCGACTCCAGCGGCGCGACGGTCGAGGGCTGTGCGCTATCGCCCTACCCCGCCGGCTATTCGACCCAGATCATCCAGGACGATCTGCCCGCCTCCTATCGCATCCGCGAGCGCACCTGGGCGGGCTACGTCCAGTTCAACCTCGCCGGCGAGCGCTGGCGCGCCGACATCGGCGGGCGACTGGTCGCCACCAAGGTGTCGTCGGTGGGTTACGGCGCCTCGATCGCGACGATCATCCCGCGCGCGGGCACGCAGGACAATGCGGTGGCGTTCAACCCGGTCGAGCCGATAACGGGCGGCGGCGACTATCTGCGGCTGCTGCCCGCCGCGAACTTCGCCTATGATCTCTCCGATGGACTGCGCGTGCGGCTCGCGGCGTCGCAGGCAATCTCGCGCCCGACCTTCGCCGAGCTGTCGCCGGCCAAGGACGCCACTTCCGCGCAGTCAGGCACCTATATCATCTACGACGCGGGCAATCCGAACCTGAAGCCTACCGAAGCCAACCAGCTCGACCTCTCGCTCGAATATTATCCGTCCAACCGCCTCGCGCTGACCGCGGCCGCCTTCTACAAGCATATCACCAACTTCGTCTCGACCGTGCCTGTCGACGTAGTGGTCACGCCGACCGCGCAGCCCAGCAACCAGCAGCAGAACTTCGACTTCGTCGAATATCAGGTGCGCAACGGCGACAGTGCCGACGTTTACGGCGTCGAGCTTGGCGGGCAGTATTTCCTCGACAATGGCTTGGGCGTGCAGGCCAACCTGACCTACAATCGCTCACGCGCGACCTCGGGCGATGTCACCACCGACCTGCCGGGTGCAATCCCCTTCTCCGCCAACGGCAAATTGTTCTACGAGAACCATGGGATCGGCGCGCAAGTGTCGTACAGCTTCCAGTCGCGCTTCACCTACGCGCAGTCGGGCAACCTCGGCTATCTGCCGGTGAAGGAGGATCCTTATCACGAGGTCTCGACGACCCTGTCCTATGACCTCAATAGCCATCTCACCGTCTATGCGCAGGGCTCGAACCTGCTTGGCCAAGCGGTCAAGCGCTTTAACGACCTGCGCAACGTCCCGAACTTCTATGAATATTCGGGCCGGGCGTTCTTCTTCGGGGTGCGAGGCCGGCTGTGATCGAAATGAGTAAAGAAGCGATGCAGATCGAGCGCTGACGTGCACGAGGTGGGTGCTGTCAGTCTAATGCGAACCGCTCTCCACACGATGCAGGTCGACCTTTGACGGCTGCACTCAGCTGACGAGCGCCTGCCACTCCGCCAGCGCGGCGAAGCGTCGTTCCCGGTAGGTTTGTCGATCGATGAGGTGGCGCTCCAGGCTGAAGTGGTTGTGGACGTTGGCGTGGACGGATGCGAATTTTTGCAGCGTCTCCATCTGCCGGAAGCGAGGCATCGCTCGCTCTCGTCGAAGCGGCAGATGGCTGTTCTCCATCCGGTTGTTCGCCCACCGGCCGACCTCCTGCTTCTTGGCGTTGCCCAGTTCGTTCATCGCAGCGCGATAGCTGCGAAGACCATCGGTGGTGATCACCTCGGGCGAGCCGTGGCGCTTCAGCGCCTTCTTCATGAACGCGAGTGCGGCTGCCTTGTCGCGGAATTTGGTCGCGTAGCTTTCCAGCACCTCGCCCTCGTGATCGACGGCACAGAGGTAGATCATCTCGCCGTTCAGCTTCACGTACATCTCGTCCAGGTGCCAGCGCCAGTGACGAAAGCCGCGCATCCGGCTTACCCGCTGCCGGCGGATGTCGCCGGCGAACAGGGGGGCGAACCTGTTCCACCACAGCCTGACCGTCTCGTGGCAGATGTCGATCCCGCGCTCGAATAGCAGGTCCTCCACGTTCCGCAGGCTCAGCGGGAACCGCACGTACATCACCACCACCAGTCGGATGACCTCGGGCGACGAGTTGAAGCAGCGAAATGGCGAGGCTGGCTTGCGCGGACGGGGCATGGCCCGCCCTACCCCACCCAAGTTACTAGCCGGTGCATTTGGTTTGACGGTGCCTCGGACATCAAACGTCGTTTCGGCGTGCCGATACGCTTCCGCTCTTTTAACGCCGCAAGCGCTGCCGCGACTTCGCCGCTAGGGTCAGGACTCATTGGTCATAGCCAGAAGATGACTGTGGCCGCGAGGGCGACGGCGGAGAGGAAGACCGTTGGGCATCGGTCGTAGCGTGTGGCGACGCGGCGCCAATCTTTTAGGCGGCCGAACATGATCTCGATGCGGCTGCGGCGCCGGTAGCGCCGCTTGTCGTACCTGACCGGCTCGTTGCGCGATCTACGGCCCGGGATGCAGGGCTGGATGCCCTTGGCTTCCAGGGCGTCCCTGAACCAATCCGCATCATAACCGCGATCACCAAGCAGCCATTGCGCCTTTGGCAGATCGTCGAGCAGAGCTGCCGCGCCGGTGTAGTCGCTGACCTGCCCGGCGGTCATGAAGAAGCTCAAGGGCCGCCCATCCGCATCGCTGACGGCATGCAACTTGGTGTTCATACCGCCTTTCGTGCGGCCGATCAGGCGGCCGAGATCCCCTTTTTAACCCGCAGGCTCGATGCCGTGCGGTGTGCCTTCAGGTAAGTCGCGTCGATCATGACTGTTTTCGGCACGGCCTCCGCTGACGCCAGACCCTCCATCATGCGCAGGAAAACGCCCCGTTCACCCCAGCGCTTCCACCGGTTGTACAGCGTCTTGTGCGGACCATACGCGCTCGGTGCATCACACCAGCGCAGTCCGTTGCGATTGACGAAGACGATGCCACTCAGCACCCGTCGGTCATCGACCCGCGGCTTGCCATGGCTCTTGGGGAAGTACGGCTGCAGGCGCGCCATCTGCTCATCCGTCAACCAGTACAGGTCGCTCATCCACGCTCTCCTCACGGGGCCTGAATCAGATCGCGGCGCTCACATCAATGGGTCCTGACCGTAGGCGGATAGGCGATCCGCCTCTTCGGCGAGACTGCGCGCGGCGGCGGTTGCCTCTTCCACCATCGCGGCGTTCTGCTGCGTCACCCCGTCCATCTCGGAGACGGCGGTGTTGACCTGTTGCAGCCCGGTCGCCTGATGCTCCGCAGAGGTGGCGATCGTCGAGACGAGCGCGCTGATCTCGCCGATGCGCGCGATAATCCGCTGTAGCGCCCTGCCGGTTTCGCTGACCAACGCGACACCTGCGTCGACCTGCTTGGCGGACGCGTTGATTTTTTCCTTCACGTCCTTCGCGGCGTCGGCCGAGCGTTGCGCCAGTGCGCGGACTTCGCTGGCGACGACCGCGAAGCCCCTGCCAGCCTCGCCGGCGCGTGCTGCCTCGACGCCCGCGTTGAGCGCGAGCAGGTTGGTCTGGAAGGCGATGCCGTCGATAACGCCGATGATCTCGCTGATTTCCGACGACGAACGCTCGATCCCGCCCATGGCATCGACCGCGCGGCTGACGACTTCGCCCGAGCTTTCGGCTTCGGCACGTGCCTCACCGACAGCAGTGTTGGCCCGGCGTGCGTCGGCTGCGGTGCTGCGGACGGTGCCGGTAATCTCGTCCATCGCGGCAGCGGTTTCCTCGAGCGAAGCCGCCTGCTGCTCGGTGCGTTGCGACAGGTCGTCGGAGGCTTGCCGGATATCGGCCGCCCCACTGTTAATCCCGTTCGTTGCGGCGGCCACTGCGCCGATCGCGTCTGATACGGCCAACATCGCACGGTTGAAGTTTTCCCGAAGTGCTTCGTAGTCGGCGCCGAACGGCTTCTCGATACGGTGCGTAAGGTCGTTGTCAGCGAGCAGCCCAAGCCCTTGTCCAAGCGCTTCTACCACCATGCGCTGGGCGGCGGCTGAAGCCGCGATGGCCTGGCCGTTGTCGCGAAACACTTCCATCGCCTTGGTCATGCGACCGACACAATCCTTCATGTGCGTGTAACGGATCGTGCTTGTATAGTCGCCACGAGCCAGTTCCTCCATCCGCACGACGGTGTTCACATAAGGATCGCAGACCAGCACACGCGAAACGGCTGCAACAAGCGCGATAAGCGCGACGACGCACACGACGATCCCAAACGCGATCGCTCCCGAAAGATACCCTGTCGCCAGGCCACCCGTCGCCGCCAGCGCCGCTCCGCCCAGGCTGGTGTAGGCGATCCCCAACGCCATAAACTTGGTTCTGATCGGTGCTCTGTCGCGAAACCAGGCGATCATCTTGCTGCCCCTCACTGGAACCGCCCACCTTTTGCGGCCTCAATGATATGTAATAGATATATGTCAAGAACGGCCTAAGTCACGATGCCACTGTTATCTTCTGGCTGGGTGCTGTCAGTCTAACGCGAACCCGTCTCTACACGATGCAATTCGGTCTTTGAGGGCGGCGTTCAGCTGACGAGCGCCTGCCACTCCGCCAGTGCGGCGGAGCGTCGTTCCCGATAGGTCTGTCGATCGATGAGGTGGCGCTCCAGGCTGAAGTGGTTGTGGACGTTGGCGTGGACAGAGGCGAACTTCTGCAGCGTCTTCATCTGCCGGAACCGCAACATCGCCCTCTCTCGTCGTCGGAACGGCAGGTGGCTGTTCTCCACCCGGTTGTTCGCCCAGCGAGCGGTCTCCTGCTTCTCGGCGTTGCCAAGCTCGTTCATCGCTGCGCGGTAGCTGCGCAGGCCATCGGTGGTGATCGCCTCCGGTGAGCCGTGGCGCTTCAGCGCCTTCTTCATGAAGGCAAGCGCCGCTGCCTTATCGCGGGTGCGGGTGACGTAGCTTTCCAGCACCTCACCCTCGTGATCCACCGCCCGCCACAGGTAGACCATCTCGCCGTTCAGCTTCACGTACATCTCATCCAGGTGCCAGCGCCAATGTCGGAAGCCGCGCATCCGGCTTACCCGCTGCCGACGGATGTCGCCCGCAAACAGCGGACCGAACCTGTTCCACCACAACCGCACAGTCTCATGGCAGATGTCGATCCCGCGCTCGAACAGCAGATCCTCGACGTTTCGCAAACTTAGCGGAAAGCGCACGTACATCAGCACTACCAGCCGGATCACCTCCGGCGACGAGTTGAAGTAGCGGAACGGAGAGGCTGGCTTGCGCGGGCGGGGCATGCTCCCGCCCTACCCCACCATCACCCATTTACCAGCAGGTGCATTTGGTTTGACGATGCCCGGGCGGGGCATGTTCCGGCCCCACCCCAGCATCACCTAATTGCAGCCATTGTGATTGGTTTAGCGGAACCCGTGGCGGATCAGTTTAAGCCGAAGCTGCCGTCATAGAACGTGAGTTGATCGGCGGTGACGCCTTGCACCAGGATTGTGTCGCCCAGACCAAGGTCGATTAGCGTGCCGCCGCTGACGCTGCTCAGTGACGGAGCCGCGTCGAAGTGCCAGGAGCTGATGTCGATGCTGTCGCCCCACGCGAAGTCGACGATCACGTCCTTGCCCGAACCCTTGGCAAACGCGAAGACGTCCGCGCCGCCGTCGCCCCACAGCATGTCGTTACCAGCGCGGCCGATGATGACGTTGTCCAGCGCGTTGCCGTGCATGACGTTGGCCAGCTCGTTGCCCGTAGCGTTGATCGCCGATCCGGTCAGGGTCAGGTTCTCGACGTTCCGGGCCAGCGTATAGTTGATCGACGAGAAGACTGTGTCCACACCGCCCCGTCCGGCACTGTTGAACTCGCGTACCAGGTCGCCGACATTGTCGACCACGAAGGTGTCGTTGCCCATGCCGCCGTACAGCGTGTCGGCTGCGGTCCCGCCGTCCAGGTAGTCATCGCCCTCGGCACCCTCGAGCCGGTCATTTCCCCCGCCGCCATACAGCTTGTCGTCACCAGCCCAGCCCTTCAGCAAGTCGTTGCCGTCCAGACCCGACAGCGTGTCGCCGAAGTTGGTGCCGTACAGGTGGTTGTTCAGAGCGTTGCCAGTGCCCTCGCTCGCCCCGGTCACCAGGAACAAGTTCTCAACATAGTCGCCTATTGTATAATCAACCTCGGCAAAGACCGTATCCACGCCTTCACCGTCGCGCTCGATCACGCGGTCGCTGCGATCGTCTACGACATAGGTGTCGTTGCCGGTGCCGCCCACCAAGGCGTCGGCGCCGTTGCCGCCGTCCAGCCGATCGTCGCCTGCACCGCCGTACATCTCGTCGTTGCCCGCCGCACCGAAAAGGTCATTGTTGCGCGCGTTGCCCGTGATGACGTTGTCGAGCGCGTTGCCCGATCCGCGGATCGCCGCGCCGGTGAGCGTCAGCGCCACGTCGCTGTCACCAAGTGCGCGATCAGTGGCAGAGACGATCGTGGCAGATATCCTATCCAGCATCGTCAGGTATGCGGCGGCTGCGTTCCTGTACTGCCCGCTGCTCAAGTCGCCCTTGAATGCCGCGTTTGACTCCCAGTAGTTCTGGTAGACCATGTCATGGTCGGCCATCCACTGCATGGCTAGCGTCACGAATTGCGGATTGTCGCTGTTCAGACCCCATTCGCCGATCGCGGTCTGCTTGCCGTGGGCAGCGGCGAAATCCTGCTGCCATTGCAGACCATATCGCTGCTCAATCATCCAGTCGAATGCTCGCGCACCATCCTTGTCGTGCCAGGCAGTGTTGTAATACATGTCCACGCCGATCACATCGACGTAATTGTCGCCGGGGTAGGCGGCCTCAGGGTTCATGTCCCACGTGTCCATCGCGGGGCACCACTCGAACACAAACTTGTCCGAAACGCTGCGCGCAATGTCGACGAATTTACGGAAGGCCGCAACATAACCGTCTGTATTCCCGACCGCGGATGAGGAGTTCCAATTCTTACCGTTAAACTCCCAGCCCAACCGGACGTAGATCTGACTATCGCCTTCGGAAGAAGCTGCTAATTTTTTGGCCATTTCCAGGAACTTGGCGTCATACTTGCCCGCACCGGCCTGGCCAAGCGTCGCGCCGTACGGGATCAGCGGTATCGACCACATGATCGACACGTCCTGCTCTGCGAACATGTCCGCCTGCCACTTGACCGACGAGAGCCAGTCGCTCCAGCCCGCCGTGCCGCCATGAAGCTGGACCGCGTCGATCCGGCCGCCGGCCCACGATTGATCACCCAAGTAATCGAAAACGCTGAAAGCGTTGTAGATCGACGTCAACATGTTGATTCACTTCCCTCCCGCGCCTGCTATCCCCCGATAACAAGCCTCACCCCACGACCGGCCTTATAGTCGCGGCCTGAGACAGGTTAACCATATCTGCGGCGGTTGAGCGCTTGTATGCTTCCATCTGGCGCGCATCTGCAGCCAAGGGCCGGGCCTGCGTGCAGGATCGTGGATCGGGCGGAAAAGATACCTCTACCCCCATAGCCGGGGCCAGCGCGGGTTGCGCCCCGGTCATGCGACAACGGCTGTACATCTAATTGAACGCTTGTCGTTGGGTTGATGATTCAGGAGGGTGCTGTCAGTCTAACTCCAACTGCTCGCCACACAATCCAGTTCGGTCTTTAACGGCGACCTTCAGCTGACGAGCGATTGCCGCTCCGCCGACGCGGCGGCGCATGATTCACGCTGCGTATGTCCATCGATTGGGGTTCATCCCAGACTGATGGGATTGTCGAAGTGCTGCCAAAGCAACTCCCCACATTTGATCGATGGCGGGTTTCAACCTCTAATATGACCAGTTCACAGCACCGACGGCATAGCAGAAATAGCTTAAGTGCTCGACTCTGCCCACCCTGCACGGCTCTGGCAAGCGTCAATACATTGATTTGACAAGACCACGCCAACCCACCACAGCCCCTTTCCTAATCAGTGCATTTGGTCTGACGGCCCCGATCATCGCATTGTGCCGTCCGGAGCAAGCATCACCGTTTTTCCTGCTGCCGCTGCGGCATAGATGGCTTCGATCAACCGCAGATCACGTAAGCCCATCTCCCCGGGCGTGCGAATGGCGGCGTTGTCGCGAACCGCATCCGCGAAGTGGTCGAGCTGGCCCGCGAACTGGCCGCCAGGATCGCCTGGCGTGAGTTCGCGGGCGTTGCGACCTTCGATGCGCATCTTATGCCCCGAGTAGCCGGTCGCCGGATCCATGATGAGAACGCCATCAGTGCCCCGCACGTGCGCGAAATTGGTACCGGCAGAATCGTAGGACGTCGCCAGGTGCGCAACGGCCCCCGACGGGAACCGCCACTGTGATGCGACATGGGCAAAGATTTCTGCAAAGCGCGGATCGCCTGCGGGTCGGAAGGCGGTGGCGCTGATGCTCTCCGGCATCTCGCCGATCAGGTAGAGCGCAGATTGCAGCCCATAGATGCCATAATCTTCCAGCGGACCGCCGCCTGCCAGCGCTCGGCTCGCTCGCCAGTTTTCTCCTGGGCCGGTCGGTCCCATGCGATAGGACTGCTCAGTGCGAACAAGCCGAATGTCACCAACCGCCCCTGCCTTCATCAGCTTCATGGCTTCGACGGGTGCTGTCAGTCTAATGCGAACCGCTCTCCACACGATGCACGTCGGTCTTTGAAGGTCGCAGCCTAGCTGGCAAGCACCTGCCACTCCGCCAGCGCGGCGGAGCGTCGTTCGCGGTAGGTCTGTCGATCGATGAGGTGGCGCTCCAGGCTGAAGTGGTTGTGGACGTTGGCGTGGACAGAGGCGAACTTCTGCAGCGTCTTCATCTGCCGGAACCGCTGCATTGCCCGCTCTCGTCGTCGGAACGGCAGGTGGCTGTTTTCCACCCGGTTGTTCGCCCAGCGAGCGGTCTGCTGCTTATCGGCGTTGCCAAGCTCGTTCATCGCTGCGCGGTAGCTGCGCAGGCCATCGGTGGTGATCGCCTCGGGCGAACCATGCCGCTTCAACGCCTTTTTCATGAACGCGAGTGCGGCTGCCTTGTCGCGGCTTTTGGTGACGTAGCTTTCCAGCACCTCACCCTCGTGATCGACAGCGCGCCACAGGTAGACCATCTCGCCGTTCAGCTTCACGTACATCTCGTCCAGGTGCCAGCGCCAGTGACGAAAGCCGCGCATCCGGCTTACCCGCTGCCGGCGGATGTCGCCGGCGAACAGCGGGCCGAACCTGTTCCACCACAATCTGACCGTCTCGTGGCAGATGTCGATCCCGCGCTCGAACAGCAGGTCCTCCACGTTCCGCAGGCTCAGCGGGAAGCGCACGTACATCAGCACCACCAGCCGGATCACCTCAGGCGACGAGTTGAAGTAGCGAAACGGGCTGGCTGGCTTGCGCGGGCGTGGCATGGCCCGCTCTACCCCAGCATCACCCGATTACCAGCAGGTGCATTTGGTTTGACGATGCCACGGCGGACGCTCCCCAAAAGACGCGCGGATTCATACGGGCTTCGATCATACCCGTCGTTTAACGCCACCTGACCGAGATGGCTAACGCGGGGCAGAAGACCAGCCCTTGTCGGGGCACTAGCGGCGAGCGGGTGAAGCGATCTGCAGCACCGACTTCTGCACGCCTAGTCAGTTCGGCCCACCCGATATGTCCGAACAGGTCGGGTCGGACGATCTCGCGCATGTAGACCTTGGCCGAGCGGTAGGCGTCTGGTTCGAATGGAAAGCAAACGGTGCGTCACTCGCTAGGTGTTTGATCCCACGGTTTGATGGTGCGATCCTCTTTTTGGAATGGAAGGGATCCGTATGGGACAGGTACGTCATGGGTGCGCCACGACCACGCACGCCGTCCGAGCAGCAATACAGCGATCGCAAGCTTCGCTCGCGACGCTGAGCCGTGAGTTGGGGATCAACCCGAAGACGGTGGCGAAGTGGCGTAAAAGGGCAACCGTAGAGGATCTGAAGACCGGGCCGAAGGCCCCTCGTTCAACGACCTTGTCCGAGGCGTATCTGACATGATCGTCACGCCGCAGGACGGTCTGGCACCGCCCGGCGATCTTTAGAGCCGGGCACTAACGCCCACGCGTATGCGACGATCAGCTGGGATGGGCGAGGCATAAACACCTCGTGCCGCGCTCAGGTTCTCACCGGCCACATAGATTTCGACCCGTGTTCCCATCGCACGTGTCAGCTTGGCGTCGACGCTGATCGACGCTGGAACCTCGATTGAAATGAGGTTTGTATCCGGCAGGAAGCTACTCTGGCGGCTGGACGTCGCCAGATGTGTCATTACAGCGGCGGACCATGTGTCATTCGCGTAATCCGCGGTTACGTTAGCGCGGTGGCGCGGCGTCGCCGCCTTGGGGAACAGCGCGTAATAAGCAGCATCACGGTTTGCGGGGATGTTCTCGTCAACCCGGGTAAGACTGTAATTGGCCGACCAGCCGATTTTGGACTGGACGCGCCCGCTTGCCGCCAGCTCGATACCCTGGCTGGTATAGGCACCGACATTGGCGAAGCGGGCGACAGCCACTGGCTCGGGCGTAAACGCCAGCGTCACATCGACCGCGCCCCCGGGCGAGGCGATCAACCGGTCGACCCGGGTGTAGAACAAGGTCACATCCATGCGCAGCCCTGAGCCGAAGCCCTGCGAATAGCCTGCTTCCAGGCTGTCCACCTGCACGGGCAACAAGCGAGGATCGCCGACGAGGTAGACCGGTACCGGGACGTCAGGCGCCGGAATAGCGACGTGAAGGCCAAGGTCGATCAGCGACGGGAGCTGCAACCCGCGCCCGCCATTGACGCGCAAGCGACCGGTCTCACCGATCTGCACCGAACCTGCGACGTTGAAGCTGACCGGCGTGATGGTACGGTCATAGGCCGCGGTCGGGTCGATCTGCGGCGCAAGGATTGCCCCGCCCTGCTTCAGCCACAGGCTGTCGACCCGTGCCGCGCCGGTCAGCGCCACCCGATCAGTCGGATGCAAATCGAGCATCCCGCTGAGCGCTGCGACCTTGTAGCCAATCCGCATCGAGTACAGCCGCTCGGATGACAGCTGACTGTCGCGATATTCTACGCCGACGCGGGCGCTGCCGATTGCGCCCAGTCGTACCAGAGCGGAGCCCGCGCTGACCGATATACGGTTGCGCGCGCGCAGGTCCGCGACGGCGCTATACGGATCGGTGACCGGAGTGGTGACGCCATAATCGGCCTGCAGCCAGTTCGTGTAGCTGCGCGCGCTTAGGCTGCCCCAAGACGTGTCGTGATTGACCAGCACGCCCAACGTCTGGTTGCGGAACCGCTGTTCGGTGAGAATCTGACTGGGAAGGAACTCGAGCTGGCGGTTACCGCCAAGTCCGCCATTCAGCTCTATGGACGTCCGGGCCCCGGCTTGAACGAACAACGTCCCGCTGAGTTGGTCGGCTCCGACGCCGCGCGTAAAGGGCGGCTGGTAGAGGCGCGACGGGATCCGGCGTTCGTCTTCCTCCTGATGCCCGGCCGACAAGCGTAAACCGATATCGGGAGTCAGCGGCAGCGCGGCCGTTGCGCTCAGCCGCGCATAGCCGTGCGTTCCGCCCTCAGCGCGCGCAGCGAAGCGCGTGTCGGTGCCCGAACGCTTCGTGACGATATTGACGACGCCGCTCGCTGCGTTGAACCCGAATAAGGCGCTTGCCGGCCCGCGTACGAGCTCGATCTGCTGAATCTCATCGAGCTGGACACCCAGAAGATTCCAGTTCGTCATGCCGTAATGGTCAAGGTACACCTGCCTGCCATCAACGAGCACCAGCAGGCGCGCATTATAGGTTTGCACACCACCGCGGATCGCCACGTCACTTTGACCGGCTGTCCAGCGGTTCACGTCGACGCCCACCTGCGCCTTCAACAGATCGGGGACGTTTCTTGCGGGCGAGCGGGCGATCTCTTCACTGGTGATGATTGTGACCGAGGCAGGCGCTTCTGTAGCGCGCTGTGGCTTACCTGTTACGCTGGTGGTGATGGGCTCGCCGAATGCTTCATTTAAGGCAGCATAGTCTACAATCTGCGCATCGACCCCGACGGCGGGCGCGACGACGGCCAGCGTGGAGGCTAGCAGGATTCGGAACGAGCGCACGGATCAGATTTCCTTCACGAGCATGAGGAACGCCGAGCCAAAGCGGATCCTGCTTCGCCGCGCGGCCTCCCTACTCACGACGATCTGCGTCTTAGCACCTTCGGAAATGCCCACGACGCATCGGCCCGCCACGACGCAGCCAGTGTCCGACGTTATCGTCAGGATCGCCTGAGCGCTGGCGGTCTCGGCAAGTTCGCTTTGATAATTGCGCAATCCGGAGGTGACGAAGGCGGCGCGAGATCCCGACAGTTGCGACAGGTTCGACACCGGCACACGCCGCGTGCGGATCGACGCTTGACCGCTGACCGAACTGCGCGCCAGTGCGTGCTCCATCTCGGAAGCTTCGAACTCTGAACCGGCATTTCCGACTTGATAGACGATGGCAACCGGGATGATCCCCGAGGGAGCTGGCTGTACGAACGACATGACGCGCGCCGCGACCGGCACGTTGAGCGTCGCCGAAGCGGCCGGCGCTAGCAGTGATAAAACGCAAACGGCGGTGATCAGTAAACGTTGCTTCACGGACGTTCCCATCAGTTCCAAGCCCGTGGCACCGTGCTCGTCTTCAAAACCGATTAATCGACACTCATAAACAAAACCCTGTGATCGCTGACCTTTCGTAGCGCGGTGCGGCGGCTTGGCCGGTGCAGGCGCTTACAGCGGCATTCTTCGGTTACTGAAGGCGGGTCGACCATATCTAGCGCTGACCTGACGACCGGTCAGTTTGCACCTCTCGGGCGTGCGAGAGCCGCGGGTCAACATACTTCCCTGTTAACCAGATGGTGAGGCCCCCCCCGTACGCCGTGAGCGCAACGACGGGAATTTACAGGTGCGCGCCTCTTTCATCGCGACTGCCAGCATCGTGATTGTCAGCCTATCCGCCCCGACGGCGGCGGAGCTCAACGTACCCGTTGCGGCGCGGGTCATCTCCTTCCTCCAACTGCCGCCATCGGGATCGATTCAGAGCGCCGCGCAGCAGCTCGCGCTGTTGCGGGTGAACGATGCACTGGGGATCGATGCGCGGCTGGGCTACCGTTTCTCTCCGCACGTCGCCGCCTATATCGCGGCGGAGAACCTCACGCTCGCAGGCGGGGTCGCCGGCTCGCCGATCCCGGCGGATCGCCGCATCCGCACCGGCCTGCGGCTGAACCTCTGACATGATCGCAGCACTGGCAGACTGGATAGAACGTCGCGCCCGGCTGGCGGATCGTCCACTCGCCACCAAGGTGGCGGCGACCCCTTTACTGATGCTGGGATTGTTCGTCGCGGTCGCGGTGCTGAGCGCGGCCGCATTGCTGGTCGCGGACCGCAACGTGAGCGGGATCGTGCGCGGCGACATGCACGACGTAGGACGGCTGAACGCAATTGAGCGCAATTTCGGAGCGAACGACTCGCGCGTCTATCGTCTGCTCGTCACGAAAGCCGCAAATCCAGCGTTTGACGTGTCTCGCGATACCGCGGCGATCAAAGACGGCCTGACGCAGGTTCGCGCTGACCTGCTCACCTATCTGGCCGGTCACCCGACCGATCGCGTTACGATTGACCGCGCTGTCGCGGTGCTGGATCGCTATCGCGAAACCGTCGCGGTCATCACGTCGATGCTCGAACTCGATTTCGGGAGCAGCGCGGCCATGATCGCACCCTTCCGAGCGCATGCGGCTCTGGTTGAGCAACGTATCAGGCAGGTGTCCGAGGCGGGGGTCGCACATGCCGATGCCAGCGCCGCCGAAGCGGTGTTCACAACGCGCGTCACAATCCTGCTGATTCTTATTATGTCGGCCGTGGCGATCCTACTCGGGCTGAGCTTCGCATATGTCATCAGCCGGTCGACGGTGCGGTCGATCACCGACATCGCCGGCGCGACGCGCGCGGTCATGCATGGCGAGAATCATCTGGACCTGTCCTCCTACCAGCGACGCGACGAGTTCGGCCTGATGGTCACTGCATTGCAGACCTTCCAGACGCAGCGTGACACGGCACGGCAGCTCGAGCGTCAGGCGGCGGCGTTGCGCGACCAAGCGCAGGAGCGCGAGCAGCGCAACGCGACGGCGATCCGCCGTACCGAGGATGAGGCGGAGCAGCAACGACGCGCGATCATGGCGCAGCTCGCCAGTTCCTTCGAGGACCGGGTGGCAGGCGCGATCCGCGAGGCGCAGCGCGCGATGGTGCATCTCGATCATCATGCCGAGATCTTGTTGTCGTCCGCCGGTACGGAGCAACAGCTCGCGCGGGACCTCGACGTGATTGCGCTCCAGCTTACCGAGGAGATGCGGGAGGCGAACGAAGCCACGCAGCGGATGGCATGCGCGTTCACCAGCATCGATACGGAGGTGGCAGGAACCAGCCGGGCGGCCCGCTCGATAAATGAACATGCGGTCAACGCGCGGAGCGCGGTCGCGCAGACCCAGGCGCAGGCGGAATCGATCGAGCAGATCGTCGACGTCATCGATGCTATCGCGCAGCAGACAAACCTGCTCGCGCTCAACGCCACGATTGAGGCGGCACGGGCGGGGCAATACGGCGCGGGCTTCGCGGTGGTCGCGACCGAGATCAAGTCGCTTTCCAGCCGCACGAGCATCTCGACCAACGACGCACGCGCGAAGATCGACGCGGTTCAGGAGCAGATCGAGGCGGTCGTTGATGG